>UREN01000069.1 GCA_900546885.1 uncultured Oscillospiraceae bacterium
CGGCATACGAGATCACTGTGTGACTGGAGTTCAGACGTGTGCTCTTCCGATCTAGGCGGGCACACCGCGGCGCCGTGCCCGCGGCGGAAAGCGCATGGCCGCCCTGCTGCTGGCGGCGGCGCTGGCCTGCGGCGTGCTGGCGGCCGGGGCGGCGGGCGCCTTTGCCTGGGGCGCAGACTTTGCGGCCTTTTTGGGCTTTGAGCAGCAGCAACTGCCCCTTTTGGGCGAGCTGAGCCAGGGCCTGGGCCTGACGCAGACGGTGGGGGACGCCTCTATTACGCTGGAGGGCGTGCTGGGCGACAACCACTGCGTGTATATTCCCTTCACCGTCACCGCGCCGCCGGGCACGCAGCTGCAAAGCGCGCAGGAATATAATTTTGACGTGGCCTCGTTTCAAACAGACGCGCCGGACGCCACGGCCGTCACCCTTCAGGCCCTGCCCGGCGGGCAGGCGGCCGAAAACCAGCTTCGCTTTGTGCTGATGGCCAGCGTGTCCACCCCGCTGAGCGGGCGGACGGCGCAGATAGAGCTATGGAACATGTACCACAACTCGGCCCCCGGCGCGGGCGAGCGCCTGCACGACGGGGACGCCGTGGTGCCGGGGCATTTCAGCTTTGCCTTCCGGCTGGAATACGAGCCCGCGGGCGTCAGCCTGCTGGAAGGGCCCGCCCAGGCGGGCCTGGAAACCCCGCTGGAAACGCTGGAGCTTTCGCCCATTTCGGTGTACCTGCAGCTTGCAGAGCCAGCGGCGGACAGCGGCCGGGCCGCCCTGATGGATGTGCCCGTGGCGCTGTGCTTTGCAGACGGCACGCGCCTACCCATTGTAAGCTGGTGGGACATTCAGCAGGGCGCCGCGGGCGTGCCGGGCAGGCGCTTTCAGGCACAGGACAGCCTGATTATTCAGCTTTTGCAGGCGCAGGATATGGAGCAGATAACCGCTGTGGAGGTGAACGGCACGGCCTTTCCGCTGGAATGAGGTTTGACAAACCGCGCCCGGCCTGTTATATTAAACTATAGTGAAACGGTATAGTTAAAAGGAGGCCGGGCCGGTGTATATCACGCAGGAGACGGATTACGCCATTCGCATTGTGTATTGCCTTGCCAAAAGCGGGGCGCGGCGCGATGCGCGCAGCATCAGCGAAGAGATGTGCATTTCGCTGCGCTTTGCCCTGAAAATACTGGGCAAGCTGGCCCAGGGTGGGCTGGTATCCAGCTTTAAGGGCAACCGCGGCGGCTACGAGCTGGCGCGCAGCGCAAAGGACATCAGCCTGAAGGACGTGATTGACGTGGTGGAGGGCCCGTGGCGGCTGACGCGCTGTGCAGACGACAGCGCGGCGTGCAACCGCAGCGCGCAGGACACCTGCGCCTTCCGGCGCGAGATGTGCCGCATTTCCCAGCGCATCAACGAAGAGCTTGCGGCCGTGGATTTTGCGGCCCTTGCAGCCAGAAAATAAGCCGGGCCCCGCGCCCGGCCAAAGGCAGATAAGTTTCGCCCCGCGCGCGGCCAGCCGGCCGCGCGCGGGGCTTTGCGCTGCCAGGGTGCCGCCCCTGCCCGGGAAGGGCAGAAGGGCAAAGCGGGCTGGCGGGCAAGGCGGGCCGGTGGCCTGTGTGGGGCCCGCGGGCCCCTTTGGCGCACAGCGGCCTGGGGCGCGGGGCAGGGAAGGCATGGCACAGCCGGGCGCCGCGCCGTGCGGTCCGCCGGGGTGTTTGCTCCCCTCCCCGCGCACAGTGCCGCACGCCTGCCGCGCGCCTGCGCGCAGGGGGCTGCGCCGTGCTATTGCCGGGCCCGCGCGCGCCGCGCGGTGGGGCTGTGCAAAAGCCCTGCGCGCAAAAACAACACACGCACCCGGGTGAACCAATTGCGATTTTTGGCTTTATTTTTTTGGTTTTTCCCTTGACGGCGCGCTTTTTCCGTCTTATAATGCTTATCATGTATCATCATGGCCTTGTCTGCCCCTGCGCCAAAAAAATGCCGAAAATATTTGTGCATTTTGACGATTTTTGCCCCGGCAGAAGGGCCGCTTTACGCGGTGTTACGAAGAAGCGGAACATGCTGAAAAAATAAGGAGTGGTCGCAAATTATGGTGAAAGTCAAGCCCGTACAACTTGGCAAAACCGAGCGCATGAGCTTTTCGCGCATCGATGAAGTCATCGACATGCCGAACCTCATCGAGGTGCAGAAAAACTCGTACAACTGGTTTTTGAAAGAGGGCCTGAAAGAGGTCTTCCGCGATATTTCCACCATCGAGGATTATTCCGGCAACCTTGTGCTGGATTTCATCGACTACCGCCTGGACTCCCAGCCCAAATACACCATCAAGGAATGCAAAGAGCGCGACGCCACCTATGCCGCGCCGCTGCGCGTCACCGCACGCCTGCTGAACAAAGAGACGGGCGAGGTGAAAGAGCAGGAGATCTTCATGGGGGATTTCCCGCTGATGACGGATTCCGGCACGTTCCTGTACAACGGCGCCGAGCGCGTCATTGTCTCGCAGCTGGTGCGCAGCCCGGGCGTGTATTTCGGCAAAAGCTACGACAAAACGGGCAAAGAGCTGTTTACCGCCACCATGAACCCCAACCGCGGCGCATGGCTTGAGTTTGAGACGGATTCGAACGACGTGTTCTATGTGCGCATTGATAAAAACCGCAAAATTCCGGTGACGGTGTTCCTGCGCGCTTTGGGCCTGGGCGACGACGCGCGCATCCGCGATTTCTTCGGCGACGACGAGCGCATTGAGGCCACCCTGGCCAAAGACCCCACCACCAGCGAGGAAGAGGGCCTGCTGGAGACGTACCGCAAGCTGCGCCCGGGCGAGCCCCCCACGGTGGAGAGCGCGCAGAGCCATTTGAACAGCCTGTTCTTTGACGCGCGCCGGTATGACCTTTCGCGCTTTGGCCGCTATAAAATGAACCAGAAGCTGGCGCTTGCCAAGCGCATTGCCGGCCATGTGGCTGCGCGCGACATCATTGCCCCGCTGACGGGCGAGCTGCTGGCTGCCGCGGGCGAAAAGGTGAGCAAAGAGACGGCCGCCGCCGCCGAGGCCGCGGGCGTAAGCCTGGTGTACCTGACGGTGGACGGCAAGGAAGTGAAGGTGTTCACCAACGGCACGGTGGACGCGAAAGAGTTCCTTTCGTTCGACCCGGCCGAGTGCGGCATCAACGAGCGCGTCAGCTTTGCCGGGCTGCGCGCCATTCTGGACGAGACGGAGAATGTGGACGAGCAGAAGGAACTGCTGCGCAAAAACCACGACAAGCTGATTTCCAAGACGGTGACGGTGGACGACATCTTCGCCTCGGTGAACTATTTGAACAACCTGGGCCACGGCCTTGGCACCACCGACGACATTGACCATTTGGGCAACCGCCGCATCCGCAGCGTGGGCGAGCTTTTGCAAAACCAGTTCCGCATTGGCTTTTCGCGCATGGAGCGCGTCATTCGCGAGCGCATGACGCTGCAGGCGCAGGACATGGAGGTTGTGACGCCGCAGGCGCTCATCAACATCCGCCCGGTGGTGGCCGCGGTGAAGGAGTTCTTCGGCTCTTCGCCGCTGAGCCAGTTTATGGACCAGAACAACCCCCTTGCCGAGCTGACGCACAAGCGCCGCCTTTCGGCCCTGGGTCCGGGCGGCCTGTCGCGTGACCGCGCGGGCTTCGAGGTGCGCGACGTGCACTATTCGCACTATGGCCGCATGTGCCCCATCGAGACGCCGGAAGGCCCGAACATCGGCCTGATTTCGTACCTTGCCACCTTTGCCAAAATTAACGAATACGGCTTTATTGAGGCGCCCTACCGCCGCATTGACAAAGAGCGCGGCGTGGTGACGGACGAAGTTGTGTATATGACGGCGGACGTGGAGGACGAATACATTGTGGCGCAGGCCAACGAGCCGCTGGACGAGGAGGGCCACTTTTTGCGCGAGCGCGTTTCGTGCCGCTGGCGCGACGAGATTTTGGAAGTGGACCGCAGCCGCGCCGACTTTATGGACGTCTCGCCGAAGATGGTGGTTTCCGTGGCCACGGCCATGATTCCCTTCCTGGAAAACGACGACGCCAACCGCGCGCTGATGGGCTCGAACATGCAGCGCCAGGCCGTGCCCCTGCTGGTGACCGAGCAGCCCATTGTGGCCACGGGCATGGAGTATAAGGCCGCGTGCGACTCGGGCGTGTGCGTGCTGGCCAAAAACGACGGCGTGGTGGAAAAGGTGACGGCGGACAAGATTATTGTGCGCACGTCCAAAACCACCACGGACGAATACGAGCTCATCAAGTTCATGCGCTCGAACCAGGGCACGTGCATCAACCAGCGCCCCATTGTGGACAAGGGCGAAAAGGTGCTGAAGGGCCAGGTGATTGCCGACGGCCCCGCCACCAAGAACGGCGAGATCAGCCTGGGCAAAAACGCCCTCATCGGCTTTATGACGTGGGAGGGCTACAACTACGAGGACGCCGTGCTCATCAACGAGAAGATTGTGCGCGAGGACGTGTACACCTCCATTCACATTGAAGAGTACGAGATTGAGAGCCGCGAGACGAAGCTTGGCCCCGAGGAGATTACGCGCGATATTCCGAACGTGGGCGAGGACGCCCTGAAAGATTTGGACGAGCGCGGCATCATTCGCATTGGCGCCGAGGTGACGGCGGGCGACATTCTGGTGGGCAAGGTGACGCCGAAGGGCGAGACAGAGCTTACCGCGGAAGAGCGCCTTCTGCGCGCCATCTTTGGCGAAAAGGCGCGCGAGGTGCGCGACACCAGCCTGCGCGTGCCGCACGGCGAATACGGCATTATTGTGGACGTGAAGGTGTTCACGCCCGAAAACTGCGACGAGCTGCAGCCCGGCGTGCGCGAAGTGGTGCGCTGCTATATTGCCCAGAAGCGCAAAATCAGCGTGGGCGACAAGATGGCCGGCCGCCACGGCAACAAGGGCGTTGTGTCCCGCATTCTGCCGCAGGAGGATATGCCCTTCCTGGAGGACGGCACCCCGCTGGACATTGTGCTGAACCCGCTGGGCGTGCCCAGCCGCATGAACATTGGCCAGGTGCTGGAAGTGCACCTGGGCTATGCCGCCAAGGCCCTTGGCTGGAAGGTGATGACGCCGGTGTTTGACGGCGCGCACGAGGCGGATATCCGCGAGATGTTCCGCGAGGCGGGCCTTTCCGAGGACGGCAAGAGCGTGGTGTACGACGGCCGCACGGGCGAAAAGTTCGACAACCCCGTTACCGTGGGCTATATGTATTATTTGAAGCTGCACCACCTGGTGGACGACAAAATCCACGCGCGCAGCACCGGCCCGTACAGCCTGGTTACCCAGCAGCCGCTGGGCGGCAAGGCGCAGTTTGGCGGCCAGCGCTTTGGCGAGATGGAGGTGTGGGCCCTGGAGGCCTACGGCGCCGCCTATACCCTGCAGGAGATTCTTACCGTCAAATCGGACGACGTGGTGGGCCGCGTGAAGACGTACGAGGCCATTGTGAAGGGCCAGCCCGTGCCGCAGCCGGGCATTCCGGAGGCGTTCCGCGTGCTGATGAAAGAGCTGCAGAGCCTTGGCCTTGACATGCGCGTGCAGGATAAGGACGGCAACGAGATCGACATCAAGCAGAACTATGACGACGACGATGTGGGCTTCGACCATTCCGAGCTTTCCATTGGCGACGACGTGATGGTGGAGAGCGAGCTGAACGACGACTACAGCATCGAAGACGTGGAGGACGCCGAGGGACCCGAGGACGACAGCTTCGCCATGGACGACCTGTTTGCGGACGGCGCAGACGGCGAAGAAGACTAACACCGGCGCCGCGCGCCGCGCTGAGGGCACAGCGCGCGGCCGCTTTCACGAAACAGGAACATCGAGAAAGAAAGGGTTCGATTCATGGAATTCAACGCATTCGATTCTATCAAGATCGGCCTTGCCTCGCCGGATCAGATCCGCGAATGGAGCTACGGCGAAGTGAAGAAGCCCGAGACCATCAACTACCGCACCCTGAAGCCGGAGCGCGACGGCCTGTTCTGCGAGCGCATTTTTGGGCCCACGAAGGACTGGGAGTGCCACTGCGGCAAATATAAGCGCATCCGCTACAAGGGCAAAATTTGCGACCGCTGCGGTGTGGAAGTGACGCGCGCCAAGGTGCGCCGCGAGCGCATGGGCCACATTGAGCTGGCCGCCCCGGTAAGCCATATCTGGTATTTCAAGGGCATCCCCAGCCGCATTGGCCTTATGCTGGACCTCTCGCCCCGCCTTCTGGAAAAGGTGCTGTATTTTGCCGCGTATATTGTGACAGACCCCGGCATGACGCCGCTGGAGGAAAAGCAGCTTCTGAGCGAGAAGGAATACCGCGACATGCGCGAGCGCTATGAGGATGAGTTCAAGGCCGCCATGGGCGCCGAGGCCATTCAGGAACTGCTGGCGAAAATAGACCTGGACGCGCTGAGCGCCCAGCTTCACGACGAGATGGAGAGCGCCAGCGGCCAAAAGCGCATGCGCCTGTTGAAGCGCCTGGAAGTGGTGGAGGCGTTCCGCGTGTCGGGCAACCGGCCCGAGTGGATGATTATGGACGTCATCCCCGTCATTCCGCCCGACATCCGCCCCATGGTGCAGCTGGACGGCGGCCGCTTTGCCACAAGCGATTTGAACGATTTGTACCGCCGCGTCATCAACCGCAACAACCGCCTCAAACGCCTGCTGGAGCTGGGCGCGCCCGACATCATTGTGCGCAACGAAAAGCGCATGCTGCAGGAGGCCGCGGACGCCCTGATTGACAACGGCCGCCGCGGCCGCCCGGTGACGGGCCCCAACAACCGCCCGCTGAAGAGCCTTTCGGACATGCTGAAGGGCAAGCAGGGCCGCTTCCGCCAGAACCTGCTGGGCAAGCGCGTGGACTATTCCGGCCGTTCCGTCATTGTGGTAGGGCCGGAGCTGAAGATGTACCAGTGCGGCCTGCCCAAAGAGATGGCGCTGGAGCTGTTCAAGCCCTTTGTGATGAAGGACCTTGTGGAAAAGGGCATTGCCAACAACATCAAATCGGCCCGCAAAATGGTAGAGCGCACCCGCACCGAAGTGTGGGATTCGCTGGAATACGTCATCAAGGGCCACCCCGTTATGCTGAACCGCGCGCCCACGCTGCACCGCCTTGGCATTCAGGCCTTCGAGCCCGTGCTGGTGGAGGGCCGCGCCATCAAGCTGCACCCGCTGGTGTGCACCGCCTTCAACGCCGACTTTGACGGCGACCAGATGGCCGTGCACGTGCCCCTTTCGGTGGAGGCACAGCGCGAGGCGCGCATGCTGATGCTGGCCTCGGGCAACCTTTTGAAGCCCGCCGACGGCAAGCCCGTGACGGTGCCCACGCAGGACATGGTGCTGGGCAGCTATTACCTCACCATGGTGAACGAGGGCGACAAGGGCGAGGGCAAGGTGTTCCGCGACGAGAACGAGGCCATCATGGCCTACCAGGAGGGCGTCATCACCCTGCAGGCGCCCATCAAGGTGCGCCGCACGCTGGAAGTGGGCGGCGAAACGCGCTCGAAGCTGGTGGACACCACCGCCGGCCGCATCATCTTCAACACGCCCATCCCGCAGGACCTGGGCTTTGTGGACCGCAGCACGCCGGACGGCATGTTCGAGTATGAAGTGAGCTTCCTTGTGAACAAGAAGAAGTTGGGCCAGATTATCGAGCGCTGCATCCACACCCACGGCACCGCCGTGACGGCCGAAATGCTGGACCGCATCAAGGCCCAGGGCTACAAATATTCCACCAAGGCCGCCATCACCGTGGCCGTGAGCGACGCGGTGATTCCGCCGCAGAAGGCCGAGCTGCTGCAAAGCGCCGAAGAGCAGATTACCAAGGTGACAAAGCAGTACAACAAGGGCCTTATCTCCAACGAAGAGCGCTATGCCAGCGTCATCAAAATCTGGTCGAAGACCACCGAGGACGTGGCCAGCGCCCTGCAGGCCAACCTGGACGCCCACAACCCCATCTTCATGATGGCCGATTCCGGCGCCCGCGGCAGCATGGCGCAGATTCGCCAGCTGGCCGGCATGCGCGGCCTGATTGCCAACACCTCGGGCCGCACCATCGAAATTCCCATTCGCGCCAACTACCGCGAGGGCTTGAACATTCTGGAATATTTCATTGCCGGCAAGGGCGCCCGAAAGGGCCTGGCCGACACGGCCCTGCGCACGGCGGACTCGGGCTACCTGACGCGCCGCCTGGTGGACGTCTCGCAGGACGTCATCATCCGTGAGGACGACTGCGGCGCCACCCAGGGCATTGTGGTGTCGGACATCCGCGAAGGCAACGAGATGATTGAAAAGCTGGCCGAGCGCCTGGAGGGCCGTTTTGCCGTGCACGACATTGTGCACCCCGAGACGGGCGAGGTGCTGGTGCGCGCCGACCACATGATGACGGCCGGGGACGCCCAGAAAGTGGTGGACGCCGGCATCGAAAAAGTGGAAATTCGCAGCGTGCTGTGCTGCCAGGCCAAGCACGGCGTGTGCGCCAAGTGCTATGGCGCCAACCTTGCCAACGGCAACCTGGTGGAAGTGGGCGAGGCCGTGGGCATCATTGCCGCGCAGAGCATTGGCGAGCCGGGCACCCAGCTTACCATGCGCACCTTCCACACCGGCGGCATCGCTTCCGCCGAGGACATCACCCAGGGCCTGCCGCGCGTGGAAGAGCTGTTTGAAAGCCGCCGCCCGAAGAACCTTGCCATTATGACAGAGATTGCGGGCAAGGCCAGCATTGACGACACGAAGAAAAACCGCCATGTGGTGGTGCAGGGCGTGGACGAGAACGGCGCACCCACGGAAAAGAGCTACCTCATTCCCTTTGGCCAGCGCGTGCGCATTTCCGACGGCGACGAGCTGGAGGCGGGCGACCTCATCACCGAGGGCTTTGCCTACCCGCAGGACATTCTGGCCATCAAGGGCCCCATTGCCGTGCAGAACTACCTCATCAGCGAGGTGCAGAAGGTGTACCGCCTGCAGGGCGTGGATATCTGCGACAAGCACATTGAAGTGATTGTGCTGCAGATGATGCGCAAGGTGCGCGTGGAGGACGCCGGTTCCACCAACCTCATCGAGGGCTCTACGGTGGATAAGGCCGATTTCCGCGACGCCAACGAGGCAGTGGCCGCGCGCATGGCGGCCGGGGAAGAGGGCCTGCGCCTGGCCACGGGCCAAAGCGTGCTGCTGGGCATCACCAAGGCCTCGCTGGCCACGGATTCCTTCCTCTCTGCCGCCTCCTTCCAGGAGACGACGCGCGTGCTGACGGACGCCGCCATCAAGGGCAAAGTGGACCCGCTGATGGGCCTGAAGGAGAACGTCATCATCGGCAAGCTCATCCCGGCGGGCACCGGCCTGCCCGAGGTGGAGCAGCGCCTGGAAGCGCAGGACCCGCGCGCCGCCGAGTTCGCCGCGCCCGAAGAGGAAGCGGACGAAGAGCTGGTGGTGTGATTTGCCCGCCGGGTGAAACCGGGCGAAAGCGCGGCATGTGCCCGGCGGCACAGACGCCGCGCCCTTGGCGAATGGATGAGATTTGCATTGCTTGAAAAACAGAGCGCCGGGCGCGCGGGGCGGTTGCAGCCGTTCCGCGCGCCCGGCTTTTTGCGGCGGCGGGCTTGCACTTTCTGGCGCACGCCGGCCCTGCCGGGCACACAGGGCGGCGGCCCCGCTACGTGCCCCGGCCCGCAAAGCCCCAAAGCAGATCGGAAGAGCACACGTCTGAACTCCAGTCACACAGTGATCTCGTATGCCGTCTTCTGCTTGAAAAA
>UREN01000070.1 GCA_900546885.1 uncultured Oscillospiraceae bacterium
CCCGCGCGCGAGGCCCGGCCCGCCACGCCCAAAAAGCGCGGCGGCAAAGGCTGGCTTGTGTGGCTGGCGGCATGCCTTGTGCTTTGCGCGGCCGGCTTTGCCGCGGGCACGCAGTATGCGGCCCTGCGGGCGGTGCCGGCCAGCAGCCTTGCGCCCGCCAGCACGCCCCAGCCCACCCCCACGCCGGACCCGGACGGCCCGGCGGACCCCGAGCTGTGGAGCCTGCTTTTGGCAAACACGCAAAACCCTTTGCCCGACGGCTACGAGCCGCCGCAGCTTACCACCATAGACGCGGCGGGCCGCCAGGTGGATTCCCGCATTGCGGACGCCCTGCAGCAGATGATTGCCGCCGCACAAGAGGACGGCGCGCACCTGGTGGTCACCTCGGCCTACCGCAGCTACGAGCGCCAGGAAGAGCTGTTTGTCTCTATGATACGCGAATATCTGGCCATGGGCTATTCAAACGCCGAGGCCTATGCCGCCACCAAGCGCCTGCGCAATGTGCCCGGCACCAGCGAGCACCAGACGGGCCTTACGGTGGATATCATCTCGCAAAGCTACTGGCAGCTGGACGAGGGCTATGCCGAGACGTATGAGGCCCAGTGGCTGAAAGAGCACGCGGCAGAATACGGCTTTATTCTGCGCTACCCGAAGGACAAAACGGCCATCACCGGCACCAGCTTCGAGCCGTGGCACTACCGCTATGTGGGCGTGGAGGACGCACAGAAAATCATGGCCCAGGGCCTGTGCCTGGAGGAATATCTGGCCAAGGTGGACAGCGGCGTGGCCGCGCAGGTGGCCGCCGCGCTGCAAAACGCGGGCGTCGCGGGCACCGACACCGAGACGGGCGCGGCCTCTGGCAGCGCCGCGCCGGAGAATGCGGCGTCTGGCAGCGCCGCGCCCGCTTCGGGCTCGCAGGCCCTTTCAAACGGCGGCGCGGCCGCCGCAGGCGGAAACGCGCCCGGCGCTTAAGCGCGCCCCGGCCGCCCGCACACAGAAAAAGCTGCGCGCACCGCGCAGAGAAAGGCAGACCCCCCTATGAAGCAGACACAACTGGCCCCCGGCGTGCGCCTTACCACGCTGCCGGCGGAAAAATTCTGCAAAAGCCGCGTCACGCTGGATTTCATCTACCCTGCCAGCCGCCAGACGGCCACGGCCGACGCCCTGCTGGCGCTGGTGATGGAGCGCGGCTATGCCGCCTGCCCGGATATGACGCAGCTTTCGAAAAAGCTGGCCGGGCTGTACGGCGCCACCCTCAGCGTGGACACGGCCGTGAACGGCGAGATGCGCGTGCTGCGCGTGACGGTGACGGGCCTGCAGGACGCCTTTGCCCTGCATGGCGAGGCGCTGGGCGAGGCCTGCGTGGACATTGCCCTGGGCACGGCCTTTACGCCCGTGATGGAAAACGGCGTCATCAGCCCGCAGTTTGTGGCCATTGAAAAACAGCAGCTGCGCCAGCAGCTGGAAAGCGAGCGCAACGACAAGCGTGTGTATTGCCTGCGCCAGGCGCGGCGGCGCTTTTTTGGCACTTCGCGCGCGGGCATTGAGGCCTACGGCTATTTGGAAGAAGTGGACGGGCTGTGCGCCGGGGATGTGACGCAGGCCTTTTTCACCATGCTGCGCGAGGCGCAGATAGACGTATACCTGCAGGGTGTGGACGCGCACATGGCCGCAGAAAAGCTGCGCGCCGCGCTGGACGGCGTGCAGCGCACGCCGCGGCCGCTGGCCCCGGCGTGCGCCATGCCGCATGTGCGCGAACAGCGCTTTTCCGAGCCGGTGGACGCCGTGCAGGGCAAGCTGTGCCTGCTGTTCACGGCGGGCACGCCGCTGGCGGCGGCGCAGCTTTCCGCCATGCGGGTGGCGGTGGCGCTGCTGGGCGGCACCACCACGTCGCGCCTGTTTGTGAACGTGCGCGAAAAGCAAAGCCTGTGCTATTACTGCGCGGTGTCTTACTCTGCCATGACGGGCCTTTTGTGCATCGACAGCGGCATAGAGCACGAGAACGCCGCCCGGGCCAAGGCGGCCATCCTGCACGAGCTGGAGGCGCTGCGCACGGGCGAAATTGGCGAAGAAGAGCTGGCCGCGGCCAAGCGCTACCTGCGCACACAGCTGAACGCCGTGGCCGACAGCCAGGGCGGTGCCGAGGCCTGGCAGCGCATGGCGCGCCTGCGCGGGGACGGCAAGACGCCCCGGCAGGTGCTGGCCGAGGTGATGGCCGTGACGCAGGCCGACGTGCACAGCGTGCTGGCCGGCCTGACGCTGAGCGTATCGTATGTGCTGACGAAAGGGGGCGCGGCAGATGGCGAATGAGAAACACACGGCCGCCGTGCAGCGCGCGGCCTTTGAAACGGCCGTGCTGTCGAACGGCATGCGCGTGCTGGTGCGGCCCATGCCGGGCTTTTCGGGCATTCACGCCGTGTGCGGCACGGCCTTTGGCAGCGTGGACGCCGCCTTTGAGCTGGACGGCACGCGCGTTGAGGTGCCCGCGGGCACGGCCCATTTTTTAGAGCACAAGATGTTTGAAAGCGAAGAGGGCGACGCCTTTGCGCTGTATGCCGCCACCGGCGCCAGCGCCAACGCCTTCACCAGCTTTGACAAAACCTGCTATCTGTTCACCTGCACCGACCGCTTTGAAGAGAACCTGGCCATTTTGCTGGGGCTGGTGTCCAGGCCGTATTTTACGGCCCAAACCATTGCCAAAGAGCAGGGCATCATTGGGCAGGAAATTAAAATGTACGAAGATTCCCCCGAATGGCGCCTGGTGTTCGGCGTATACAGGGGGCTGTACGGCGTGCACCCCGTGCGCGAGGACATTGCGGGCACGGTGCAAAGCATTGCCAGCCTTACCCCGCAGCTTTTGTATTCGTGCACAGACGCCTTCTACAGCCCCGGGCAGCTGGTGCTGGCCGTGGCGGGCAATGTGACGCTGGCCCAGGTGGTGGCCGCGGCGGAACAAACGCCCTTTGCGCAGGCAGCGCACACGGTGCGCCGCCTGATGCCCGCCGAGCCGCAGGCCGTGGCCGTGCCGCGCGCGCACGTTTGCATGGACGTGGCAAAGCCCCTGGTGGCCGTGGGCTTCAAGGCGGCTGTGCCCGGCGCGGCCGGGCGCCTGCGCGCCGAGATGGCCGCAGAAGTGATGGCAGAGCTTGTGTGCGGTAGCATGACGCCGCTGTACCGCGTTTTATATGATGAACACCTGGCCGGGCCGGATTTTTCCGGCGAGGTGCTAAGCGTGCCGGGCGCGTTCAGCGTGCTGTTCGGCGGCGAAACAGAAGACCCCGCCCGCGTGGAGGCCCTGCTGATGGAAGAGATTGCGCGCCTTGCGCGCGAGGGTGTGGACGAAGAGCTGTTCCGCCTGTGCAAAAACCAGATGTACGGCGAGCTTCTGGCGGGCCTTGAAAACGTAGAGGACGCGGCCACCGGCCTGCTTTCGGCCTGGCTGCGCGGGCGCACGCCCGCCGAAGAACTGCAGGCGCTGGCCGCCCTTACCCCGGCGGATGTGAACGAGGCCCTGCGCGCTGCCCTGCGGCCGGAAAACAGCGCGGTGTTCACCATTTACCCGCGCGAAAAACAGGAGGCAGACCAATGACCAATCATGTAGAGTTCCCCGGCCTGGGGCTTTCGTTCACGCTGAACCGCGTGGCCTTCACGCTGTTCGGCATGCCCGTGTACTGGTACGGCATTCTGATTGCCAGCGGGCTTTTGCTGGCGCTGCTGTTCGCGTTCTGGAAGGCCAGAAGCTACGGCATTGACGCCGACCGCATGGTGGACGTCATCTTCGGCGCCACGGTGTGCGCCATCATTGGCGGGCGCGCCTATTATGTGGCCACGGCGCCGTTTGAATACGAAAGCTTTGCCCAGATGCTGGACATCCGCCTGGGCGGCGTGGGCATTTACGGCGCCATTATTGCGGCGTTTGTATCTGGCTGGCTTTTGTGCAAATGGCGCAAGGTGCCGGTGCTGCCCATGTTTGACCTGGCGGCCATGGGCTTTCTGATTGGCCAGTGCATTGGCCGCTGGGGCAACTTTGTGAACCAGGAGGCCTTTGGCACCAACACCACGCTGCCCTGGGGCATGATAAGCGAAAACACCACGGCCTACCTTTCCTCTGTGCAGGCCACGCTGGCCGCGCAGGGCATCACGGTAGACCCCAACCTGCCCGTGCACCCCACGTTTTTGTACGAATCGCTTTGGTGCCTGGTGGGCTTTCTGCTGCTGGCCGCCTATGAAAAGCACCGCCGCTTCCATGGCGAAGTGATGCTGATGTATGTGATGTGGTACGGCCTGGGGCGGTTTTTCATCGAGGGCCTGCGCACCGACAGCCTGATGGTGGGCCCCTTCCGCATCAGCCAGGTGGTGGCCGCGGCCAGCACGCTGGCGGCGCTGGCGCTGTGGCTGGTGCTGCGCAAAAAATATGCGGGCGTGCCGCTGATGGTGACGTATACGGCCGTGGAAAAGGGCAAGGACGGGCCGTTGGCCTATTCCGTGAGCTGGCCCGCAGGCCAGACGCCCAGCGCGGCGCAGCTGAAGGAACAGCTGGCCGCAGCCCGCGCCCGGCTGCAGCAGGCCGGGGCAGGCGAAACCGTGCCAAACGAGGCCGGGCCCGCACCGGCGGCGCCGGAAGAAGCGCCGGGGCAAAAGGCGGCGCAGGCCGAACCGGAAGAGGCGCCGGGGCATGAGGCCCGGCAGGCCAAAGCGGCAGAGGAAGCGCCGCAGGCCGAACCGGAAGACGAAAAAACGCAGCAGGCCGGGGCGGCAGAACCGGCGGAAGAAGCGCCAAAAAGCGAGGCAGGGCCGGCGGAACAGGCAGAGAAAGAGGCGCAAAAGCCCGGCGCCTGCGAACACACACAGCAGCCCTGAGGGGCAGAACAGGAGGAGACACCATGGCGCAGCTTATCAGCGGAAAGGCCCTTGCGGCCGAAGTGAAACAGCGCGTGGCGCAGGGCGTGGCCGCGCTGAGGGCGCAGGGCCACCCCGTGTGCCTGCGGGTGTTCCTGGTGGGGGACGACCCCGCCAGCGCCACCTATGTGGCGGGCAAAGAGCGGGACTGTGCCGAGTGCGGCATCACCTCGCAGGTGGTGCGCCTGCCGGCAGACACGCCCCAGCAGCAGCTTGTGGCGCAGGTGCGCGCGGCCAGCGAGGACGGCGCCGTCAGCGGCGTGCTGGTGCAGCTGCCGCTGCCCGCGCACATCAGCGAGGCGGCCGTGATTGCCGCCATTGCCCCGCACAAGGACGTGGACGGCTTCACCCCGGTGAACGCGGGCCGCATGCTGCTGGGCCAGCCGTGCTTTGTGCCCTGCACGCCCGCGGGCTGCCTTGCCATGCTGCGCGCGGCCAACGTGCCCGTGGCGGGCCGCCGCGCCGTGGTGCTGGGGCGCAGCAACATTGTGGGCAAGCCCATGGCGCTTTTGCTGTTGCGCGAAAACGCCACCGTCACCGTGTGCCATTCGCGCACGGAAAACCTTGCCGAAGTGTGCCGCCAGGCGGATATTCTGGTGGCTGCGGTGGGCAAGGCGGGCTTTGTGACGGCAGACATGGTGAAGCCCGGCGCGGCCGTGATAGACGTGGGCATCAACCGCAACGCCCAGGGCAAGCTGTGCGGCGATGTGGATTTTGCCGCCGTGCAGCCGCTGGCCGGGGCCATCAGCCCGGTGCCGGGCGGCGTGGGCCTGATGACGCGCGCCATGCTGATGGAAAACACCCTGCTGGCCGCGCGCATGGCGGCAGGGCAAATGGCATAAACGGCGCAAAATTGCCGGGGAAACCCAATGTTTTTTTGCGCCAACGCGCCTAAAACCAAAGTTTTTTTGCGCCGGCACGCCGGAAGGGGCGCTTTCTTTGCAAAACCCGTTGACATTTTTCCGCCGCTTGTGGTATAGTATATAAGCCGCTTGGTTTGGGCGCCTGAAGTGGTGCTTTGCGCACCCGCCTATCTGTCCAGCGAGACTTATGCAAATGAGGGTAAACACATGTACGCAGTTATCGTCACCGGCGGGAAACAGTACCGCGTGGAAAAAGGCGACGTCATCTATGTGGAAAAGCTGGATGCCGAAGCCGAAAGCACCTACACCTTCGACACCGTGCTTGCGGTGGGCGAAGAGGGCAGCGTGAAGTTTGGCGCCCCCACTGTTGCGGGCGCGTGCGTCACGGGCAAGGTGCTGAAGAACGGCAAGGGCAAGAAGCTGCACATCTTGACCTACCGCCCCAAAAAGGGCTCGGCGCGCAAGATGGGCCACCGTCAGCCGTTCACCAAAGTGGAAATCACCGAGATCAAAGGCTAAAAGCCGGGGAGGGAAATAGGATATGGCACATAAAAAAGGCGTAGGCTCTACGAAAAACGGCCGCGATTCTGAATCGAAGCGCCTGGGCGTGAAGCGCGGCGACGGCCAGTTCGTCCTTGCCGGCAACATTCTGGTGCGCCAGCGCGGCACACACATCCATCCGGGTGAGAACGTGGGCCGCGGCAGCGACGACACGCTGTTCGCCCTTGTGGACGGCCGCGTCTCTTTCGAGCGCGTGGGCCGCGACCGCAAGCAGGTCAGCATCAAGCAGTAAGAACCGTGTGAAGCCGGGCCGCGCAGCGGCCCGGCTTTTTCCGTATCGGCGCGCTATACTGAAAAGGAGAAAACTATGTTTATCGACACCGCAAAAATATTCCTGAAGGCGGGCAAGGGCGGCGATGGCGCCGTTTCGTTCCACCGGGAAAAATATGTGGCAGCCGGCGGGCCGGACGGCGGCGACGGCGGGCGCGGCGGCAACATTGTGTTTGTGGCCGACCCAAACCTTTCCACCCTGATGGATTTCCGCTATAAGCGCAAGTATGCGGCGCCGTGCGGCGAAAACGGCCGCGGCGCGCGCTGCAACGGAAAAAACGCGCAGGACCTTGTCATCCGCGTGCCGCGCGGCACGCTGGTGAAAGAGGCCGAAAGCGGCCTTGTCATTGCCGACATCTCTACCGACGAGCCCGTGGTGGTGGCAAAGGGCGGCAAGGGCGGCTGGGGCAACGTGCACTTTGCCACGCCCACGCGGCAAATTCCGCGCTTTGCCAAGCCCGGCCTGCCCGGCGAAGAGCTGGAGGTGCAGCTGGAGCTGAAGCTGATTGCCGACGTGGGGCTGATTGGCTTTCCCAATGTGGGCAAATCTACGCTCATCAGCGCCATCAGCGCCGCAAAGCCCAAAATAGCCAATTACCACTTCACCACGCTTTCGCCCGTGCTGGGCGTGGTGCGCGTGGGGCCCGAGGCCAGCTTTGTGGCGGCCGACATTCCGGGCCTTATTGAGGGCGCGGCCGACGGCGTGGGCCTGGGGCACGATTTTCTGCGCCATGTAGAGCGCTGCCGCATGCTGCTGCATGTGGTGGATGTATCTGGCAGCGAAGGGCGGGACCCAAAAGAGGATTTTGCCGCCATCAATGCAGAGCTGCAGCGCTTTTCGCCGCAGCTTGCCGCGCGCGAGCAGCTGGTGCTGGGCAACAAGTGCGACATTGCCAGCGAAGAGCAGATTGCCCGGTTCCGCGCCTTTGTGGAGGGGCAGGGGCTTGCCTTTTTGCCCATTTCGGCGGCGGCCCACACAGGCCTTGCCGGGCTGCCCGGCATGGTGTACGAGCGCCTGCGCAGCCTGCCCCCGGTGGTAACCTACCAGCCGGAGTATGTGCGCCCGCAGGCGGCCGAGGGCCCGCGCGCCTTTACGGCGCGCAAGGTGGCCGAGCACGAGTTTGAGGTGCAGGCCCCCTGGCTGGAGCGCATTTTGGCCGGCAGCGACGTGGACGACTACGAGAGCCTGCAGTATTTCCAGCGCCAGCTTGCCGATTCCGGCGTGCTGGAAAAGCTGCTGCAGCTGGGCGTGGAAGAGGACGACACCATCCGCATTGGCGAATACGAGTTTGACTATGTGTTCTGAGCACGGCGAAAAGGAGGCTGCAGCCTTGCAGAATGACAGCGGGCTTTTGCTGTTTGAAAACCTGCGCCCCGGCGCCCCCAGGGTGGATTTGCGCGAAATGTCGCCCCTGGCGCTGGCCTTTGTGGGCGACGGCGTGTACGAGGTGCTGGTGCGCCGCATGCTGGTAGAGCACACGCGCCTTGGCCCCAACCTTTTGCACCGGCACACGGTGCGCTTTGTCTCGGCAAAGGGGCAGTGCGCCGCGCTGGAGGCCATTCGGCCCATGCTGACCGAGGCCGAGCAGAACGTGGTGCGCCGCGGGCAAAACGCCAGCAAGGCCACGGTGGCAAAGCACGCCACCGCGCAGGAATACCGGGCCAGCACCGCCTTTGAGGCCCTGCTGGGCTGGCTGTATTTAAAGGGCGAGGTGCGCCGCATTGAAGAGCTGTTTGCCGCCGTGTGCCGGGCGGCGGAAAGCGGGGCCGGGCAGGCGCGGCCCTAGCGCCGCTGGCCCCACGCGGCCCGGCGGGCGGCAGGGCCTTTGCCGGGCCGGGCACAGCGCGGGCAAAACGGCAGAAAAACAGCGCGTTTTTCCGCCCCGGGGCCGGGGCCAAAAGAAAAACACGCTGCCTTTCGCGCCCTGTTGGCAGGGCCTGTTGTGGCCGCTTGTGCCGCCGTTATTTCGTGTGGCAGTTGCTGGCCTTGCCGGAAGCCTTGTTCTCGGCCTTGTTCGTTGTTTTGTTCACGGTTTTGTTCATGGTTTTGCCGGTGGTTTTATTGCTGGTTTTGTTGTTGGGGTTGCCATACTTGCTGGTTGTTTTGTTTTCCATGGTTTTCACCTCCCGTTGTGCTTAGTTTGTGCAGGCGGGGGCGCGTTATGCAGCCATTTTTTTCCGGAAAGGAGGGCGCCGCTGCGTGCCGGAACAGACGTATTTTGAAGCGCGCGAGCGCGCGCTGCTGGGCGCGCGCTATGACGAGGTGTACCGCCCGCAGGGCGAGGTGCGCCGCGCGCTGACGCGCAACGCGCTGCGCTGCAGCGAGGCGCGCTTTTTGCAGCTGATGGGCCCTTCGGTGTGCCGCGCGCCCTTCTGTGCAGACAGCTTTTACCTGCTGGACGAAACCGCGCGCCCGGGCAAAAGCCCGCTGTACCACGCGGGCACCTATTATGTGCAGGAGGCCAGCGCCGCCGCGCCCGCGCCCCTTTTGGACGTGCAGCCCGGCCAGCGCGTGCTGGACATGTGCGCCGCGCCGGGCGGCAAAAGCGCCCAGCTGGCCGGCGCGCTGGGCGGCCGGGGGCTTTTGGTGGCCAACGAATACGACGCCGCAAGGGCGAATATTTTAAAATCGAACCTGGAGCGCATGGGTGTGGCAAACGCAGTGGTGCTGAACGAGGCGCCCGCGCGCATTGCCGCGGCGCTGCCCGGCTGGTTTGACAGGGTGCTGGTGGACGCGCCGTGCTCGGGCGAGGGCATGTTCCGCAAAGAGCCGCAGGCCGTGCGCCAGCACAGCCAGGCGCTGGTGCAGCGCTGCGCCGCGCTGGGCGCGCAGATATTGGACGCCGCGGCCGCCGCGCTGCGGCCGGGCGGGCGCCTTGTGTATTCCACCTGCACCTTTGCCCCCGAGGAGGACGAGGCGCAGGTGGGCGCGTTTTTGGCGCGCCACGCCGAGTTTTCCACCGTGCCCTGCGGCGTGGGCTTTGGCAGCCCGGGCGAGGCCGCGCGCTGCGGCGAACACCCGTTTTGCGCGCAGCACACCCGCCGCATCTACCCGTGCCACGGGGGCGAGGGCCATTTTATGGCTGTGCTGGAAAAAAGCGCCGCCGCGCCCTGGCCGGGCCCCGGCCGGCCGCACGCCGCGCGCACG
>UREN01000071.1 GCA_900546885.1 uncultured Oscillospiraceae bacterium
GGGTGGGAAAGTATCAAAAGGTTGGGAATTCTTTTTGACACCACTAGTTTACAACATTCCGCTTCATTGTCAAATGCAGAAAAGCGATTTTTTCTTTCTTTTGTTATTTACACCCGGCTCATTTCATAATATAATTAAGGAAGCCCGGGGTTTCCCCTGCCTAAAATTTGAAAAAGCATTTGATGGCGCCCGGGCGCTTTAAAAAATTCGTATTTTGTCTTTCGCGGAGGAACAGTTTCATGGACGAGCTGGATAAAAAAATCGTTCGCTGCCTTTCGGAAAACGCCCGCATGACGGTGAAGGACATTGCCCGGCGCGTGTGCCTGACAAGCCCCGCTGTCTCCGAGCGCATTCGCCGCATGGAAAAGGCCGGCACCATTGCGGGGTACACCGTGCTGCTGGGCAGGCAGAACGGCCCCGGGGCCATTGAGGCGCTGATCAGCGTCTCGGTAGAGCCGAAAGACCGCGACGCCTTTCTTGCCATGGCGCAGCAGCAGCCGCGCGTGGCGCAGTGCTTTCACGTCACCGGCAGCCACAGCTTTCTGGTGAAAGTGAACTGCGAGGGCATTGCGGCGCTGGAAAAACTTATCACCACCTTTCAGCAGCTGGGCCATACGTCCAGCCAGATCATCCTGTCCACCCCGGTGGACAGGCACACACCCCTGGAATATGAGGAGGAACTGCCATGATATGCACAGCGTGCGGGCAGGGGCTGCCGCAGGGCGCCCTGTTCTGCCCCTATTGCGGCGCAGCCGCACCCATCCCGGCCCCTGCACAGGGCGGCACAGCGGCCGGGCGGGCTGCAAACGCCCCCTGTGAGGCCGCGCCCCCTGCCGCGCCTGGCGAGGCCACAGGCGCCCCCGCGCCGGAAGAAGCGCCCGCCGGGGCGCCCAAAGCCCCGGCCCCACCTGACGCACCGGGCGCCTGCCCGCCTGCGCACAGCGCCCAGGCGGAAGAAGAAAACGGCCCCGGGCAGGCCGCACAGGCGCAAAACGGCGCCTGCGAGGGCCCGGCGGACGGCCCGCAGCCCGGCATGCACGTGCGGGATTATTTTTGGTGCCTTGTGCTGTTCTGCATCCCGGTGGCGGGGCTTGTGCCCATGGTGGCCTGGGCCTTCAGCGAGCGCGTGTGCGAAGAAAAGCGCCGCCTTTCGCGCGCGGCGCTGTGCCTTGCGGGCATTGTGCTGGCCGCTGTGCTGCTTGCGCTGGCGCTGGCCGCCGTGTTGCTGAAAATGGGCGCAGTGCCCGTGCAACGCATGGTGTGACGGCGCCAGCCTGCCCACAAAAAGAACCGCCCCGGCGGCCGCAAGGCCGCCGGGGCGGTTTTGATATTTTTCACAGCAGGAGCTGTGCGGCGCCTTACAGCAGCGGCGCAAACAGCCGCAGCACGGCGCTGAACAGCGCGCCCCAAAAGCCGGTGCGGCAATCTTCCAAATGCACCTCGCGGGAGGCGGCAAACGTCTGCAGCATATCGCGCTTCAGGTCTGCCAGGGCGGGGCAGCCGTACAGCAGCGTGCCGCACTCGAAGTGCAGGTACAGGCTGCGAAAATCCATATTGATGGTGCCCACCACACCAATGGCGTCGTCGGCAAGGTAGCTTTTGGCGTGCACAAAGCCGGGCGTATATTCGTAAATGCGCACGCCCGCGCGCAGCAAAGAGGCATAGTACGAGCGCGTCAGCTGAAACACCGTGGGCTTGTCCGGAATGCCGGGCGTCAGAATGCGCACGTCCACCCCGCGCTTTGCCGCCAGGCAAAGCGCTGTCTGCATTTCATTCGAAATGGCAAGGTAGGGCGTGGCGATGTACACATAGTCTTTCGCCTGCGCCAAAATGTCAATATATACGTTCTCGGCCAGGGGCTCTGCATCCAGCGGGGAATCGCCAAAGGGCTGCACAAAGCCGCCCGTTTCGCCCGGCACCCCGGCGGGCGCATGCAAACCGGGGCGGTAGGGCTCGAAGTCTGTGTCCTCCGGGCGCATGGCGTTCCATGTCTCCAGAAACATCAGGGTCAAGTTCCACACCGCATCGTCCCGCAGCATCACGCCCGTGTCCTTCCACACGCCGTGCGGGTGGGTGACATTGATGTATTCGTCCGAAAGGTTGATGCCGCCAGTGAACGCCGTATGGCCGTCAATCACAAGAATCTTGCGGTGGTCCCGGTTGTTCATCACAAGGCTTACCAGCGGCACAAAGGGGTTGAAGGCAAGGCAGCGGATGCCCTTTTGCTCCAGCTCGTGCCAGTAGCCGCCGGGCAGCAGGGCCACGCTGCCCAAATCGTCATACATCAGGCGCACCTGCACGCCCTCGCGCACCTTGCGCTCCAGCAGGGCAAGAATATTCTGCCACATGCCGGAGTATTGCCGTATGATGAAATATTCCAGAAAAATATAGTGCTGCGCCTGTTCCATCTCTTCCATCATGGCGGCGTACATCTCTTCCCCTATGGGGTAATACCGCACCTCGGTGTTTTCCCACACAGGGTACCCGCCGCAGGCCGCCACATAGTGCGCCGTGGCGCGCTCGCGCGCGGGCAGTTTGCCCAGCACGGCCTCGTCCTGTGTCAAAAGCGGGCGCGTGGCTTTCATGGCGCGGGCAAATTTTTCGCGCATACGCCGCTCGGGCCGCTTGTTGCCAAACACCACATACAGCAGCCCGCCCAGCAGCGGCACCAGCAAAATGAGGATGATCCACACAATTTTATAGGCGGGGTTGTCATCCTTGCGCACAATGTACAGCACAATAAGGATGCTGAGCACTGTGAACACCGCGCTTACCCATGGCGCATAGCTTGCCAGCCTTGTGAACCAAACCAGCAGCCACGCGGCCTGCAGCAGAATCAGCACCGCCGTAACCGCAATGCGCCCAAACACCTTTTGCGAAAGCTTTTTCACCCCGGCCCCTCCCCGTGTGCTTTGTCCCGGCCGCAGCCGTGGCTTTTCGTTCCTACTGATACTATCATGTCTGCGTAAAAAGTGCAAATACCGGGCGCGGCAAAGGTGCGTTTGGCCGCCGCACACCCGCCGGGCACTTCGGGGCCGCACAGCGCCCGCCCCTTGCCCCGGCGCGGGCGCAACCCCTGCGGCAGGCCGGGCGGCAACACAAGAAAGCAGGCCCTCTGCGGCACTGTGCCGCAGGGGGCCTGTGTCTGCATTTTTGCCCGCAGGGCCGGGCCGCCGTCAGCGCGCGGCACCGCGCGAAAGCCGCTTTGCCACGGCCGTGCCCACGGCAAGGGCACACGCGCCCTTGCAGATATCCGGCACAACAAACGGCCACACGCAGAAAGCCAGGCTGGGCCCCAGCCCCGTGCCTGTCATGCCCATAAACCACGCCGTGCCCAGCGCATAGCACAGCACAAGGCCCAGCGCCATGCCCGCGGCCGTCAGCCACAGGCGGCCAAAGCGCCGCGCCATGGCCGTGCACCAGGCAATGCACACATAGCCCAGCACATAGCCGCCCGTTTTGCCCGCCAGCACAGCGGGCCCGCCCACAAAGCCGGCAAACACCGGGATGCCAATAAGGCCCAGCGCCATATATACGCCCATGGCGCATGCGGCCCACGCCGGGCGCAGCAGCATGCCCGCCAGAAAGGCGCCCAGCACCGCCAAATTGAACGGCACGGGGCCAATGGGCAGCTGCACCTGCGCCAGCACCGCCGTCAGGGCTGCCAGCAGCGCCGCGCGCAAAGCCTGGCCCAGTTCCATTTTTTTCATACGGTCTCCCCCTCTTCCTTCTGCTGCATGCGCAGGCTCACCTCACCAAACGACACCTCGCGCTCGCCCTCGGCTGTGCGCACCACAAGGTGCCCCGCCTGCGTAATGCGCACGGCATGCGCGGGCGTGGTGTGCCCTGCCTGCATCAAAAGCACATCATGCCCGGGCACAAAATTGTGTGCAATATACTCCTGCATAAAGGGCGCCTGCGGCAGGGCCCCGGCCAGGGCCAGCAGCTCGTCTGCCACCGCGGCGGCAAGGGCACAGCGCGGCACCGGCTGCCCGGGCTCATACAGGGCGCCCACAATGTCGTCCAGCCCGGCCCCCCAGCCCCCTTCGGGGCGCACAAGGTCGATGCCAATGCCCACCACCATATAGTCCAGCCCGCCAGATTCCACATCCGTCACGGCCTCTGTTAAAATGCCGCAGCACTTTTTGCCCTGCCAGAACAGGTCGTTCACCCACTTGATGGCAAGCTCTTTGCCGCACACGGCCTTCACCGCGCGCCGCACCGCCACCGCGGCGGCACAGGTGGCAAGGGCGGCGTCCTGCATGGGCAGGCCCGTTTTTACAATCACCGAAAGGTACAGCCCGGCGCCCTCGGGCGAGGCAAAGCTGCGCCCGCGCCGCCCGCGCCCGGCCGTCTGCATGCCGGCAGCCACCAGCGTGCCGTGGCCGGCCCCACCGGCAGCCAGGCGTTTGGCATAGAGGTTGGTGGAATCGACACAGGCCAGCACATGCGTCTCGCCCGCGCTGCGGCGAAACGCCTGCACGCCCTCCCGGCAAAGCACTTCGCCGCCTGCCCCGGCCAGCACATAGCCGCGCCCCGCTTCGCTGTGCACGGCGTGGCCCTGCTTTTGCAGTTCTTTCACAGCCTTCCACACCGCCGCGCGGGAAACGCCCAGGCCGTCCGCCAGCTGCTGGCCGGACACCGGCGCCCCCTGTGCCGCCAGCAGGGCTGTTAAAACGCGCTCTTTCACCGCCATGTCTCTGCCCCCTCATGCTTTTGGTGCGCCGGGCCCGTGCCCGGCTGTGCACGCATTTGCAGCAGCATCAGTTTACCACAGGCCGCGGCGCATGTAAACCTGTTTTTAAAATAAAGTTTACAAGCGCCGCAAAAAAGCGGCGGGCTGCGTTCAGCCCGCCGCGCCGCTTTCGCTTTGTGCGGCCCCCGCCGCATCTTTTTCCGCCCACTTGGCCACCAGGTACATATCGCCCGTGACGGTGTCGGTGTCAAAATTCCAGGCCAGTTTGTATTCATCATCCCAATACCAGCCCTCAAAGGTATAGCCCTCTTTGACAGGGTCTTCCGGCCGCTGTACCAAATCGCCGTACATCAGCTTTTGGCTGGCCACCTGAGAGCCGCCGTCCGTACGGAATTCCACGGTAAAGCCCCTGTCCTGCATCATCAAAAAGCCAACCACCACCAGCGCGGCAATGCCCAGCAGAATGACGGTATCCAGCACCCGCAGCGAGAGCTTTTTGTTTCCATAGATGCTCTTCAGCCAGCCAACACCCACGCGCCCGGGCTGGCCGCCCTCGCCGTCCTTTTCCGGGCCCGGCTGCCCCTGTGTTTGCGCCATGTTGTTTTCACGCTCCTTTCCGCACGCTTCCCGCCCGGCGCAGGGCCCCGCGCCGGGCGTTTTTTCTATTATAAAGCAAAATGCGCCGCCCGCCAAGGGAAAACCGGCGGGCGGCGCTGAAACCGCAAAATGGGAAAGCCCGGTTATTTGCGGGCGCGGTATTTGCGCATGTCGATGGCGCAGGCCACCAGAATAATCAGGCCCTTGATGATATACTGCCAGTCCGAGCTGACGCTCAGCATGGTAAGGCCCACGAAGATGATGCGAAGCAGGAACACGCCCGTGATGACGCCGCTGATTTTGCCAATGCCGCCCACGAAGGAAACGCCGCCAATGACGCAGGCCGCAATGGCGTCCAGCTCATAGTTCTGGCCTGTAAGGGCGCTGTTCGAGCCGATGCGCGCGCCCTCGATGAAGCCGGTGATGCCATACATGGCGCCCGCCAGCGTGAACACCAGAATGATGGTGCGCAGCACATTGACGCCAGAGACATTGGCCGCTTCCGGGTTAGAGCCCACGGCAAACATGTTCTTGCCAAAGGTGGTTTTGTTCCACACAAACCACATCACAACGGTAAGGGCCACCACATACCACACAAAGTTCGGGATGGGCGTGTTTTTGGGCCCCACCTGCAGGATGCTGCCGGTGATGAAGTTTTTATAGCTGTCAGAAAGGCCGGAAATAGACTGGCCGTTGTTGCTGCCAAGCGTCAGGTACATCAGCAGCATGCCGTATACAATCAGCTGGGTTGCCAGCGTCACAATAAAGGGGTGCAAATCGAATTTGGCCACGCAGAAGCCGTTCACCGCACCGATGATGGCGCCCACCGCAATCACCAGCAAAATCACCACCGGAATGGGCAGCGTGCCAATGCCGGCAAACATTTTGCTGGAATAATCGGCCGCCTGCAGCAGCGAGGCCGCAATGCAGGCCGTCAGGCCCACCACGCGCCCGGCCGAAAGGTCTGTGCCTGTCAGAATGATGGCGCCCGCAATGCCCAGCGCAATGGGCAGGTTTGCCGCAGACAGCGTGATGATGTTGACAATTGAGGCAATGGACAGGAAATTGTTGTTGTAGATATAAATGCCGATGATTGCAAGGACAATAATGATGTACAGCGCGTTCTCAATGAAAAATTCCGACCACCAGCGGCGCTTGTCCGCCTTGTCCATGGCCTTGAAATCCGCAATGCGCTGTTTGATGTTCAGTTTGCTTGCCATAGCGCTTCCTCCTTATACATACTTGGCTGCCAGCGTCATAATCTCTTCCTGCGTGGTGCTCTTTGCGTCCACTTCGCCTGCCAAGCGGCCGCCCGACATCACCAGGATGCGGTCGCACACGCCCAGAAGCTCTGGCATTTCAGAGGATACCATGATGACAGACTTGCCCTGCTTGGCCAGGTTGATGATGAGCTGATAGATCTCGTACTTTGCGCCCACGTCAATGCCGCGGGTGGGTTCGTCCAGCAACAGCACTTCCGGCTCTGTCAGCAGCCAGCGGCCCAAAATGACCTTTTGCTGGTTGCCGCCCGACAGCGAGCGGATTTTTGTAAACTGAGACGGCGTTTTGATGCGCATGGATTGAATGGCCCAATCGGTGCTTTCGCGCATCTTTTTGCTGTTCAAAAGGCCATGCACCTTATATTTGGGCAGGCTGGAAATGGTGGTGTTCTCCTGTATGTTAAGGATGCCAAAGATGCCCGTGGCGCGCCGTTCTTCCGTTAAAAGGGCAAAGCCGTTGCGAATAGATTCCCGCGCGTTCCGGTTTTTCACTTCCTTGCCGTGCAGCCGCAGGGTGCCTTTCTTTCGGGTGGCGGTGCCGAAGATATTTTCCAGCAGCTCGGTGCGCCCAGAGCCGTCCAGCCCGGCCAGGCCCAAAATTTCGCCCTTGTGCAGGTCGAACGAGACATCTTTCAGCGCAGAGTACAGGGCCGTCATATCCCGCACTTCCAGCAGCGTCTCGCCGGGCTTGTTATCTTTCGGCGGGAAGCGGTTGGTCAGTTCACGGCCCACCATCAGTTTGATAATGCGCTCCATCGTCAGCTCTGCGGCCGGCTCGGTGGCCACCCAGGCGCCATCGCGCATCACCGTCACTTCGTCCGAAATGCGCAGAATTTCTTCCATTTTGTGCGAGATATAAATGATGCCGCAGCCCTGGTCCCGCAGCATGTTGATGATGCGGAACAGATGCGCCACTTCCTCCTCGGTAAGGGACGAAGTGGGCTCGTCAAACACGATGACCTTCGCGTTGTACGACACCGCCTTGGCAATCTCTACCATTTGGCGCTGCGAGACGGGCAGCGTGCTCATGACGGCGCGCGGGTTTACGCTGACACCCAGCTTTTCAAACAGTTTTTGGGTATCGGCATACATCTTCTTTTCGGATGTAAAGGGGCCCACCAGAGGATACCGCCCCAGCCACATGTTGTCCATTACATTGCGCTTCAAGGCCTGGTTCAGCTCTTGATGCACCATGGCCACGCCACTCTCCAGCGCCTCTTTGGACGTTTTAAAATGAACCGGGCTGCCCTCCAGCAAAATTTCGCCGGTGTCCTTGCTGTAAATGCCAAACAGGCATTTCATCAAGGTGGATTTGCCCGCGCCGTTCTCGCCCATCAGGGCGTGCACGGTTCCCCTGCGCACCGTCAGGGAAACGTTGTCCAAAGCTTTTACGCCGGGGAAGGTCTTGGAAATGTTTTTCATTTCCAGCAAAATGTCATTTGCCACGAAACCGCCCTCCTCGTTTTGTGCTTTGCGCCGTATTCTCAGGCACATCGGGCCGCAAAATGAGCTTTTGCGGCCCCATCTTCCTGAGAAACACAGGCTTTCAAATACGGCTTCCGCCGCTTCCCTCCGGGGAAAGCGGCGGAAGCACAGATTTTCAGAAATTATTCGCCGGTGTAAATGCCATAGGGGATACGGATTTTGGCGCAGTCCTCATCAACGTTCAGCGAATCGGTATTGGCCATCACGTCCGCACCGCTGGCGGCATTCTCTACCAGGGTAGCCAGCGCGCTGGCCATGCCGTCGGCATCCTGCTTGATGGTGCCTGTCATTTTGCCCGCGGCAATCAGGTCCTTCGCAGCGTCGGTGGCATCCACGCCGAACACGGGGATGGTGGTGCCCGTGCCGTCGTTATAGCCGGCGGTGTTCAGCGCCGTGATAGCGCCCTCGGCCATGCCGTCGTTGTTGCAGATAACCAGCTCGATCATGTTGTTGCTGGCCTCGCTGTAAGCAGACAGCGCGGTTGTCATGTATTCGTTAGAGGCAGAGGCCGCCCAGGTGCCGTTGCGGTCCACCAGGTATTTGTCGGTGTTGGCCGGGTCATAGAATTCCAGCGGCTCTTTGCCGTTCTCTGTCAACAGCGCGTCGCAGTCTTCCACCGCATACTGGGTGCGGTATTCGGCCTCGGGGTTGCCCTCCTGGCCCTTGAACATGATGTAAGAAATCTTGCCGTCGCCGTTCAAATCGCAGGCCTCATAGTTCTCCAGCAGGTAGTTGCCAATCATCTGGCCCTGCAGGTGGCCGGCCTCGGCCGCATCCGTGCCCACGAAAGCGCATTTCTCGTAGCTGTTCACCACGTCGTTCGAAACCTCGCGGTTGAAGAAAATCACGGGGATATCCGCGTCTTTGGCCGCAGACACAATCTCGTTGGCCGCGTCGTCAGAGGCCGTCTCCACCAGGTTCACCAGCAGCACGGTGGCGCCGTTGGTAATGGCCGTTTTCACCTGCTCGGTCTGGGTGGTCTGCTGGCCGGCGCCGTCAAAATCCTGATAGGTGACGCCCATTTCATCCAGCTTGGCGTCCAGCGCGCTGCGCACGCTGGAAATGTAGGTATCGCTGTAAGTGTAATAGAACACAGCTACATTGGCGTCGCCGGAAACCGCAGCCGCCGTGCTGCCACTGGCGCTGCCAGAGGCAGGCGTGCTGCTGGGCGCGCCGCCGCAGGCCACCAGCGTCAGGGCCAGGCAGGCCGCCAATACGATTGCAAGCAATTTTTTCATTGGGGTTCTCTCCTTTTTCATTCTTTACCCAAAGGCACTCTGCAAAACAGCCACGCCCGCCAGCACCGTTCAGCGGGCAGCATGCCCGCTGAGCGCCGCTTTTGCGCAAAAGCGTCTTTTTCATAGATACATGGACTATTTTTGCAGAAAGCCTAGATCGGAAGAGCACACGTCTGAACTCCAGTCACACAGTGATCTCGTATGCCG
>UREN01000072.1 GCA_900546885.1 uncultured Oscillospiraceae bacterium
TTTTTTCAAGCAGAAGACGGCATACGAGATCACTGTGTGACTGGAGTTCAGACGTGTGCTCTTCCGATCTGCCTTTGAGGTTTTGGGCCACTGCTTCGCCGCTTGATTATCTGTGCTTTAGGGCGCAGTCGCCCTCACAGCAGCCCCGCGACCTCTACCATCCTTTTGCGGATGGCTGCGATCTAAGCTGACCGCCCCCGACACTCCGCTGCAGGCATTCTCTGCTTGCAGCGGAGTTTTGTTTTCTATGCACCATTCAAAACAGGCTGAGCTGTTCCACTTGCCGGGTGCGCCGCGCGGCACTTTCGCGTGCCACCGTGCGGGGCAGGCTTTGCAAAAAGGCAGATGGATGCGGGCCTGTGGTAAGGATAAGCTCTTCTTTCGCGCGCGTGATGCCCACATAAAACAGCCTGCGTTCTTCCTCTACATCTGCCGGGCGTCCCTTGGCCTCCAGCGGCAAGGCACCCTCACTGAGCCCCGCAAGGAACACCGCAGGGAATTCCAGCCCTTTGGCGCCGTGCAACGTCATCAGCCGCACAGCGCCTGCCTGCCAGCCTTTGCCTGCAGCGCGGCAAATATCTGCCTCTTGCCCAAGGGCAAGCGCGTCCAGCAGCGCAGGCATCTGTGTGTAGAACACAGCCGTGTGCTGCAATTTCTCCATTGCGTCGCAAGTGCCATGCTCTTGTGCCCAGCGCTCTGCCAGCTTCCACGGCTTTTCGGTTTTCGCCGCGGCAAGCCATGTTTCTGCACAGGCAAGCCATTGCCCGGCGTGGCCGCCCTCGGGCAGGGCCTGCCGCAAAGCTGTAAGGTCCAGCCGGTTTTGTCGCGCACAGGCCCTCTGTGCCTGTTGGATAAAGTCTTGCGGGCACTGCCACACAAGGCGCAGCGCTGTTTCCAGCGCCGCTGCGTCGTCCGGCCGCAGCAGCCAGCGGAAGAAGGCAAGAAAGCCGCGCACATTGTCGTTTTCCAGCCAGCTTTCCCGCCCGCTGACAATGCAGGGAATGTCATCGTGCCGCAGGCATGATTCAATCAATTCCAGCTGGCGGTGTGTGCGGCACAGCACAGCAATATCGGAAAAGGCGCGCGCTTCGCGTTCGTGTGAAAGTTTTTGGGCATCCAGCATATCTACCCCGCCGGCCATAGCCCCTATCTCTTTGGCAATGAACACAGCCTCGTTGAAGTCGTCTGCCGCCTGCACCAGCCGCACGGCTGTGCCCGGAAGGCAATTTGCATGCAGAAGCCGGGGCCCGCCCGGGTTTTGTTCAATAATGGGCAAAGCCGCCTGCAAAATTTGCGGGGTAGAGCGGTAATTCTCTTGAAGGTATATCTGCTGCAGGCCGGGCACGTCTGCCCTCAAACGCGCAAAACAGCGGCTGCTTGCGCCGCGGAAGCCATAAATAGCCTGGTCCGGGTCACCAATGACAAACAGGGTGCGTCCCGCCCTGTTCCATGCGCGAACCAGCTCATATTGCGTGTCGTTGATATCCTGAAATTCATCCACAAGCAGATGGGTAAAACAGCGCCTGCCTGTCACATCCAGCTTCAGCGCCTGGGCCAGCAGGTCGTCAAAGTCCAATGCGCCCAGCTGATTCAGCCTGTTCTGATATGCCTCGTATAGTTCAGGGCTGATGCCCGCCTGTTCCACGGAAGCGCCATTTTTAACACGGGACACCGCCTGCAGCAGTTTTGCCGGGCTTATTTTTTGCTGCACAGCCTGCAGGGCATCGGCGGCAAGCTCCAGCGCTTCGCCGCGGCTCACAAGCTTCACATTGCCCAAAAGGCCCAGGCAGATGGCGTGAAACGTGCCAATGGTAAGGCGTGCCGCCGCACGCTTGCCACCCAGCTGTTTACACAGGCGCTGGCGCATCTCGGCGGCGGCCTGGTTTGTAAAGGTGACGGCGGTAATCTCTTCCGGGCGCACGCCCTGCTGTTCTATCAGCCACGCAATGCGCGCCACCAGCGTTTTTGTTTTGCCGGTGCCCGGGCCTGCCACAACGGCCACGCAGGGCTGCTGTGCATGCACGGCGGCAAGCTGCTGTTCATTCAGGCTTTCCCCGCGCTTTGGCTTTGTTTTTCTGTTCGGTGCCGCTTTTTCCGCCGCGCCGCCCGCCTGCGTCGGGGCCTGCTGCCGGGGCGGCGCCTCAAAGCCGAACAAGGAAGTTTGCCCGCTGAACTGCTCAATCTCTGCGGGCGTCAGCAGCGAAATCATGCCATATTCCCCGTCAAACCCGGCGCGGCGCTGCACCCTGCCTGTGCGCAGGCGGCGAATTCCCTCGGCCACACATGGGCCTGCCACGCGCTCAATCTCTTCCGGCGGCACCTCGCGCAGAATGGAAAACTCTGGCCCAAGCTGTTCCAGCATCTGTTCATATTGCTGCGCCACCTTTTTGCCGCCTGCCGAAAGGCCCGTGGATGCAGCGATCACCTCTGGCAGCGGCGCCAGGCTTTCAAACGGCTTTGCCCCTTTGGGGCAAAAGCCTGCGGGCCTGTCTGCCAGCTCTTCCACACGGTGTTCCACACCGATGGTCAGCTTTTTGCCGCACACCGGGCACAACCCGCCGCGCTGCATGGCCTCGGCGGGCGTCAGGCACACCCCGCAGTTTCGGTGCCCATCCAAATGATACTTCCCCTCTTCGGGAAAGAACTCTACCGTGCCAAGAAACCCTTCGCCGGTTCGGATGGCGTGCACCAGTTCCGGGTAAGAGAGGCCGGTGTCCAGCAGGTCTGCCTCGCGGCCCAGCTTTGCAGGCGAGTGTGCATCAGAATGTGACATCAGCGTCAACCCGTCCAGCATGGACACACGCCAGTTCATGGGCGGGTCGGATGAGAGGCCCGTCTCTACCGCATGGATATGGGGCGTGAGGTCGGCAAAGCATTCTTCTATGGTATCAAAGCCCGAAAAGGCGCCGAACATCGAGAAGTGCGGCGTCCAGATATGGGCGGGAACAAGCTCTGCTTCAGGGCATGCCTCCAAGGTGAGCTCCAGCAGGTCCCGGCTGTCCAGCCCAAGGATGGGCCTGCCGTCAGAATGAATATTGCCAATGGCTTCCAGCCGGGCCGAGAGCTCGTCTGCGGCCTCCAGGCTGGGCAGCAGAATGACATTGTGCACCTTGCGGGTCTTCCCGCCGCGCTTATAGATAGAGCTTATCTCACCCGTCACCACAAAGCGCGGGGCGGGCCCCGGCGCTGTCCCGGGCAGGCGCAGTTCTTCTTTCAGCCGGTAGAAACCCGGCCCGGCTGGCTCAAGGTGGCGCTTTAGCTCTTCGCGCCACGCAGGGTGGGTAAAATCTCCCGTGCCTACCAGTCCAATGCCCTTGCGGCGGGCCCAGAAATCCAGATGCGGCGCATCGCCGTCACGGCTGGTAGCGCGCGAAAAGCGGGAATGGATGTGAAGATCGGCAAGATACATTTGCTGGCACCCTCTGTCAAAATCGGTTGAATTAGCCTCATTATATCCTGTTTGCACGCTGTGCGCAACGGCAAGCCCTGTGCGGCGTTCTTTCTGGCGGGCAGGCTGCCTTGACAAGTATTTTTTATTCCTTTATGCTGAAAAAGCGCCGCATGGCTTTATAACGTGCGGCTGCGTTCAGGGTTGCCGGCAGCCCTCCCAACATGTAAGGAGGGCATCTATTATGTATCATGTCACATTTCGTGGCACCCACCGCGAGGCCGGGCTTCGCCGGGGGCGCTTTCTGGCTTCACACGGCAATTTTATTTTGCAGAATGCGCCATTTCCCGTCACACAGGCACGCCTGCAGTTTGCACAGCAGTGTGTGCCCATTTACCGGCGCTTTTTTCCCGCTGTGCTGCAAGAGATAGAGGGCCTTGCCGAGGGCCAGGGCTGTGCGCCACAGGCCCTACAGGCCATCTTGTTCAGCATGTATGCCATGCCGCCTGCCAGCTGTTGCTCCTGCTTTGCTGTTTCCAACGGGGCACAGGTGTTCCTTGCCCGCAACAGCGATTTTCTGCTTGCGCTGCAGCATTGGAACGGAAACGTCATCTACCGGCTGGACGGCCGCTGTTTCCACTTCACGGGCAACACCACAGCCTTTGTGGAAATAGAGGACGGCGTGAACGAGCACGGCCTTGCCGCGGGCCTTACCTCTGTTTCACCCGGCCGCATTCAGCCCGGGTTGAATGCAGGGATGCTTTTGCGCCTGATGCTGGAAACCTGCCGCACAGTAGAGCAGGCGTTGGCACTGGCGCGCCGCGTGCCCATTGCCAGCGCACAAACACTGACGCTGGCCGATGCGGGCGGCGCCATTGCTGTGTTAGAATGCAATAGCAGCCGCCTGGAAGTGGTGCGCCCGGCGCCGGGCAGGCCGTTTGTGTGTGCCACCAACACGTTTCACTCCCCCTCCATGCGCTATGCTTGCCGGGCAGGCGTGGATGACTGGGCCTCAGAGCCGCGTTATCAGACGATGCTGCACACCCTGCAGGCGAAGGCCGGCGGGATGGACATTCCGGGGGCTATGGCCCTGCTGGCCGGCAAAGAAGGGTTTCTTTGCCAATACGACAAGCGTGGCGGCCGCGGCACTGTGTGGGCCGCTATCTACGATGTAAAATGCCACGCTGTTTGGCGCGCAGAGGGCAACCCGGCCCGGCGGCATTTCGCACAGGACGGCCGGTTCAAATTTTAGCGCCCGCCCATGGGCAGAAAGGACCCCTTATGGTGACACTGCATTCCCCCGACCTCGATATAAAAAAAATAGCCGAAAGCGGCCAGTGCTTTCGCATGGATGAAACCGGCGCCGGGCACTATACCCTGGTGGCTATGGGGCATGTGTTAGAGATGGACGCACTGCCAGGGGGCTGCGTGCTTCACTGCACTGTGAAACAATATGAGGAAATATGGAAAGCCTATTTTGATATGGAAACGGACTATGCCGCTTTCCGCGCCGCCATCCCTGCGTCCGACGGTTTTCTCACCAAAGCGGCCGAAGCAGGGCGTGGCATTCGTATTCTGCGGCAGCAGCCGTGGGAAATGCTTATTACATTCATCATCTCACAGCGCAAAAGCATCCCCGCCATCAAGCGGTGTGTGCAGCAGCTGTGCCTGCGCGCGGGTAAACCCATCCGGCATGCAGGCCATGTTTTCTTCGCTTTTCCCATGCCGCGCAGGCTTGCGGGCCTTTCCATGGATGAGCTGGCGGCCTGCGGCCTTGGCTACCGTGCGGGTTATGTGCATGCGGCGGCACGTCTTGCCGCCTCGGGCGCACTGGACCTTGCCGCACTGTGCCAGGCAGAGAATGCTGCCTTGCAGCAGGCCCTGCTTGCCGTGCCCGGCGTGGGGGCAAAGGTGGCAAATTGCGTAATGCTGTTCGGTTATCACCGGCTGGACGGCTTCCCGCGGGACGTGTGGATCAACCGTGTCATCGAAGAAGAATACGGCGGCCATTTTAACCTTGCCCCCTATGCCGGGTTTGAGGGCGTAATGCAACAATATATGTTCTATTACGGGAGGCTTTGCGCAAAAGGCAGATAGCAATGGGTGGTGTGCGGCCAGCGCCAGGTGCATACAGCGCCGCGGTTCCATTTTGCAACGCATCATAAAGCTTCTGCAAGTTTCCATGCAAAAACAGAAATGCCCCCTGGCAGGCCTGAGGGCCGCCAGGGGGGGCATATTTTTATATACGAGGCGTCAAGGCGTGATAAAACCTGCCTTGGTCGTTTTCCGGCACAGGAGGGTTTCTTTCGCCGCACGCTTCAGGTTTCCGGCGCGTTGGGCCGGGCCGCACTTACATAGCTGGAAGCACCGAAAGCCAGTATCATAATGAACAGCGTGTGGAAAAACACAAGCCCAATGCCAAACAGCACACCGTGGCCGAATGCCCTGGCCAGCTTGAAATTCATTATGATATGAATTACACCAGACGCTATAATAAGCGCAAGCGTTGCAAGGGCAAGCGCCGTCTGCGGCTGCTGCAGGTCTAACGCATAGCCGCACATGCCAGCCGCTGCCGCAAAGAAAACAGACAGCCAGAACCACACAGGTTTCCAGCAGATTTGATACAGCGTATGGATATTCAGCACAGGGATGACAGCACGCCACCCTGCCCGCCCGGCTTTGCGAAACAGGCGCCACCATGCGGCAATAGTAAGCACCAGCAGCACCAAAACTACTGCCAGATAAACACCAAGCACCGCCAGAAAAGCCGTCACCACATCTTGCAGCGTCATTGCAAAAGCCCTCCTTTGCTGTTTCCGTCCTCATGCAGCCGGCAGATTGCCGCTTTGTGCTGAGAGATCAATCGTTTTTTTCGGCATTGCTGGCAGCCACTGCCGCTGTGCCGGCACCGGCCGCCGCGCCCACGCGCGCCGCATCGCGCTGAGAATGGATATGTTCCAGCACAATAATGGCCGCCATCAAAACATCCCGCTGCTGCTCATCGTTAATTTCTATTTCATACACATCGTGCAGCGAGAAAAACTTGCGGTGCACGGTGGCCAAAATGGTGTGCGTGGCCTCGTCAATAATTTGATAATCGTGTGATGTGATGTCGCCGTGCAGCTCCCAGCCCAGTGAATCAATGCGGATGATATCTTTTGTCAGGTGGAACAGCTCTGTGCTGATTTCAAACGAAAGGCCGCTGGCCATATCGACATAGTGCACTTCGTGCAGGCTGAAAGCCTTCGCATGCAGGTAGGCTACTTCGTTGCCCGCAGCGTCCCGCAGGTAAGTTTTGTCATGCAAAGAGAACATTTTGCTTTCCACTTCATACACCACGTCGTCCTGCCCGTCAAAAATTTTCAGCGCGTGGTGCAGCGACACCAGTTTTTGTTTCAGATAATACTTCATTTCTGTTTCCTCCTTTTTTCATGGCTGCTGGCTCTACAAAGGGCGCTTGCCACAGCCGCCAGCGGGCCGTTGCAACCGCCCATATTCTACCTGTGCCCAAATGCTGTGCAGGCCGTCACGCAAGGCCCAAGGACGCCTTCGCCCCATCTGCCCGCTCAGCACTATGGCCTTGCGACAAAAAGCCCGGCACGAGCGCGGAAAGCTTCGCCGGGCAACCGTGCAGAAACCAATTTATTATAGCATGCCGCACATTCGGCGCTTGCATCTATTTCAGTAAAAAAGCTCTTTTTTGGGTGGTTTCTGCCCAAATTTCTGCTTATGGCCTGTTGGTGCTCAGCTTAAAAAGCAGATAATCGGCATATTGTTTTTGTACAGCGGTGTACAATTTGCGCGAGATGGGAACCCGCACGCCGCCTTCCAGCACGAAATCCCGGTTTTCCATGCCGCGCGCATTATCCATGTTGACAATGCAGTTGCGGTAACAACAGGCAAACTGAGGGTATTTGAGCAAAGTTTCCCGTATTTCTTGAAACGGCATATGACTGCGGTTGATTTTGCGCTTTGTATGCACCAAAACATAGTGGTTATACATGTCTACAAATAAAATATCATCCAGCGGGATATTTACATAAGACCAGCCCTCTTTCAGCTGAATGTGCAGCTTTTTATCGTACAGGGCCGCAGCACATTTATCCAGCACGCGGAACAAAGCGCTTTCTTCCACAGGCTTCACCAAATAGTAAAAGGCCCCCACTTCATAGCTCTCTACGGCATGCTGCGCGCTGACCGTGATGAACACCAGCAGGCTTGTATTGCCCCGCTGGCGCAGCATACGCGCTATCTGCATTCCATTCTCGTCCCCGAGATAGACATCCAGAAAAACCACATTGAAGCCGTCTGCACCGGCATATTCCAAAAACTGCGAACCCGTCTCGAACGTCACCACTTCTGCAGGAATATGCGCATTTTCTGCATAACGGCGCACAGCCTGAGCAAGCGTGGCGCGCACAGATGCATCATCGTCTACGATAGCAATTCTCAAAATCTGTGTTCCTCCTCTCCGGCAGGTAACCGGCATACACGGCCAAGGCCCGCTGAAGGAAAATTATTGTTCAATATTCATGCAGGCAAGGGCCGTAAACACGCCGTCTTTCTGCTCGTAACGTGCAAACCCCTGCCGCTGCCTGCACACAGCAGCCACAGAGGCTGTGCCGATGCCGGCCGCATTTCGCCGGGTAGACCACAGCGCCCCATGGCGGTATACCAGCGGCACTGCGCCGCTGTTTTTTATGCACAAAGACAACAGCCCGCCTTGCATCCGGGCATCCACCTGAATAAACTTTGTGCCCTGCATTTGCCCACAGGCGGCCGCGACTGCGTTTTCCACCAGGTTGCCTGCCACAAGGCACACATCACTTTCTGCTTTGCCCAGTGCCGCGGGCAGCGCCACATGGCCTGAAACTTTCACACCGGCAGCAACCGCGCCGGATAAATAATAATTCAACACGGCGCTTAACGCCGTGTTGGCACAGGGCAGGATGCCCTGCGGTTCTTCTGCCATTTGAAGCGCGCTGATATATTCCTGCACCGTCTTGCTTCCATCTGCCTGGGCAAGGCCATACAGGGCATGCAAATGATGCCGCAGGTCGTGCTCTGCCCTGCGCACATCCTCCATATGACGCAAAAGCTGTTCATTTTGCTGGCGCTGCATGTCCGAGCGAAGCGCCGCAAGCCCAAGCTCCTCCTGAGCCTGCGCGCCGGCAAGCCCTTTGCGCACCGCGTGCAGCATCAGCATACAGGCCGCAAACGTGGCCACCAGCCAAAGCAGCGCCGCGCTAAGGTCTGCCCTGATATCCATAAGCTTTGCGGTAAAATTTCCGCTGTAAAATTTCACATGGAACACGATATTAAACAACACCGGAACGGGCCACAGCCACTGCCAGGAAACTCGCGCCCCGCCCTGCTGCACCAGGGGGCGCAGTTCCAGCAAAAATACCGGCAGAACAATGGGCAGCGTAAGTGCCAGCACGGCGGCAAACAGGCCAAAATAAACCCATTTTGTTTCATCCGCCGGAAAATAGTTTTGTTCCAGCACATTGGCCATGGTATATACGGCATTCAAATATTGCCCCATCAGGGCCGAGGCAAACAGCATGGGCCAAAGCGGAGCCTTTGTAAGCCAGAATGCGGCGCCAAAGCCAATAAACATCCACAATGCCTGCACAGCCAGTAAAACAGGCGGCGGCAGCATGCGCACCACAGGGCAAGCGGGCCAAAAAAATACCATGCAGCAAGCCACCGCCACAATGCAGTAAACCGCCACACGCCAATAGATGGTCACATGGCGCTTGCCAAAAGGCAGCACCAACAGCATAGTGGCCATATACATATGAAGCGCATAAATTGCAAGCGCCGCCCAAAAAGATGTGTCTGCGTTCATATTTCTCCATTTCTGTGAAGGGCATCTGCAAAAAGCCCGCACGTCTATATTTTATAACATAACACATATACCCGGTGTGTGAAAGCAAAATGCGGGTAACAAGACTGCATTTTTTGTGGTTTTTGTTGAAACTTTTTGGAAAACAGGGCTTTCCCCCGAAACCCGTCGTTT
>UREN01000073.1 GCA_900546885.1 uncultured Oscillospiraceae bacterium
TTTCTTGTTTTTGGCATCATCTGAAATGCGCTATAAAACCCTATAAAACGCCCAAAAATGCAGAGCAAATGCAGAGTAAAAAGCCCCCGGAGAATATATCTCCGGGGGCTGAGCTTATGGAATTAAACGCTTTCCATCTGCTTCATAAACCGGTGAATCATTTCGCGCCTATGTTTCTGGCCGTTTTTTCTCTCATCGCGTGCCGCACATGCAAACGGCGCCGGGGCAACGCACCGGCACCGTTTGTTTCCGTGACAACCGCTCATTCTTCCTCATAACAGCGGCTGCAGCGTGAATAGCCCTCCTGCTCGGCCTCTTCTAGCGAGATCTGCACAGGGTCTATCACGCGGCTGCAGTCTGGCGTGCTGTGGTAGCGCATGCCAAAATAGCGGGAAACCCACACAGTTTGCTGCGGCGCGGCCGTTTCGCTGCCAGAGGCAGCCTGCGCCTGGCTTTGCGTGGCCATGCCCTCTTTCAGGCCCTCTTCATAGCCTTCGCTGCGGCCCGCCTCATAGCCGTCCGCCTTGCCCTCGGCATAGCCCCGGTTGTAGCCCTCATCATAGCTTCCGTTCTCTTCCAGCGCCGCGGCATAGCCGCTTTCATAGGTGCCATTCTCGGAAATGGCCGCGGCATAGCCGCCGTCATAGGTGCCGTTTTCCCGCACAGACGCCCGGTAACCCAGCCAATAGGCCAGCCCCAGGGCGGCAAGCAGCACAATTACCGCCAAAGTAATGCCAAATGCGAACGCAAACTGCCTTGCGCGCCCTCCCAAATGCGGAAGATGCAGCTTTGCGCGGGCGCGCGCCCACCCTGCGCGCATTTTTTCCGCCGCAGCATGCACCCAGCCCATATTCGGGCGGGGAAGCTTCCAGGGAGGGCGGAAAGCCGCTTTTTCCGGCTGTGCCTGGCCGCTTTCTTCCGCCACTGCAACGGCGGCAACCGGCACGCCGTCCCCTGCGCCATTCCTTTCAGCAGGCGTGCTTTTTTCGCCTGTACGGCCGCCTTGCGGCGCGGCTTCTTCCGGGCGGGGGGCCTCGCTTGCCTGCGGCATATCAAACAGGGCGGCCGCCTGGGCGCTTTTCATGTATTCATAAATCGACATGCCGCATGCGCCCGACGCGCTAAGCAGCAGCCGCCAAACCCGGCATTCTTCCGGCAGGGCGCCTTGCTGCTCACACACTGCGGGCTGCGCACAGCCCGGCAGCGTGCCGCCCGGGCACATCCGGGCAGCGCGCCGTTCCAATTCCTCCAGCGCAGCGTCCCACGCAAGGCCGTTTTGCCAGGCAAACACCCTCACACGCGCCACATACGGGCAAAGCTCGCCGCACTGCCGGTTTGCCGCAGGGCCATATCGTTCCATCTGCAGGCACCTCTTTTCTCACAGGCCTGCCGGGCATGGCCTGTGCCGTTTCATTTCCGCCGCACAGGGCAGGGGCTTGCCTGCCTTTTGCGCCGCGGCCCGGCCTTTTATCTGCAAATAAAAAAACAGTGCAATGCACTGTTTTTATTATACCGTCTTCCCGTGCGGCGGGCAACCGTGCAAAATGACTGTTTTTTCTGCCAATGCTTCGCCATTCTCGCCATATTCGCCCGCGTTGACGCTTTGGCCTGACGCCCCAGGGCCTTTTGCCCCGGGCCGGCACAGGCCGTTGTGTTTTACAGCCCCTGCAAAAGGGCCATGCACTTTTCAGGCTCCGGGGCGAACAGGGATGTCACCCGAATCGTCTCATCCAGCCCTTCTTCCTTCAGCATGCCGCACAGCACATCCATCAAAATGCCGTGCTTTTTCCCCAGTGTGCAGCCTGCCAACGTCTCTTCCAGGCCATCCCTGCCGGCAAAACTGCCATACCAGTTCCCGCAGGAGGTGTAGTCCACCCCGCAGCTGGGGCTGCCGTCCACGCCCACCACACCAAGAACGTGAAAGCGCTCGGGGTGCGCAAGGTATTCTTTCATTTGAAGAAGATAGGGCGAGAGGATGGCCCGGCAATGTGCCCGGAAAAACGGGTTGTCGAACTGGTTGCTCACATGGCCCCAGCGCTGTGCCCCATACAGCGTAAATTCCGGGCAGGGCAGTTGAATCATCTGCACACCCAATTCCAGCGCACGGCCTACAAAACGGCGGCGCAGGGCCTCCTCGGCATCAATCTCGGCCTGGTTGTACAGCACCACCTTGGCCGCTGTGTTTAAAATACAATGCGAAACAAACAGGATATTCTGCATGACGAAACCAATCCTCCTTTTTCCGGCGGGCGGCCCCGCTTGGCTTACCGCCGGTTCGGTTCATCTTTCAATGTAAAGGTAAGCAGCGCGCAGACGGCATACACCGCCATGGCAATCAGAAAAACCGCCGTGTAGGAAAACCGGCCCACAATGGCCGCGCCTGCAAACGAGCTCACCACATACAGCGGGGCGCACAGCAGGCCCGAGGCCGCAGCATAGATGGGCGTGCGCACATTGCCCGAATAGGCCACACAGGCGATGTTGTTGGACATCATAACGCCGTTCACGGCAACCGCCAGCAGGGCATACATCACAAATGCCAGGCGCCAGTCCCGTATCAGGATAACCATCAGGGCCGCCGCCGCGCCGCACAGGCACGAGCAGCGCAGCACACGGGTGGCGCCAAACCGGTCTGCAATGCGCCCCAGCACAAGGCTGCTAACCACCTTCGACACAAGGTACACCGTCGTCATAATGCCCACAAAACCTGCGGGCGCGCCCTCCAGCTCGCCTGCCGCAATGATATAGTAAGGCACAGCAAACTCTGCTGCCCCCACCAGCACCTTAACCAGCGTATAGTTGCGGAACGGACGGTTTTCCCGCAAAATCTGCACGCCAATAGGGAAAATATCCCGCAGGCGGATGTGTTCTACCACGCGGTCGTCCGTCACTTCGCGCACACCCACGCTTACCACCACCGTGGCCACCAGTGCCGAAACAAGGCCCATCAGAAACACAGCGCGGAAGCTGAGCGGAAATTCAAACTGTTCCAGGCAGCGCGTGAGAAGCAGGGACGCCACCACACCGGCCAAAGAGCCCACCATGTTGTAAGCGCCGTAGAACGTGCCCACGTTGCGGTGGATGGAAGTGCCCACCATCTGCGCGAACAGCGGGTTTGACATGCCTGCGCTGGCCGAGTAAATGGCAAACGAAACAAAGAACAGCACCAGCGCTATCTGCGTGTTTCCCCCCACCAGGAATGTGGAAAGAAAAATGGTGAAAAAGCCTACGCGCTGTAAAAAGCACACAATGACGCTGATCCATTTCGGGCTTTTTGCATTGACGCCCAGCACGCAGGAAAACACGGTGCACCCGTAGGAAAAACCATAATACAAAGCCGAGATAAGCGCGATGTAAATTGCCTTGTCGGAAAGGGACGCCACATAAACAGGCAGCACATTTTCCGGCGAAAACATGGCCAGCGCGAAGGAAAACGTAAAGCCTTCGAACATCAGGCTGATAAAGTTGCGCGGGTAAAAACGTTCCTTTTTCTGATACAATTCCTGCGCTGAAAGCTCCGTTTGGGGCTTCATGCCATTCCTCCTTTGCATAAAACAGGAGGCATGCGGGGCGTTCGCCCGCATGCCTCCCCAGTGGCCTGTTTACATGATATTCGTCAGGAACGCGGGGATCACCCCTACCGCCGACAGCACGCCGTATGCGATAGAGAATACGCCAAGCAAAATGCCAAACCACTTGCACACAGGGTCCCACTTATAGGGTGTCAGCTCGCGGTATACGGTTTTTTTGCATTCAGAGTTGAAGCCTTTTGTCTCCATGGCAACTGCCTGGTCCTGCACCTTCACGATGGAGTTTGCCACCACAGGCACCATGATGGGAATAAAGGCTTTAAAGCGCTGAAGCAGGTTTCCCTCCGTATTGAGCCCGCGGGCCCGCTGTGCATCGCGAATCTGCTCCATATCTTTGCTTAAAAGCGTGATAACCTGGAACGAATCGATGAAGGTAAACATCGCCTTGTAGGGGATGCCCGCCTTGCACATGGTAGCGCCAAGATCCGTCGTGTCCATGGACAGGAAGATGGTGAACAGCGCGCACATCAGCGGGCACACCCTGAGAAAGAACCGGGACGCATACGCGAAGCCCTTGGCGTAATAATCGATGCCGAGCACGGTGAACATCACCGGGTCTGTTGCTTTGTCGATCACCGGGGCAACCGCGCCATGGATGCCGTACATGGAGACGAACAGAATGGTCATTGTCACCAGCAGCACCTTGAACAGTGTCGTCTGCTTTTCATGTATCACCATGGCCACGCTGATTAGGGCCACTGCAATGGAAAAGTACATGTTCCGCAAAAGCAGCACCGCCAGAATAAGCCCCAGAGCAAGCCACAGCTTCGGCGCCGGCGTCAGCTTTTTCAAAAATGTGGGGAAGTTGCGCTCTTGTATCATAACCTTATCTTCCTTCCAATCTGCTCACGCGGCGGCGTGTTATTCGGCCTTCGGCGCCGCAGCCTCTTCCTTTTTCTCCTCTTTCTTTTTGCCGCCAGACAAAGACTGCATATTGGCAGGCAGCTTGCGCAGGATGATCCACGCAATGACGCAGGCAATACCCTTATCCACCAGGTTCGCAGGGATGCGCGCCAGGAAGGCTGCGCTTGCAAGGTCTGTGCCAAGCGCCTGGAAGCCCACAATCATCAGGTTGGTGCCCACGTTGCCGTCGATGCCGCCATATACCACCATCGAGATGGGCGCCGCAACAATAGAGTTCCACAGCGACACAAGAACCGTGGCGATTATGACGTGCAAAATGTTCTTATACTTGCCATAGCGCGCCATATAGCCCACAATGAGGCCGGAGCCAATATTGCACAGGCCGAACAGCGAGGCCATGATATTGCCCTGCACCAGCGACGAAATGATGTTGTACAGCACGCCGGACGTGGCACCGATCCACGGGCCCATGATAGAGGCCACAATGATGGTGCCGATGGAATCCAGGTAAATGGGAAGGCCCAGGCTGGTGGCGATTTGACCGCCCACATAGTTGATAGCCACACCAAGCGGGATCATAATCGCGATATAGGTGCCGCGAAGCCTGCCCTTCGAAGAATCGACCGAATTCATTGCCATGAGAAATTCCTCCTTATTATTTATTCACACCCGGCCAGCGGGTGGTTGAGACATAAAACTCAGGAATCGTATTTTTTTACAAAATCCGCCACAGAAAGCGCGGCCGTGTCCATTCCCTTTCGGCCAAGGCGAAGGTCCAGCTGCATGATTTGCGGGGGCTCTACCTGTGCATGTTTCAGAATATCTGCATTCAAAAACACCTTTTCCGGCACAGCGTCGTCCAAAATTTCGCCCTGGGCCATCACCACCACGCGGCTGGAGTTCTCTGCCACATAGTCCATATCATGCGAGATAATCACCACCGTGTGCCCCTCGTCGTGCATCAGGCGGATAATCTTCGTCAGCATCTCGCGGCCCACTTCGTCCAGGCCGCCCGTGGGCTCGTCCAGCACCAGAACCTCCGGCGCAAAGATGAGCACCGAGGCAATGGTGATGATTTTCTTGGTGGTATAGTCCAGCGTCATGGGGTGCTTGTCCAGCAGATGTTCCAGCCCCATCAGCTCGCTCACCATCTTCAGGCCTTCATCTGCCTGCTGCTGGGTAAAGCCAAAGTATTTCGGGGCCACCATCAATTCTTCCCGCACTGTGGTGCAGAAAATTTGGTGGTTGGGGTTTTGAAACACATAGCCGCAGCGGCGCGACATCTCGGCCACAGATTTTCCGGTGGAGTCTTCCCCCATCAGGTACACTTTGCCCTCTGTGGGCCGCAGCAGGCCGTTGAAATGGCGCACCAGGGTGGTTTTGCCACTGCCGTTCTGCCCCACGATGGATACGACATCGCCCTTGTTGATATCCAGGTCAATCCCCTTCAGGGCCTTGACGTTTCCGCGCGGGTAAACATGCACCAGCTTTTCCACGCGAATTACAGCTTCTGCCATCTTCACACACCTCCTTGGCCCAGCGGGGCAAACACCGAAACAGCCTCGTTGAGGGTGACGGGCAGGTCAGGCGTCCCGCCCAACCGGCCGCGCAGTGCCAGTGCGGCGTCCGTTACCTGAGGCAGGCGCACAAAGTGGCTGTTCATATTCTCTTTATCGGCAAATACCTTGTGCGGGTCGTCATACGCCACCAGTTCGCCCTCGTGCAGCACCAGCACCTTGTCCACCGCCTCGGCGATTTTTTCAATGTTGTGGTCCACCATGATGATGGTTTTGCCCGCTTTGTGCAGCTGCCCCACCAGGCGGAAAATCTCATCGCGGCCAATGGGGTCCAGCTGAGAGGTGGATTCATCCAGAATAATCACACGCGGCTGAAGCGCCAGAATGCACGCCACAGCCAGGCGCTGCTGCTGGCCGCCGGACAGGCGGTAGGGGGAACGGTCCAGCATGCCGGCAAGGCCGCAGGCCTCGGCGGCGAACTGAATGCGCTCGCGCATCAGCGCGCGGTCGTAGCCGAAATTGCACATGGCAAAGGCAATTTCATCTTCTACGGTCTGCTGGGTGAACTGGCTCTCTGCATCCTGAAATACGATGCCCACCACGTCCATGACACCCTTGCCGCGCGTCTCGTTCATGCTTTTGCCGTCCACCAGAATTTCGCCGTCCCAATCGCCGCCGAATACAAAGGGCACAATGCCCACAATCGATTTGCACAGCGTGGATTTCCCGGCGCGGTTGCAGCCCACAACGCCTACAAAATCGCCCTCATTGATGGTGAATGTGACGTGCTTGAGCACCAAATCTTCCTCGGAAGAATAGCGGTAGCTGTAATCACGCAGTTCAATGATTGGTTTGCTCATATTTCCCCCGCTCACACTTTATTATTTTTATCCTGCTGCATCAGCAGGCGCACAGCATCACAGGCCGTCTGGATGGTGCGGTTCATGTCGCCCCAGTTCATAATGGCACCCGCACGGCAGCCGCGGATGGACGAAATAATAAACAGCGCCGCGCACTCCATCTCGGAACACATGACATTGCCGCGCTGCCAGGCCTGCCAGCGCTCTTTCAGGCGTTTCTCTACCGGAGAGCACGCCGGGTCCACCTCACCGTAAAAGGAATCTTTCGACTGGGAAATGCCCTCGGCAAAGTTCAACCCGGCGGCTTGTGCCGCCTGCGCCAGCGCAGCCACCACATGCCGGTTTGCCACCGCAGGGTATTCCACCGGGATATAGTGCACCGTGGTGCCCTCGTCGCGCACAGCGCCTGTCACCACCACGCCGTCATAGCGCTCGCTGTCCATTTCATCCCTCACAGGGCCGGCCGTGCCGATGCGAATGAAAGTGTCGGCTCCGCATTTGATCAGTTCTTCTACTGCAATTGCCGTAGAGGGGCAGCCCATGCCGGTGGAGGTAACGGAAACCAGCTCTCCATCCAGGCGGCCCGTCCATGTTTTGTGCTCGCGGTTATGGGCAACCAGTTTGGCATCGTCCAGAAAACTGGCAATCAGGTCTGTGCGGAAGGGGTCGCCCGGAAGGAATACATACCGGCCCACTTCCCCTTTCGCCACCTGAATATGGTATTGCTTGCTGTTTGCCGCTTGATAATCTCGAAAAGACATTGCGAAGCCCCACCTTTCTTTTCCGTCCGTTGTTATTTCGCCGCGTCCTGCTTAATCAGAATCTTCAGGGCATCGCGCGCCACTTCGATGGTCTTTTTCATATCCACAAACGACATGATGGAAGCTGCGCGGCAGCCGCGGATGGACGAAATGACAAACAGGGCAGCCGCCTCCATCTCTGAAGTCATGACATTGCCGCGGCGCCAAGCCTCCCAGCGCTCTTTCAGGCGGCTTTCCGCAGGCATGTTCTCCGGCTCGTGCTGGCCATAGAACGAATCTTTCGACTGCGTGATGCCCTCGGCATAGTGATACCCCAGGTTCTTTGCAGCCACAGCCAGGGCGTCCACCACATGGCGGTCTGCCACGGCGGGATATTCAATGGGGATGTAGTGGATGGTGGTGCCTTCGTCGCGCACGGCAGCCGTGTTAATCACGCCGTCCAGTGTCTCGTCAAAGGCGGCGTCACACACGCGCCCGGCAGTGCCCACGCGGATAAAGGTATCTGCCCCGCATTTAATCAGCTCTTCCAGCGCAATGGCGGCCGACGGGCAGCCCATGCCGGTGGACGTGACAGCCACAGGCACGCCGTCCAGCTTGCCCACCCAGGTTTTGTGCTCGCGGTTGTGGGCAATCAGCTTCGGCTCGTCAAAATAGGTAGCGATCAAATCGGTGCGGAAGGGGTCACCCGGCAGCAGCACATAGCGGCCGATATCCCCCTTCCTTAAATGAATGTGATACATCAGACCATCTTGATTGACCATTGTAACACGACCTTTCTGTTATTCTGCATGTTATGTGCCAGCGCCTGCCAGAGCGCTTTCTGCGGGGGAACATCCCCGCAGAAAGCGCAAATGGCGCCATTTGCCAACTCAATAAAACGGTTTTGTTTTCAGCCTTTTCCGCACAGCACCTTCACTGCGGCGCTGCAGCCCAGCCTGTCGCACCCTGCGTTGCAAAACGCCTCAAGGTCTTCCCTTGTGCGGATGCCGCCGGCCGCCTTCACTTTCACCTGCGGGCCAATGTGGGCGCGGAACAGGGCAATGTCCTCCAGCGTAGCGCCCGCTGTGCCAAACCCGGTGGACGTTTTGATATAATCGGCCCCGGCCTTTGTCACGCACTCGCACAGGCGGATTTTTTCCTCCTGCGTAAGGTAGCATGTTTCCACAATCACCTTCAGCACATTATCGCCGGCGGCCTTTTTCAGCGCTTCAATCTCTTTTTCCACTGCGTCAAAATCGCCGTTTTTCACATCGCCCAGGTTCACCACCATGTCCACTTCCGATGCACCCTCGCGCACCGCCTGTTGCGTTTCAAACACCTTGCACGCCGTGGTGTTGTAGCCAAGCGGGAACCCGATGACCGTACAGATGTTCAGCCCCGGAAATTCCGCATGGGCGCGCGCCACATAGGACGGCGGGATGCAGACGGACGCCGTGTGGTATTCCAGCGCCTCTTCGCATAAAGTGCGAATCTCTTGCCAAGTGGCTGTCGCCTTCAGCGCCGTGTGGTCTACACGGGCCAGGATCTCTTCGTTTTTCACAAAAAGCACCGCTTTCTTTTCTGTTTTTTATTTTGTTTGCCTTGTTATAAGTGCATTATACGGGCATTTTACCGGTTTTTCAAGATAAAGCGAGAGGATTCTAACATTTTAATAAAATTGCGCGTAATAATTTTGTAATATCGCCCCAAATAATAACATTTTCAGACAAAAATGTTAG
>UREN01000074.1 GCA_900546885.1 uncultured Oscillospiraceae bacterium
TAACTCAACTATAACCGATGAGGCCTTATCCTTCATCCTTTTTCTTCCTCTGTCCAAGATCTATTGTAGTCCTACACCGCACGGCGCGCAAATTTGCGCCGCACGCTTGCATTCCCGCGCAGGGTGTGGTATGATATTTGGGCAATCGTTCCGATCGCTGCTCCATACGCACAGGATGGTGTATGCTGGTAGCATCCCATTGAAGGTTGTGATGGGCGCATGTACAAGGCATGGCCCCCGGAATCAGAACCAGAAAGAGGTGAAACACATGAAGGAAGGTATCCATCCGAAGTATGAGGAAGCCGTGGTCACCTGCGCGTGCGGCAACACGTTCACCACGCGTTCCACGAAGAAGGAGATCCACGTGGAGGTGTGCTCCAAGTGCCACCCGTTCTACACCGGCAAGCAGAAGCTGGTGGACACCGGCGGCCGTGTGGACCGCTTCAAAAAGCGCTTCAACATGCAGTAAACACCTGCGAAGGGCGGCCCTTGGGGCCGCCCTTCTTTGGTTTGAGGAAAGGGGAGGATGGCGTTTGGAAAGCTACCGCACGGTGCAGGGCACGGCCGAGGCCGAGCTGGAGGACCGCCGCTCGCGCTTTATTGCGCAGCTTTCGTTTGCAGACACCGAGGAAAAGGCCCTGGCCTTTTTGGAGGCCGTGCGCGCAAAGCACAAAACGGCCGCCCACAACGTGTATGCCTATGTGCTGCGCGAGGGCGCGCGCATGCGCTATTCCGACGACGGCGAGCCCCAGAAAACAAGCGGCCTGCCCACGCTGGAAGCCATCCGCCACGCGGGCGTGGTAGATTGCATCATTGTCACCACGCGCTATTTCGGCGGCACGCTGCTGGGCACGGGCGGGCTTGTGCGCGCCTATGGCGGCGCGGCGGCGCTGGCGCTGCAGAAGGCGCGCGTGGTAACCATGCAGGTGGTGGTGCCGGGCGTGTGGCGCGTTTCGTACGCGCAGTATGAACAGGCGCTGCGCATTTTGGAAGAGTGCGGCGCAAGGCTGGACGACACGCGCTTTGAGGCAGACGTGGCCCTGCATTTCTGCATGCTGGCACAGGGGCGCGAGGCCCTGTGCGAAAAGGCGCGCGAATTTTGCCGCGGCGAAGCGAAACTGCAGTGGCAGGCCGCGCGCTGTGCCCCGTTTTGACGGCGCCGGGCGGCAAAACGAAAAAAAAGAAAAAAATTTGCAAAAACACAAAGGGTTTTTCGCACTTTTGGCGTATATATAAAATAGTGGGGCTTTTTTCGGGCTTTCCGGCTTTATGGGGATAAGGAGGCGGCGGCATTGACAGTACGCGAGCGCATTGAACAGACAGAACATCAGATTTTGTGCCCTTACGCCTGCTTTGCAGACGAGAGCCGCGGGCGCGCGCGCGAAGAGGCGCCGTGCCCCTACCGCACCTGCTTTCAGCGCGACCGCGACCGTGTGCTGCACTCGAAGGCGTTTCGCCGCCTGAAGCAGAAAACGCAGGTGTTTCTTTCGCCCGAGGGCGACCACTACCGCACGCGGCTGACGCACACGCTGGAGGTAAGCCAGATTGCGCGCACCATTGCGCGCGCCCTGCAGCTGAACGAAGACCTGACCGAGGCCATTGCCATGGGGCACGATTTGGGCCACACGCCGTTTGGCCACGCGGGCGAGCGCGCGTTGAACAAGCTGTGCCCGGGCGGGTTTCGCCATTACGAGCAAAGCGTGCGCGTGGCCGAAAAACTGGAGCGCGCCGGAAAGGGCCTGAACCTTTCGAAAGAGGTGCTGAACGGCTTTATCTGCCACACAAAGGGCACCTGGCCCTACACGCGCGAGGGGTGTGTGGTGCGCTATGCAGACCATATCGCCTATATGAACCACGATATTGAGGACGCCATGGCGGCGGGCGTGCTGCACGCGGGCGACATTCCGCGCGAAATTACGCAGGCGCTGGGCGAGACGAAATCGCAGCGCATCACAAGCCTGATTGCGGCCGTGGTGGCCCACGGGCCCGAGCAAATTGGCATGGCGCCCGAATGGCAGGCCGCCTACGAGGCGCTGCACGCGTTTATGTACAGCACCGTGTATGTGGACAAGGTGGCCAAAAAGGAAGAGAAAAAGGTGGACGGGCTGATAGAGGCGCTGTATGCCCATTTTCACGACAACCCCACCCACATGCCGCAGGCATACCTGTACATCATGTGGGAAGAAGGGGTGGACCGCGCCGTGACGGATTATATCTCCGGCATGAGCGATGAGTATGCCGTGCGCACGTTTGAAGAGCTGTTTGTCCCGCAGAAGTGGGGCGTGCTGTAGGAAAGGGGTGTGGGCCTGTGAAAGAGGGCAAGCGGTTTGAGGTGGTTTACCAGCAAAGCGTGGGGCTGGCAAGCGAGGTGCGCATTTTGCGGGACAGGGCCACCGGCGTGGAATACCTGGCCACCTGGTTTGGCCAGGCCGGCGGCGTGACGCCGCTGATAGGCCCGGACGGCCTGCCCGTGGCTTCGAAAGCGCAGAGAGGTGAGCAGAATGTGGATGGATGAGCCCTTTGGCATGTTTTCGGTGATGAACACGCTGTTTCCCATTCTGTTCTTTGGCGTGTTTGCCGTTGTCATCCTCACGTTTGTGGTGGTGCTGGTGCGCGGCGCCGGGCAGTGGCGGCGCAACAACGCGGCGCCCGTTTTGACGGTGGAGGCCGAGGTGGTGGCCAAGCGCACGCAGGTAAGCCGCGGCGCCAGGGCGCACGGGGACATGACGGATATGACGGGCGGCTTTACCCGCTATTACGCCACCTTTGAGGTGGAAAGCGGCAGCCGCATAGAGCTGGCCGTGCGCGGCGAAGAATACGGCATGCTGGCCGAGGGCGACCGGGGCCGCCTGACGTTTCAGGGCACGCGCTATCAGGGCTTTGAGCGCGCCTGACGCGCCCGGCCGCGGGGGCAGTTTGGCGGCCCGCGCCCGGCCCGGCAGGGCGCCCGGCGCCGGGGCGCGGCGCATTTTACGGCGAGAGGAGGCAAAGGCATGATACCGCAAAGCTATATTGAAGAGCTGGTGCAGCGCAACGACATGGTGGACGTGGCGCAAAGCTATGTGCAGCTGCGCAGGCGCGGGCGCACTTACACGGGCCTTTGCCCGTTCCACAGCGAAAAGACGCCCTCGTTTGTGGTGTACCCCGAGACGCAGAGCTTTTACTGCTTTGGCTGCGGCGCGGGGGGCGACGTGATCACCTTCATCAAAAAAATAAACAATGTGGATTATGTGGAGGCCGTGAAAACGCTGGCCGCGCGCGCCGGCATGGCCATGCCGGAAGAGGACGACAAGGCCGGCCGCCTGCGCAGCCGCATTGTGTCCATCAACAAAGACGCGGCGCGCTTTTTTGTGCAGTGCCTGCAAAGCGAAGAGGGCCGCGCGGCGCGGCGCTACTGGCGCGAGACGCGCGGGCTTTCGCCCGCCGTCATCACGCGGTTTGGCCTGGGCTATGCGCCCAACAGCTTTCACGCCGTGCGCAACCATTTGCGGGGGCTGGGCTACACGCAGGAGGAGATGCTGGCCTCTGGCCTTGTGAAGCGCAGCGAAAAGGGCAGCCTGTACGATGTGTTCCGCAACCGGGTGATGGTGCCCATTTTCGATTTGCGCGGCAATGTCATTGCCTTTGGCGGGCGCAACATGGGCCCGGAAAAGCCCAAATATATCAACAGCCCCGAGACGGTGGTGTATAAAAAAAGCCGCACGCTGTTTGCGCTGAACGTGGCGAAAAAAAGCGACGTGCGGCGGTATATCCTGTGCGAAGGGTATATGGACGTCATCAGCCTGCACGCGGCGGGCTTCACCACCGCGGTGGCGGGCTGCGGCACGGCCCTGACGCCCGAGCAGGTGAAGCTTTTGAGCGAATATGCCGACGAGGTGGTGCTGTGCTACGATTCCGACGAGGCGGGCCAGAAGGCCACGGCCCGCGCCATCGAGCTGTTCAGCGCCTCGCCGGTGAAAACATCGGTGCTGAACATTCCGGGCGCGAAAGACCCGGACGAATTCATTCAGAAATACGGGCCCGAGCGGTTTGCCCAGCTGGTGGACGGCAGCGCGGGCGCCCTGGAGTATGAACTGGAAAAGCGGCGCGCAAAATACGACCTTGCCAGGCCGGACGGCCGCGTGGGCTATTTGAAAGAGGCCATTGACGTGCTGGCATCGAGCGCCGTGACGGCCACCGAGCGCGATGTGTACGCCGGGCGCCTTTCCGAGCAGACGGACGTGGACAAGGCGGCCATTTTAACGCAGCTTGCCGCCGCCGTGAAGGCGCAGGGCTACCGCCAGCGGGCCAGAAAACAGAAAGAGCTGCTGGCCGAGGGCAACACGGGCCGCGTGAAGGTGCCCTATTCCCAGGGCGGGGCCAGGGCGCTGGGCGTGGCCTTTGCCCAGCAGCAGCTTTTGGCGGCGGTGTTGAAAAAACCGGAGTTCTGCCCGCGCGCGGCCGCGCGCTGTGCGCCCGGGCAGTTTTTGGACGAAGGGCTGGGCCAGGCATACCGGCTGGTGCTGGCGGCGCACGACGCCGGCGAGACGGCGGACATTGCCTCGCTGGCGGGGCACCTGCCCGAAGAGACGCTGGCCCTGATCAGCCGTATTCTGGCGCAGAACTACGACGTGGGCTTTACCGAGCAGGATGTGGATATGTACCTTGCCCGCATCGAGGGCGGCCAGCCGGGCAGCGCGGCGGCCGCGCACAGCACGGCGCAGCAAATAGACAGCTACCTGCGCGAGCTGAAAGAAAAAAAGAAATAGCCACCCGCGCGCAGCGGGCCGCCGCGGCCTGCCGCGCAACAGCAATGAACACGAGAAGGAGATACCATGGGAGAAAAGAAAAACGTCATCACAAACCTGGTAGAGCTGGGCAAGCGCAACCAGAAAATCACCACCAAAGAAATTAACGACGCTTTGGAGGAGATAGGCTTTGAAGTAGAGCTGGTGGACAAGCTGTACGAGGCGCTGGACGCGAACAACATTGAAATTGTGGACGAGCCCGATGCCGACGTGGAGGAGTTTACCCTTACCGAAGAGACGGTGGACGAGCTGGAGAGTGCGCTTTCCGCCGAGGGCGTGAACATTGACGACCCCGTGAAGGTGTACCTGAAAGAGATTGGCCGCGTGCCGCTTTTGAGCCCGGAGGAAGAGATAGACCTTGCCGTGAAGATTCAAAGCGGCGGGCCGGACGGCGACAAGGCCAAACAGCGCCTTTCCGAGGCAAACCTGCGCCTGGTGGTGTCCATTGCCAAGCGCTATGTGGGCCGCGGCATGCAGTTTCTGGACCTGATTCAAGAGGGCAACCTGGGCCTGATTAAGGCGGTGGAAAAGTTTGACCACACCAAGGGCTTCAAGTTTTCTACTTACGCCACATGGTGGATTCGCCAGGCCATCACCCGCGCCATTGCAGACCAGGCGCGCACCATCCGCATTCCCGTGCACATGGTGGAAACCATCAACAAGGTGAAGAAGGTGTCCAGCCAGCTTTTGCACCGCAACGGCCACGAGCCCACGGCGGACGAAATTGCCGCCGAGCTGGAAATGCCGGTGGATAAGGTGCGCGAGATTATGCGCGTGGCGCAGGAGCCCGTGAGCCTGGAGACGCCCATTGGCGAGGAAGAGGACAGCCATTTGGGCGATTTTATTCCCGATGAGGACGCCCCCATGCCCGCCGAGGCCGCCAGCCACACGCTGCTGAAAGAGCAGCTTTCGGGCGTTTTGAAAAGCCTTACCCCGCGGGAGGAAAAGGTGCTGCGCCTGCGCTTTGGCCTGGAGGACGGCCGCCCGCGCACGCTGGAGGAAGTGGGCAAAGAGTTCAACGTCACGCGCGAGCGCATCCGCCAAATAGAGGCCAAGGCCCTGCGCAAGCTGCGCCACCCCAGCCGCTCGAAAAAGCTGCGCGATTTTCTGGATTAAGCCGCACGGCCGGGGCAACCTTGCCGCTTTTGCACGCGCGCCGGGCACATAGAAAGGAAGAGGGATATGCTGAATTTTGATTACCACATTGGCACGGAAATTTTCTTTGGCCGCGGGCAGCTGGCCAAGCTGCCTGCAGCCATCCGCCGGCATACTGATAAGGTTTTATTGTGCTATGGCGGCGGCTCTGTCAAGCGCACGGGCCTGCTGGCCCAGGTGCAAAGCGCGCTGTGCGAGGCGGGCATTTCGTATGTGGAGCTGGCCGGGGTAGAGCCCAACCCCCGCACCACCACGGTGGACAGGGGCGCCGCGCTGTGCCGCCAGCACGGCCTGGGCGGCGTGCTGGCCGTGGGCGGCGGCAGCACCATCGACTGCGCCAAGGTGGTGGCGGCGGCCCGCTTTTACAGCGGCCCCGCGTGGGACCTGATTGAGCGCAAGGCCCCGGTGACGCAGGTGCTGCCGGTGTTCAGCGTGCTGACGCTTTCGGCCACCGGCTCGGAGATGGACGACGTGGCCGTTATTTCCAACTGGCAGACAAGCGAAAAGCGCAGCATTGCCCACCCGGCCATGCGCCCCGTGGCCAGCGTGCTGGACCCTGCCTACACCTTCACCGTGCCCGCAAACCAGACGGCGGCCGGCACGGCGGACATTATGAGCCACACGCTGGAGACGTATTTTTCGCGCTGCCAGACGGGCTATTTGCAGGACAGAATGGCCGAGGCCATTTTGAAAACGTGCATCCACTTTGGGCCCATTGCCCTGCGCACGCCGGACGATTACACCGCCCGGGCCAACCTGATGTGGGCCTCCAGCCACGCCATCAACGGCACCATTGCCCTGGGCAAAGAGTGCCCGTGGAGCGTGCACACCATGGAGCACCAGCTTTCGGCCTGCTATGACATTACGCACGGTGTGGGCCTGGCCATTCTGACGCCGGCGTGGATGCGCTATGTGCTAAGCGAGGCCACGGCGCCCAAGTTTGCCGAATACGGCGTGAACGTGTGGGGCCTGGACGCCGCGCTGGGGCAAATGGAACTTGCGCGCCGCGCCATTGACGCCACCCGGCGCTTCTTTGTGGAAGAGCTGCACCTGCCCGCCACGCTGCGCGAGGTGGGCATTGGCCCCGAGCGCTTTGACGAAATGGCCCAAAAGGCCGCCACGCCTGCGCTGCAAAACGAGGCCTATGTGGGCCTGGGTGCGGCGGATGTGAAAAAAATTTACGAGATGTGCCTGTAAGCACAGGGCCGCGGCGGGGGCGCACAGCCCGGCCGCGGCCTTTTTGCGCGCGCTGTGCGGCAAAAAAGGCGCGCAGGGCGCGAAAAATGCCACAAATGCGGGGCATATGCCGTGTTTACAGGTAGAACGAAAGCAAAATGCGCGGGGCGCGCGGCCCCGCGCGGGCACGCATGCCCTTGCATGCACATGCGGAAAGGAGGAGGGCCCTGTGGAGGATGCGGCCATTGTGGAGCTGTATTGGCAGCGCGCGCCGGAGGCCATTGGGCACACACAGGAAAAATACGGCGCATATTGCCTTGCCATTGCCGGGCGGCTGGTGGCCGTGCGCGAGGACGCGGAGGAGTGTGTGAACGACACCTGGCTGCGCGCGTGGAACGCCATGCCCACGGCGCGGCCATGCTTTCTGGCGCCGTTTCTGGGGCGCATTACGCGCAACCTTGCGCTGGATAAGGCCGCCTTTGAAAGCGCCCAAAAGCGCGGCGGCGGCGCGGCGCAGGCCCTGCTGAGCGAGCTGGAAGAGTGCGGCGCACAGCCCGCCGCGCCCGGCCGTGTGGAGGACGGGCTGGACGCAAAAGAGCTTGCGGGGCTGATAGAGCGCTTTTTGGGCACACAGAAGCCCACGGCGCGCAGGCTGTTTTTGATGCGCTATTTTCTGTGCATGCCCGTGCGCGAGGCCGCCGGGCGCCTTGGCATTACCGAGACAAAGGCGCGCACGCTTTTGTGCCGCACGCGCCAGCGCCTGCGGGCCTACTTACAGCAGCAGGGGGTGGAAGTGTGAGGGCAGAAACATTGTTTCGCGCCATTGGCGAAGTGGACGAAGCCATGCTGCAGGACGCCGTGCAGGCGGCCGCGCGGCCGGTGAAAAGGCGGCCGCCCGTGCGCTTGCTTGCCACGGCGGCGTGTGCCGTGCTGCTGGCCGCGGCGGTGCTGGGCGCGGTGGCCCCGGTGCTGGCGCCGAAGGGCGGCGCCGGTGAGATGAACACCGCCGGCACACAGCAGGACGAGATGACAAGTGATGCGGCGCTGCCGGAATTCTCTTTGAAAGAGGCGAACGGCGCGGGCTTCGGCATGGAGGCCGTGATGGTGCGCGAGGAAAGCGAGCTTGTGCCCACGGCCTGGCCTGTGAACAGCGGCGAGACGCCCGCTTCGCTGCCGGTGTACGAGAACGCGCGCCCGGCGGATGCCACCGGCGCGCGCGCATACACGCAGGAAGAACTGAGCGCGATTGCGCAGCAAACGGCGGCCGCGCTGGGCTTTGAGGTGGAGCGCGTGGAATTATCGCCCACCGAGGCGCAGCGGCAGGCCACAATGGAGAGATTTGAGGCGGCGGGGCTTTTGCCCTCCGAGGAGGACGCGCCCGAGGTGGCGGCCGAAAAACAGGCCCAGCTGGACTACAACCTTGCGCCGGACAGCGCCGCGGCCGTGTGCACGAACGGCGCCGTGGTGACGGCGTCGCGCACCGGCACCGTGCGCGTGGAACTGGCGGAGGGCTTTGACGCGGCGCCATATACGCAAGATGCGCAGGCGTATGCCGCGGCCGTGCAGCGGCTGGCGGACGAATATGGCGCGGCCTTCGGCATGCAGGCCCCGCAGGCCGCCGTGCAGGCGGACTATACCGTGGAAGGCAATGTGCATCTGACGAATTTTGTGTGGGACGCCGCGGCGTCGCCCGCGCAGCAGCTTTTGTTTGCAAGCTGCGGGCGCCTGAGCTTTTCTGCCGGGGAAAGCGGCGCCATCCTGTATGAGCAGCCGCAGCCGGGCCGGGCGCTGGGGGAATATGCGCTTATTTCGGAAAGCGAGGCGCGCGCCATGCTGCTGCAGGGCCAGTGCCTGACCAGCGTGCCGTACGCGGTGGAAAGCGAAGCCGACATTGCCGCCGTGGAACTTTGCTACCGCGAGGGCAGCGAGGTGTACGCCCCATGGTACCGCTTTTGGGTAAAGCTGCCCGAAGAGGCGCAGCAGAACTGCGCCCCGGGCTGCACCGTGTACGGCGCCTATTATGTGCCCGCGGTGCGCGGGGAATACATTGCCGGCGCGCCCGCCGCATAGAAAGCGGCCGCCCGCGGCAAATTGCAAAACAAAACAGGCGCCCGGCCTCTTGGCAAAGAGGC
>UREN01000075.1 GCA_900546885.1 uncultured Oscillospiraceae bacterium
GTGAATATAATTATACACAATGTCTCTTGGTATTGATATGTTTTCTGTAATATAATTTTTGGGTAAAATAATGTTATAAAAAACATATAAAGGTGGAATGGCCATGCTGATCAACCATGAAAACTCGCAAAAAATTGCCGAGCGCATTGGCGGCATTCTGCACCGCAATGTCAATATCATGGATGAAGAAGGGCGCATCGTCGCAAGCACAGACCCAACGCGCATTGGCGCGCTGCACGAGGCCGCCTGCAAGCTGATTGAACAGAATATTCCGGAAATGGACGTGTATTCCATTGACCAGATGACGGGCAGCCGCGAGGGCATCAACCTGCCCCTGCAAATTGACGGAAAAACCATTGGCGTAATTGGCGTGACGGGCAACCCGGACGAGCTGCGCGACATTGGCCTTGTCATTACCGAAATGGCCGAAATTCTATTTTCCGAAACCCTGCAGACGCTGCGCCAGCAAAGCATTTCGCGCCAGAGGCGCCATTTTTTAGAGCAGCTTCTTTTCAGCACGCCCACAGCGCCCAGCGAATCGTTCGAGCGGCGCGGCAGAGCCCTTGGGGTGCCTTTGCATCACATCCGCTCTGTTGGGGTGCTTTCTATAGACGCAGAGCTGCAGGACGCCGACACGGCCGCCTTTTACGACACGCTGCTTTCCATTCTTCGAAGCCATTTGGGCGATTCCATCCTGCTCAACCATCTGTATCTCGGCAAAAAGCTGATTTTGTTTCTGGGGGCCGACATTCAGCCCTACCTGCTGGGGCAGCTGAACAAGGCCCTGCGGGCGGCGCAGGCGGCCGGGTATGTTTCCTGCTGCGGCATTGCGGGCGGCTGCGAAAGCTATACCCAGCTGCACCGCATTTACACCCAGGCAGACAAAGCGCTGGAGGTGGCCCTTTCCAGCAACAACCGGCAGGTGTGCGTGTATGACGGCCTGGTGCTGGAGCTTCTTTTGGCCCCGCTTTCTCAAGAGAGCCGCACCGCCTTTCTGGACCGCATTTGGGGCAACGCCAAAAAGGATATGGAAGAAATGCTGGATTTTCTTGAAATCTATTTCGCATGCAACGGCTCGGTGCAGGCCATTTCCCAAAAGCTGTTCATCCACAAAAACACCGTGCAATATAAAATAAAGAAGATTGCCGAGGCCACCGGCTATGACCCGCGCAAGCTTTCCGATGCCGTTTTGCTGTACCTTTGCGTCCGGCTGCGAAAGGCCTGACGCCCGCGCCCGTTCGTTTCAAAAGCAGGCACCCCCGTGCCGGGCATTAACAGCCCGGCACGGGGGTGCCTGCTTGTTTTCAACCTTTCTTTTCGCCTTGCGGGCACACCGGCGGCCGCCAGGCACCCGGTTACACTTCCCACAGTGCATGCAGCTGCACAAGGCAGAACCATGCCAGCACGCACCACAGCCAGATGCGCCGTTTTTGCGGCAGCTGCCGGTGCACCACCATGCACGCCGCCATGACAAAAAAGTAATACAGCGTGCCTGTGCGCAGGCCCGAGACGCCCACGCTGGGCGTAAAGCCCATGGCGGCCCAGCTCATACCGCCCAGGGCCAGCAGGGCCCAGCAAAGGCGCATGGCGCGGGAGGTGCCCTCGGCGGCATAGACGTTCCACAGCACAATGGCATACAGCCCATAGCTGAGCAAAAACGGCACATAGGCCGCCGGGGCGTTGCAGTTTGCCAGTGAAATGTAGCCGGCCGCCGTGTAAGAGGCCGTTAGCTGTTTCACCCACGGCACAAGCCCGCTCAGCTCGTACTGATACAGGCTGAGGGGCACCATCAGCACGCACGGCACCAGGCTGACGGCGCGCAGCAGCCATTCCCGGCGCTTGGCCCACACCAGCGCGGCCGTAAGCACCGCCAGCAGGAAAAACAGCATTTCGCGCCCCAGCACGCTTGCATGCACCACGCCGGAAATGCCAATCTCGGCCTTTTGCAGCACCGAAAGCATGGGGTAGTTCATATAAAACGAGGTGATGTCATTTTCTGTGCGCATGGCGTTGCCCGGGCAGGTGAAAATAAACACCAGCGAAGCCGCGCAAATTGCAAGCTGCACCCACAGCCCGGCCGGCACCCGCACGCCGCGCGCGTGCAAAAACAGCATGCCGCCCGCCACCAAAAACGGCAGCACCAGCGCAGGCTGTTCCATATTGGCCGCAAACAGCAGCGAAATGCACGCCAGCACCCAGCCCCAGGCTGGCGTGCGCTTGCCGCGCACAAGCCGCCACAGCGGGCACAGCGCCGCAAGCCCAAAGCAGATGGGCCACAGGTAGGCAATGGTGGTTACCACCCAGCCGGCCGTTTTCAGGTTCACCCACTGGTGCAAAAACACCAGCGCGCACAAAAGCCAGCTTTCCGTGCGCTTTTTTTCGCTTTGCAGGGCATAGGCCATCAGCCAGGCGCAGGCGGTGATGACGGCCGGGTTTACCACGCGCCACACCAGCACCGGCGCGGCAGAAAAAATGCAAAACAGGCTTTCTGTCAGCATGCGGGCGCTCCACGTCCAGTAGTGCCCGCCCACATAGGCGAACATAGAGGCAAAGTTCCAGTTGCCGCCCAGCGCCGCCGCATAGCCCACCTCGTCCCCGGGGACATACAAAAACTGCAAATGGCAGGCCAGCATGACGCAGAACAGGGCCGCGTAAGCCGCCCTGGGGCTTTTTACAAATTCAGAAATGCGCAGCTTCACGCGGCACCCCCAATCCCCTGCCCGGTGGCAAGCAGAATGCGGTGATTGTTGGCGCCATAGGCAAAGCACACCTCATATTCCTGGGGCGCGGCGGGCAGGGCGTCCAGCGCCACAAAGGCGTAAAAGCGCCCATAGGCCATGTTCAGCCCATCCACATAAGCGTCGCCCTCACCCGCCGTCATCGTCGTGGCCAGGCGAAGATATTCGCCCGTCTGCCGGTGCCGCAGCAGCACAAAATTATCCATCATTTCAAAGTGTTCGCCCGCAATATAGGCAAGGCCCGTAAACGTGGCATAGCCGTCGTACAGCTCGCTTTCCAGGGAAAGCGAAAGCCCGGGCGGGGCGGGCTCGGCCCATTCCGAGGCGTCAAAGGCGCGCGGGCGCCGGATGTCCCAGCGCAGCACAAGGGCAAACAGCACCACGGCCGCGCACATGGCGCACAGCACGCACATGGCGCGCAGCACGCCGGGCTTTTTGTTTTGTTTCTGCTGCAACCCGCCCCCTCCTTTCTGCCAGACGCGGCGCGAGGGCCTTTCCGGCCCCCGCATCTCTTTCCACATGCGCCGCCGGCGCCGTCACTCGTCCAGCTTCAGCACGGCGGTGAACGCCTCGCTTGGCACGCTGACGGTGCCAAGCTGGCGCATTTTCTTTTTGCCTTCCTTTTGTTTTTCAAGCAGCTTCTTCTTGCGGGTGATATCACCGCCATAGCATTTTGCCAGCACGTCTTTGCGCATGGCCTTCACCGTCTCGCGCGCAATAATCTTGCCGCCAATGGCCGCCTGAATGGGAATTTCAAACATCTGGCGCGGAATATTCTCTTTCAGCTTTTCCGCAAGGCGGCGGCCCTTTGCATAGACCGTATCTGCGTGCACAATCATGGAAAGCGCGTCCACCATATCCCCATTCAGAAGGATATCCAGCTTCACCAGCTTCGATTCCACAAAGCCCTTCATCTCATAGTCATAGCTGGCATAGCCGCGGCTGCGGCTTTTGATTGCGTCAAAAAAGTCGTATACAATCTCGCCCAAAGGCAGCTCGTAGTGCAGGTCCACCCGGGTGGCGTCCAGATATTTCATGTCGCGCATGACGCCGCGGCGGTTCTGGCACAGCTCCATCAGGCTGCCCACATATTCTGTGGGGGTGTAGATGTGCGCGTCTACAAACGGCTCTTCGCACTTGGCAATTTTGGCCGGGTCCGGGTAATTGGTGGGGTTGTCGATGGTGAGCTGCGTGCCATCCGTCAGGGTAATGCGGTATTCCACGCTGGGCGCGGTGGTGATGAGGTCTAAGTCGAACTCGCGCTCCAGCCGCTCAATGATAATTTCCAAGTGCAGCAGGCCCAAAAAGCCGCAGCGGAACCCAAAGCCCAGCGCCACGCTGGTTTCGGGCTCAAACGAAAGCGAGGCGTCGTTCAGCTGCAGCTTTTCCAGCGCCTCTTTCAAATCGGGGTATTTGGCGCCGTCCGCCGGGTAGATGCCGCAGAACACCATGGGCGTGGCCTTGCGGTAACCCGGCAGTGCCTCGGGCGTGGGGTTTTCCTTTAAAGTGACGGTGTCGCCCACACGGGTGTCGGCCAGCGTTTTGATGCTGGCGGTGAAGTACCCCACTTCGCCGGCTTTCAATTCGCCGCAGGGGGCCAGAGCTGTGGCGCCCATGTGGCCCACCTCCACCAGCTGGAACTCTGCCCCGGTGGCCATCAGCTTCACGGTGTCGCCCACCTTCATGGCGCCATCGAACACGCGCAGGTACACCACCACGCCCTTGTACGGGTCGTACACGGCGTCAAAAATCAGCGCCTTCAACGGGGCGTGCTCGTCCCCTCTGGGCGCGGGAATGTCAGAGACGACGCGCTCCAGCACGTCCTCAATGCCAATGCCCATTTTGGCAGACACGCGCGGCGCGTCCATGCAGGGCAGGCCAATCACATCCTCCACCTCTTTTGCCACGCGCTCGGGCTCGGCAGAGGGAAGGTCTATTTTATTCAGAATGGGCACCAGCTCCAAATCATGCTCCAGCGCAAGGTAGGTGTTGGCCAGCGTCTGCGCCTCCACGCCCTGGCTGGCGTCCACCACCAGCACTGCGCCCTCGCATGCGGCCAGGCTGCGGCTCACCTCATAGCCAAAGTCTACATGGCCGGGGGTGTCGATAAGGTTGAACTCGTATTCCTCGCCGTTTTGGGCCGTATAGTGCATCGTCACGGCGCGCGCCTTAATGGTGATGCCGCGCTCGCGCTCCAGCTCCATATCATCCAAAATCTGCGCTTCCATGGTGCGCTCGTCCACAGCCTGCGTCTTTTCCAAAATGCGGTCTGCCAGGGTGGATTTTCCGTGGTCGATATGGGCAATGATACAAAAATTGCGGATATGTTTTGCGTCCAACTGGGGTTCTCCTTCCGATAACAGCTGCAAAGGGGGCTGCGCGCCCCGGCGCGCTTTGGGCCCGGCCCTTTCGTACAGTTCATCATACCATAAACCTGCCCTGCGCTTCAATGGGAAGGCGCAGAAAAACGCTGCGCCTGCGCCTTCCGTCCCTTTTGCGGGGCAAGGCAGGCGCCCTTTTGGGCGCGCCCGGCCCGGAAGCCGGCAGCGCCTTCCGCCTCGCCCCGGGGCAGGCCGCGGCAGGGCCACCCTGTTTTTTCAAAGCAGAAAAACGGCTTTGCCCTTGACATAACAACATTTGTTATGTTATACTCTTCTCACAACATAACACAAAATGTTACGAAGAAAAAGACAATGTCCGGGAGGCCCTTTATGAAAGAAAAAACCATTTATATCCAAACGGAAAAAGAGCTTCGCACTTACATGCACCCGCTGCGCCAGCAAATTTTGTTCGAGCTGAGCCTGCGGCCGCAGGGCATGACGGCCAAGCAGCTGGCTGACGCTTTGGGCATTGCCCCCTCTTCGGCCGGGCACCATTTGGGCAAGCTGGAACAGATGGGCCTTGTAGAACTGACGCGCACAGAAATGATTCACGGCTTTTGCGCAAAATTTTACAAGGCCGCCGATGTGACGGTGAACATCAACGCCTACCGCTCTGCGCCGCTTATGCAAGAGGCATTGCTGAACAACAACACAGCGCAGCAGCTTCAGCGTGTATTCGATGTAGCCGCACAGATGCAGCCTGGCGAGGAAAAGGCCAACCCGCTGCTTGCCAGTTCGCGTTATTCCGCCGTCCACCTCACCCAGCGCGAAGCGCAGGAATTTGCCGATATGCTCACCCGGTTTTTCCATGCGCACAGCACGCCCGAACAGGCCGGCGAGGGCGCACATCTGTATGAAATAAGCATGCTTTCCACCGACCTGACCGTGTGGCAGCAGTTAAAGAAAAAATAAGGCCGGCGCCGCGATAAAACTGCGGCACCGGGCGGGCCAAAAGCCCGTTTTCACCTGAAAAGCAGGCTGTGCGCGAAAAGCGCCGGGCGCATGGCCTTTCTTTTTTGCGCCTGTTTTGCAGCCCGGGCTGTGCGCCCGGGCGGAAAGGAGCCCATTTATGAAAAACAAAGCCGCCGCATTTCACCCCTTTGCATACCTGGCCGCTTTTGGCATCAGCGGCGCCATGGGCGGTATGCTTATGTGCGTAAACACGCTGCTGATGCTGGACAGAGGGCTTAGCCTGGCGCAGGTGGCGCTGGGGCTTTCACTGTTTTCCATCACACAGGTGCTGCTGGAGGTGCCCAGCGGCATGCTGGGCGACCTGTATGGCCGCAAACGGATATGGATGGCAGCCATGCTGGTGCGGCTGTGTTACCTGCCTCTCTTTTTGTTCGCCAGCGGGCCCATTCTGCTGGCGGGGTATGTGGGCAACGGCGCAGCCAACGCGCTGAACAGCGGCACGCTGGACGCCATGTATCTGGAGAACTGGCTGCACGCGCGCGGCAAAAAAACGCTTGCCCGCGGCACGGCCCTGCAGCAGGCTGTGCAGTACGGCAGCCAGGCCGCAGGGGCGCTGCTGGGCGGCGGCCTCAGCACGCTGAAATTTTTCCGCCCTTATTCCGTCAATATTCTGGCCTGCACCGCGCTGTGTGTTACAGGGCTTTTGGTGGCCGTGTTCGCCCTCCCGGCAGACGGCGCGGCCCGCCGCGGCACCTTCTCCCCTCGCGGCATTGCCGCGGGCTTCTGTGCGCAGGCCGGGCAGACTGTGCGCCTGGCCAAAGCAAGCCCGCTGGTGCTTTTGTGCCTGCTTAGCGTATTGCCGTATGGTTTTGCAGGCATTGGCATAGAGGGGTACTGGCAGCCCCGCTTACTGGAATTGTTGAACGGCGCCCAGCCCGGCATTCTGCTGGGGGTATTTTCCTGCACCGCCATGGGCGGCGTGACAGCCAGCGGCTTTCTGGCGGGCAAGCTTGTGCGGCGGGCAAACACCACACGCAGGCGCGTTGCACTGTTTCTTGCCATTCGCGCAGCCCTGACGGCGCTGCTGGCCGCGCTGGCCATCGTCCTCTCGGTGCCGATATACCTTGCGCTGTATATCACCTATTACCTGACGCTGGGCATGTATGCCTGTGTGGACAGTGTGCTGGTGCAAAGCGAGACGCCGGACGAAGTGCGCGGGACGGTGATGAGCGCGCAAAGCCTGCTGCAGATGGTGGGCGCCTGGCTGGGCACAGGGGCGGCCGGCCTGTGGCTGGGCCACGGCAGCATTCCCGGGCTGTGGCTGCTTTGCGCCGCTGTTCTGGCTGGCGGCACGGCTGCATGCCTGGTGCCTGTGTGGTTGTTGAGGCAGGCAAAATGCCGCGCCAAGCCTTTACAAAACGTATAAAACCGCCAAAAAATCACGGTTTTCCTTGACGTGCCGCCTCAACTCTGCTAGAATAGCAAAGTTCACAGGGAAGTTTCCCCCGTCTGCCGGCGGCATGCGGCAGCATCTACAGGAAGTGGGATATGCGTACAACAAAACGAAAGGAACATATGCGCCGTGCATTGGCGCGCGGCGGGCCGCGCGCTTTGGCGCTGGCCGGCACTTTGTGCTGCCTGGGCGGCGCCATGGCCTTTTTGTGGGCACGGCTGAATGTAGTGCATGTGACAGACAGCTCGGGCGGCGAGGCGCGCATTGTAATGGCCAGCACCACAGACCCCCAGCTTCTGGCCCAGGCGGCAGGGCTTCAGCTCTCGGCGCATGACGACACCCTGTTTGCAGACAGCGGCGGCAGCCTTGCGCTTTTGAAAGTGGTGCGCGCTTACCCGGTGGCGCTGTATGCAGACGGGCAGGAATATGTGGCCGAGGTGAGCGTGGGCACCGTGGAAGAGGCGGTGCAGCGCGCAGGCATCCAGCTTTCTGAAGATGATTTTACCGAGCCCGCCCTGGATTCCCGGCTGTATGAAGGCATGCCGGATATTGTCGTCCACCGCGTGACATACGAGGACACCGTCACCACACAGCCTATTCCCCACGGGGAAGAGTATGTGGAGGAAGTGCAGGACCCGGAGGGCCAGTATATCCACGAGATTCTGGCCCAGGAGGGCACAGACGGCACCAAAGAGGTGACCACGCGCGCCAAATATGTGGACGGCGAATATGTATCCAGCGAAGTGGTGAACGAAACCGTGCTGACGCCTGCGCAGAACACCATATATAAACGTGTGCAGAACAATATTGTAAGCCCGCTGCCCGCGCCGGACGGCATCACGGTGGAAAACAACGTGCCGTCCAGCTATTCGGAAGTATACACCATGAAAGCCACGGGCTATTATTCGCCGCGCGGCATGGGGGCCAGCGGCCTGGGGCTGTATTACGGCACCTTCGCAGTAGACCCAACCCTCATCCCCTACGGCACAAAGGTATACATCGTTTCTACAGACGGCCAGTTTGTATACGGCTGGGCCATTGCCACCGATACGGGGGCATTTATCCATCAAAACCGCATGCAGGTAGACCTCTTCTATGAAACCTATGAAGAGAGCGCAGCCAACGGCGTAAAAGAAGTATACGTCTATGTGCCTTAAAGCCTGCGTGCCCCAAAGCAAGAAAGAAAACCGCCGCCCTAAAGGCGCGTTGACGCAAGAAAACATCGGTTTTGGGCTGACAATTTTGCCGCCTAGCGCATTCAAAAAGCCTGGTAATCCGTCAGGATTACCGGGCTTTTTTCACGCTACTATTCACCCAAAATTGCCGGGCCGGCCCTTGGCGGCAAAAAGTACTGCCGCCATCGCTTCGCGAACGGGCAGTTTGCTCAAAAGTTCCGCTGGAACTTTTGCTGCCATGGGCAGCCGCAAAACTGCTTCGCACCTCTGAAGCAGAAATTAGGGTTGCAGAGCAAGGAA
>UREN01000076.1 GCA_900546885.1 uncultured Oscillospiraceae bacterium
CGGTCATTTATTATAGCATCGTTTGCCCGAAATAACAGTTCAATAGGCCCGGAATAGTGCAATTTCAACTAAATTCTATCTGAGAGTTTGGTGAAAAAGTAGATTGATTTCTGATGAACAAATTCCTATAATAAATTCGCTGAAAGAAATTTAAGTTTCGCTTAAAGAAACTGGAAAGGGGACAAAATGAAAAGAATCGCAGTGATCAATCTGGGTTCTACCTCTACCAAGGTGGCGTATTTTGAAAACGACACCTGCAAATTTTCAGAGTCGATCCCTCATCCGGCGCAGGAGCTGAGCGGGTTTGCCTCAAACTGGGAACAGTACGGCTACCGCCGCGAGCGCATTGTAGGCCTTTTGCAGCAGCACGGTGTTGCGTGGGAAACGCTGGATGCTGTTGTAAGCCGCGGCGGGCACACACAGCCCATTCACAGCGGCGTATACCGCATCACACCGAAGATGCTGGAACAATCGCGCAGCATGAAGTATGGCAACCATGCGTCCGACCTTGGCATACGCATTGCATACGACCTTGCCAAAGATAAGAATTTCGCTTTTGTGGTGGACAGCCCCTGCACAGACGAATTTGAGCCGTTGGCACGTTATTCCGGCTTGCCGGAAATGCCCCGGCAAAGCCGGTTTCATGTGCTAAACCACAAGGCGTGTGCGCGTGCGTACTGTAAGGAGCATGGCCTGAAATACGATGAAGTCAACCTGGTTGTGGCCCACATGGGCGGGGGGACGTCTGTGGCAGCCCACAAAAAAGGTAAGCTGGTGGATGGCGACAACGGGCTGGACGGCGACGGGCCTTTTTCTACCAACCGAACGGGGGCGCTGCCCGTTGGCGCGCTGGTGGATGCCTGCTATTCAGGGAAATATACGCACCAGGAGATGCGCCGCAAGCTGAACGGGCTGGGCGGTATGATGGCTTATGTAAACGACAATGATGTGTTGTCGGTATATAAGAAAGGGGCCGCAGGGGACAAGGCCTGCATGGAAGTGATTGACGCCATGGTATACCAGACGGCCAAAGAGATTGGCGCAATGGCGACGGTGCTGAATGGCGATGTGAACGCCATCTTGCTTACGGGCGGCATTGCAAATGATGCCTATATAACAAGCGAGCTGAAAAAGCGAGTGGGCTTTATTGCCCCGGTGTATCTTTACCCGGGCGAGAGGGAAATGCTCTCGCTGGGCCAGCAGGTATACTATGCGCTGATTGGGAAAGAGGAGGTTTTTGAGCTGTGAGCGTGAAGCTGAGTTCGTTCGAGCAGATGGAGGCTTTTGTCAAAAGCCACAACACGCGCAAAAAGGTGGCCGTTGCCTGTGCGCATGACGATGTGACGCTTGAGGCGGTTTTGATGGCCGTGGACAAACAGGTGGCGCAGGCAATTCTTATTGGAAAGAAAGCCGAGATTGAAACACTGCTGCGCGAGGCGGGCAAAGAGCCGGAAGCCTTTGAAATTCTGGACGAGGCCGATGAGCGTGCGGCCATCGACAAGGCGGTTGCCATGGTGCGCGGGGGGCAAGCGGATATCCCCATGAAGGGCCTGATGCATACGGCCACGTTTATGCGCGGCATTTTGGATAAGCAGACGGGCCTTTTGGAACCGGGAGAGCTTCTCAGCCAGGCATCTGTATTTGAAGTGGAAGAGACGGGCCGTATGCTGATTATTTCAGACTGTGCGGTGAACATTCAGCCGGATGCCGGGCAGAAAGTAAAAATTGTAGAAAACGCGGCAAAACTGGCAGCTTCGCTGGGCATCGAGCGCCCCAAAATTGCCATGCTGAGTGCATTGGAAGTGGTGAACCCGAAGATTCAGGGCACTGTGGACGCAGCCGAAGTGACGGCCCGCCTGAAAGACAGATATGAGATAGACGGCCCCTTTGCACTGGACAACGCGGTGAGCGAAAGCGCGGCGGAACACAAAGGGATTCACAGCCCGGTGGCCGGCAAGGCGGATATTTTGATTGTCCCCGATATGTGGAGCGGAAATATCTTTACAAAGGCGCTGGTGTTCTTTGCCCACATGAAAAGCGCGGGCACCCTGAATGGCCTGAACAGCCCGGTTATTATGACCAGCCGCACCGACACGGTTGAAAACAAATATCTGTCTATCCTGACAGCGGTGCTGCAGACGATACAATAAGGCTTTGGCAAAAAACGGCAATGTTTTGTATGAACGAGAAAACGCAATTAGGGGAATTTGAGGTGCAAAAATGGAAACAAAAGCGGTAACGAAAAAAAGAAATGTAGCAATTGAGCTGTGGCGCTTTCTGATTGCCTTTGCCATCATCGGCTTCCATGTGGGCTGGATCATCGCCATGAGCTGCGATGGCAGCCTGGGCTATTGGATGGAACAGAGCAACTGGTTCTTTGGCTCCAGCGAAGTTTTGCTGATTTTCACGGTGACGGGCGGATATTTTATGGCGGCCCATTACCAGAAGCGCAAAAACGATGCGGAATATATGGCGCGCAGCGCCTCGTCCCGCGCATGGGAGTATACCTGGGCCCGCATCAAGTCTTTGATGCCGGTTCTGGTGCTGGGTTATGTGCTGGGCGTTGTCATTAGCACCGGTTTCTTTTATCAGGATTACACCCTGCAGCAAGTGCTGGCAATGGTGGTGAACAGCGCCTGGGAGTTCCTGGGCTTCCATGCCGCCGGCTTCCGCAGCACGGGCAACCAGTTCTTTAATTTGAACGGCACTTTGTGGTTTATTTCTGCCATGATTATTGTGGGCTATTTTATGTATTGGGCCATGTGCAAAAGCGAGGATACCTTCTGCGGCCTTTTTGCCCCGCTGACCTTTATCTTCCTTGGCGGCTGGTGGTGCTTTACCAACACCCGTGCCGCGCAGACAGCCTGGTCTACATTTGGCGCACAAACGGCGTCCACCAACGGCATGGGCGGCAGCGCTACCGATACCACTGCAACACTTGGCTTTAACAACGGCCTGCTGTTCGTGATGCTTGGCATGCTGGGTGGCGTCATGGTATACTACCTGGTAAAGAAAGTGTCTGCCCATGAGTTCTCCGGCGCCGGAAAGGCGCTGCTGACGCTTTTGAACGTGGTGTGCAGCGCCCTTCTTCTGTGGTACACCATTTACCAGCCCACCTATTTCATGCTGGACCGCTGGACAGTCTCTCTGCTGTGCATCGCTGTGGTTACGCTGTCCCTTATCAATAAGGACGCTTTGACCATTGCATTGAACAACAACGCCACCAGCAAGCTGTTTGCCTATCTGGGCAGCATCTCGTTGTACGTCTACATGCTGCATTATCCGGTGGGTATTCTTGTGCTGCGCATCCTGGGCAAGAACACGGAAGCCACCACTTACTCTTTCTGGACCGTGTTCATTCCCACGGTTGTGGTAACGCTGATTCTCAGTGTGATCACAAAGCTGGTTATGGAAAAAACCGTTCTCAAAAAGAAATGAGAACAACACTGAAAATATTGCCGTTTTAACATAGAGGGTCGGGAGGCGATGCATTCGCTTCCCGATTCTCTGTCGCATTGGCTTTGCGCACGGGGCAAACGGGCGCAAAAGAAAGGCAGGCAAACAAGATGGTAAATTTCCAAACGCAACGCCTTACACCGCATATCGTGCGCATCAATGGCATGTTTCATGAGCGCATGTATCTTGTGGAAGGCAGTTCCATGGCCGCGCTGATCGATTCCGGCAGCGGCTATGGAAGCCTGCTGGACGTGGTAAAACACCTGACAGACAAGCCTGTTTTTCTAATTTTGACCCACGGCCATGTGGACCATGCAATGGGCGCGGCAGAGTTTCCCATCGTATATATGAGCCACAAGGACATTCGTGTGTTTTTGCAGCATTCAGGGCCTGCGTTTCGCAGGCGGGTGATACAGGGCATGCCTGCGGCAAAGCGCCTGGGCAAAAAAGATATGCTTCCGCCCGCGGACCCTGCGCACTTTCTGGACATCAAGGGCGGCGACAGTTTCGACTTGGGCGGCATCCATCTGGATTTATATGACTGTGCAGGGCATACGCCCGGCTCGATAGTGGTGTTGGTGCGGGAAGAGCGAACCCTGCTGGTGGGTGACGCATGCAGCAATTTTACCTTTATGGCTTCACAAGAGGCGCTTGCAATTCCGCTGTATGAAGAGAACCTGAAAAAGCTGAAGCTTCAGCTGGCGGGAAAATTTGACACCGTGCTGGAAGCGCATGGCACCACGGGGGACCTTCCGGCAGGTGTAATAGATGGCGTGATTCGTGTTTGCGAAGAAATTCGCTTTGGCCACCCGGATAACGAACCCTGTGTGTTTGCCGGCTACCATGGGGTGCTGGCCAAAAGACGGGTGCCGCATACCACGCGGCGGATAGATGGAAAAAGCGGGAACATTTTTTATATCCCCCAACAAGAGTAAAAAGCCGGCCTGTGCACCCTGCCTTTTGCAGCACACGGGTGGCAGAGGGAAAGAAAGGAAAGAAATGAGGATGAAAACCCAGGTAAAAGACCTTCGAAGCGCATTGGAACTGCTGCGCGGTGTGCCCGGGCAGCTGATAGAAACGGACGTGGAAGTGGACCCCATGGCCCAGCTGGCAGGGGTATACCGGCATGTTGGGGCTGGCGGCACTGTGATGCGGCCCACAAAAGAGGGCCCTGCCATGATATTCAACCGGGTGAAGGGCCACCCGGATGCCAGGGTGGCGATTGGGGTGCTTGCCAGCCGCAAACGGGTGGGCCTGCTGTTGGGGTGTGCGCCGCAAAACCTGGGCAAGCGCCTGTATGAAAGCGTTTCTTCCCCCATTGCCCCAGTGCTGGTTGCAGGGCCCGCGCCCTGCCAGGAGGTGGTGCACCGGGCAGAAGAGCCGGGCTTTGATTTGTTCAAACTGGTGCCTGCGCCCACCAATACGCCGGATGATGCCGGGCCCTACATCACACTGGGCATGTGCTATGCCACACACCCGGACACCGGCCGAAGTGACGTTACCATTCACCGCTTGTGCATTCAGGGCAAAGACGAATTGTCCATTTTCTTTACGCCGGGCGCAAGGCACATTGGCGCTATGGCGGAAAGGGCCGAACAGTTGGGGCGCCCGCTGCCAATTTCAATCAGCATTGGGGTGGACCCGGCCATCGAAATTGGCTCTTGCTTTGAAGCGCCCACTACGCCAATGGGGTACGACGAGCTGGCGGTGGCAGGCGCGCTGCGCGGGGAGGCGGTGCAGCTGTGCCAGTGCGTAACCGTAAAAGAGCGCGCCATTGCGAATGCGGAATATGTCATTGAAGGGGAAGTGGTGCCGGGCGTCCGCGTGCAGGAAGACCAGAACAGCCATACCGGCTTTGCCATGCCGGAATTTCCCGGCTATACGGGCCCGGCCAGCAGCCAGTGCTGGCTGATTAAAGTAAAGGCAGTAACGCACCGCAAGGCGCCCATTATGCAAACGTGCATCGGCCCAAGTGAAGAGCATGTCTCCATGGCGGGCATCCCAACCGAGGCGAGCATTTGGGGCATGGTGGAAAAGGCAATGCCCGGCCGCCTGCAAAATGTTTACTGTGCCTCGGCGGGCGGGGGCAAATATATGGCTGTGTTGCAGTTCAAAAAGCTGTCGGCCAGCGATGAGGGACGGCAGCGCCAGGCTGCCTTGCTGGCGTTCTCGGCATTCAGCGAGCTCAAGCATGTGTTTTTGGTAGATGAAGATGTAGACTGCTTTGACATGAATGATGTGCTGTGGGCGATGAATACAAGGTTTCAGGGCGACAGAGATATCATCACCATCCCGGGCGTGCGCTGCCACCCGCTGGACCCTTCCAACGACCCGGCGTTTTCGCCCAGCATCTGCGACCACGGCATTGCCTGCAAAACCATTTTTGACTGCACAGTGCCCTATGAACTGAAGCACAAATTTATCCGTGCACGCTTTTTGGAAGTGGACCCGCACGCTTGGGTGGAAGAATGATGGAACAGAACGAAAACACAATTGTTGTGGGCGCCACGGGCGCCAGCGGCATGCCGGTGCTGTTGCAGTGCCTTTCACTAATCCATCAGGCCCGGCGCCGCGCAGTGCTGGTTTTGACCAAAAGCGCTGTGCTTACCCTGCGCCAGGAAGTGGGCTGCGGGCCAGAACGGCTTTTTCCGTATGTGGAGGCCGTTTATGCGCCGGAAGAAATTGGCGCGCCGCCAGCCAGCGGGTCCTGGCCATCGGCAGGAATGCTTGTGGTGCCGTGCAGCATGAAGACCGTGGCGGGCATTCACAGCGGATATTCCGATAATTTGTTGCTTCGGGCGGCGGATGTGACGCTGAAAGAACACCGCCCGCTGGTGCTGGCGGCCCGGGAAACGCCGCTGAGCGCGATACACCTGCGGAATATGTACGAGTTGTCTGTGCTGCCCACTGTGCGCATTGTGCCGCTGATGATGACATTTTATCATCGCCCGGAAACGCTGGAGGAAATGGCGTATCATCTTGCCGCCAAACTGGTAGAACCTTTTGGCGTGCCTGCAGAGGAGTACCGAAGATGGCAGGGAATGTAATTTCTTTTCAAAAAGAAAAAAGGCTTTCCTTCGGCGTGCTGGTGGCAGAGGTTGCCAGGTTTGAAGGCAGCTGCCATATCTTGCTGTATGGCGGGGCAAAGCCGCACATTGGCTGCACCGTGCTGGCGCAGCCGCGCCCTTCCCTGGCAGATACACGAAAAAGAAGCAGCACAGCCTGTGTGCTGAATGTGGCCGGGCACAAAGATGAAGTGCTTTGCAGGCATGTGGCAGAGACTGTGGCCGCCGGCAGCGGCCTTGTGACGGTTTGCAGCGGCGGCTTTCACGAGGATCAAATTTGTGCCGCCCGGCTGGAAGAGGTGCAGGCGGCTGCCGGCCAGCTGGCGGCAGAAATCTGCCAGGAGATAAACTGGCCGGTATAAAATTCCACGATTGACAAATACTATCTCCAGAAGATGAAGATCAAACGGAGGGGCTTTGTCATGAAAGCGACTGGAATTGTGCGCCGCATTGATGATCTGGGCCGTGTGGTGATTCCGAAAGAGATCCGCCGCACGCAGATGATCCGCGTGGGGGACCCATTGGAGATATTCGTATCTGCAAACGGCGAAGTGGTGTTCAAAAAATACAGCCCTGTGGGCGAGATGAGCCCCCTGGCGGCCACATGTGTGGAAACCGTATATAAAATAGCGGGCGTGCCGCTGGCCGTGACAGACCGCGACCACACCGTGGCCGCGGCGGGCGCCGGGCGGGAGGCGCTGGAAAAGCCCCTGCACACCGGCTATGTGCACCTGATAGAACAGCGCCGCGCCTGGCAGGGCACGCCGGGGCCGGTGCAGATGTGTGACGGCGCACGCGTGCAGGCGGCGGCCATGGCGCCCATTTTGGCGAACGGAGACCTTGTGGGCTCTGTGGCGCTGGTTTGCCGCGGGCAGGCGCCCGGCGAAGAAGAGATACTGCTGGCAAAACTCACGGCAGCACTGCTGGGCCGCGAGCTGGAGGGCTGAAACCTTTGGCTTGCTGCGGCAAAAAACAGCGCCCCTTTGCGAATTTTCGCAAAGGGGCGCTGTTTTTGCGTTTGCCTACAGGTCATCCGCGTCCTGCACGGGAACTTCCCCTTCTTCCAATGGGCGGCCCGTGTAGCTGCCCAAGGGGTCGGTTTCGCTGGCCATCTGCTCCACAACCGCCCGCACGGCGGCGCCGGGAAGCTTTTTTTGCTTGTGTTCCATGGGAAACGCCCTCCTTTCTGCATAGTTTGTGCCAAAAGCGCCCAAGCTATCCGTGAACATCTGCGGCCTGCCCGGTGTGGGGCCGCATGGCGGAAAGGAAGAAAACCATGAGCAAGAAAAAGGCATTCCTGCTGGGCTTCAGCCTCACCCTTGCCGTGCTGGTGCCGGTGTACCTTGCTGTATGCGCATATGGCCTGTCACGCACAGCGCCGGTGGAACAGAAACAGCAGGGCGTGCCGGTGGTGCAGCCCCTCAGCACGGATGCACGCACCCTGGCGCTGATGACGGGCGAGGGCGGGCCGCAAACTTTTGTGCTGGTGCGTTTTGACGCCTACGAGGGGCGCATTACCACCGCGGCGCTGGACGCGCAGACCGTGGTGCTGTGCGGCGGGCAGGGAATGACGCTTTTCGAGGTTGCACAGCAGATGGGCCCGGCAGGCGTGACGGCGGCGCTGGAAGAGACGCTGGGCGCACCGGTAGATAACTATATCTATTGCACGGCCCGGCGGCTTGCCTCGCTGACAGAGAATTTTGGCTCGGCTCAATTAAAACTGACAAACTATATGACCAGCGAGGCACTGGGTGAACTGCAGCTCAGTGTGCCGGGCGTCAGCGAGCTTACGCTGTCTACACAGGTGCTGTGCGAGACGCTGGAGGCACAGGCGCTCAGCCGGGACGCCCAAACGCTGCTGCGCGCACAGGGCTACCTTGCCTTTGCGCGCGCGGCCAGCGGCCAGCTGGAGCAGAAGGCGGCAAACGCCATGCGCGCGGCCGTGGCGAAAGATTCCACCGACCTTACTGCAGTGCAGCTGTACGATTATCAGCGCATTTTCAAATTTCTGGATAAGATTGTGCCCGAGGCCCGCGCCCTCACCTTCCCCGGCCGGTGGAACGGCGACCGGTATGAGCTGAGCAGCGATTTCTTCGACGAAGCGGCGGCCTTTCTGGGCGCGCGGGAGGCCGGGGAAAGCGGCAGTGAAGCCGGCAGCACACCGCAAGGGCAAGCGCCCGCTGCAGCACAAGGCGAAAACAGCCCGAAGGGCTGAAACCTGCCATGGATGCCCGGGTGTGCGGCAAACCGGGCCGGGAAAGGGCCGGCATGTAGTGCCGAGATCGGAAGAGCACACGTCTGAACTCCAGTCACACAGTGATCTCGTATGCCGTCTTCTGCTTGAAAAAA
>UREN01000077.1 GCA_900546885.1 uncultured Oscillospiraceae bacterium
AACAATAGGGAAAGGTAAAATTTGAAAATATGCAGATATAACAAAAATATAGAATGAAACTTGTACAATATTTAACTTGTATTATAACGTTATATTATGATAATATGAGGCTAGAAATTTTAATTCAGGGAAAGGTGTGGATCATGAACATGACAGAGCGTCAGAAATGTCTGGTACTTCTCTCGAAGAATGTGTTCACCGCTGCGGGGCAGGCCCCGTTTGACGGCTTTGTTGCAGTAGAAGGCAACAAAATTGCGGCTGTGGGCCCGCGTGCACAGGCAGACGAATGGGTGAACAAGGCAACCCAGGTGCTGGAACTGGGCGACCGCGTGATAACACCGGGCTTTGTAGACGTACATACGTTTTTCACCGGCTGGGCACTTTTAAGCCTTGGCGCCGATTTTTCCAATGTAAAGACAGATGTGCAGGGCGTTGCCGCGCTGAAAGAGTATGAGAAGACGGCCCCTGCGGGCACAGCTCTGTTCGGCCACAACTGGCAGCCGGATACTTTTGAGGTGACTGATGAAGCCCTGCTGGACAACACCTGGCCCGATAAACCCGTGGTGGTGTTCACGGCCGACCGCGGAAACTGCTGGATGAACCAGGCAGCCAAAACACGCTATGGTTTCGGCCCGGAAAAGTGCTATGCGGAAATGACTTGGAAGATGATTCGCGAATATCTGCAGCTGCCCGGCATGAAGGAAAAATATAAGGAATATATGCAGATGCTGAACGAGCGCGGTGTCACCACCATCAAAGAGATGACGTTCGACACCTATTATGGCTTTGCCGGTAAAATGGAAGAGCTGGAAAAGGAAGACGCTTTGACGGTGCGCGTGTCCATGATGAGCCAGCCCGTGGGCGAGGGCATCAACATCGAGCACGGCAAGGCCATGCAGAAGCGGTTCACCGGGCCTTTTGTCTCATTTTCTGGCTACAACCGCATGACGGACCGCTCAATCCCCTCCTCCATGGCGGAATTGATTGAGCCGTATAAATCTCACCCCGGCATGACGAATACAGTGCCCGTGGAATGGGACCTGATTGAAAAAGAGACACACCTGGCAGATGAAAACGGCTTCCGCTATTCTTTGCACTGCCAGGGCGACGGCGCCATCCGCCATACGGTGGCCCTGTTCGATACCTGCCAGAAGGATGAAAACGGAAAGCTGAAAAACCGCCACGCCATCACAGACCTTGAATATTCGAACCCGGCAGACCTTGAAAAGTTCGGCGCCATGGGCGGCATCACAGAGGTGTATGCACAAATCCAGTCGCTGGATCACAAGCAGGATGTGCTGGATATGATTGACACCCAGCTGGGCGGCGACCGCGGCAAGAATTACTGGAACCGCCGCAAAATGTGGGATTGCGGCCTCACCGTCACCTGTGGCACAGACCTTCCCCTTTTGCTTCCCAATATTCCAGAGGCCATCTATTGCGGCGTGGGCGGCCACTTTGCAGACGGCGGCACCTACAATGAACAGAACATGCTGACGGTGCCCGAGATGCTTACCGCATGGACGAAGAACGGCCAGTATAACTGCTATAACGAAGACCGCCTTGGCACGCTGGAGGCCGGCAAGCTGGCCGACATTGCCGTATTGGACGGCGATGTGTTCACCATGCCGAACGAGCAGGTGAAGGACGTGAAGGTGGCGCTTACCATCTCGGACGGGCGCATTGTATACAGCGCACTGTAAGAAACCGGGCGGTGCCGCGCCCGGCATCGTCATAACCACCATATAACCATATACTAATAAACAGAAAGGAAGGTTTTTATGGCACATATCAAACGCGAGCAGCTTGCGGCCATTGGCATCCACTATGTGTATTACCCGCTGGATTACATGCTGGATTCCCAGGCTAAAGCGGGCTATAAGACAATTGAGATGCTGGGCATGGCGCCGCATTACCTGATGGATGAGACGGGATATCAGGACCCTGTAGAGCTGCGCAAAAAGGTAGAGGCCCGCGGCATGACCATCGGGTGCTACACCCCGGAATGCGCCACCTATTATTACACCATGAATGCGCCGGAAGGCGGCTTTCACGACCGCAGCATGGAATATTTCAAGCGCGGGCTGGAAGCGGCGGAAAAAATGGGCGCCAAAAAACTGCTTACCAACTGCATTGGCGCGCCGTTTGATGAAGAATATAACCGCGCGTACGATCGCGCCGTGCGCAGCCTGAAGGAACTTTCCAAAACGGCGGCAGACCACGGCATCACCATTGCGGTGGAAACCGTGCGCCCGGAAGAAAGCCGCGTAGTCATCACCCTGCCGGAGCTTGTGCGTCTTCTGAAAGACGTCGGCAGCCCCAACGTGAAAGCCGGGCTGGACACAGTGGCCATGGGCGTGGCCGGTGAGACGCCGCGCCAGTGGTTTGAAACGCTGGGCAGCGACATTGTGCACACGCATTTCATTGATGGCCGCCCCTATGCACACCTTGTGTGGGGCGACGGGCTGTACCCGCTGGAAAAATACCTCAATGTGCTGAACGAGTTCGGCTATGAGGGCCTGCTTGGGCAAGAGATTACCGACGGCCGTTATTTTGACGACCCTGCGGCTGCAGATATGCGCAACTTCAAGGCCTTTGAGCCATTTTTTGAAAACTGAAAGGAGGAAATGAGATGGCGACACCAAAAATCCGCCGCGAACAGGTGGCGGGCATGAATATCCACTATGTGAATTATTCGCTGGATTATTTTCTCGACGCGCAGCAGCGCATCGGCTTTAAAAGCATCGAGCTTTGGTGCGCAGCCCCGCATGTGTGGCTGGACCATATGCGTTATTATGACGCAAAAGAGATTCGGCAGAAAATAGAAAGCCGCGGCCTTGCCGTGCATGTGCTTACACCGGAAAACTGTACCTATCCGTATCAGTTTGCCGCCAAAGAGCCGGAACATATCGAGCGCTCGTTCGGCTATTTTTCAAACGGCATCCGCCTTGCAAACGAGCTGGGCTGCGAGTATATGGAGGTAAACTCCGGCTGGGGCTACTGGAATGAAGATAAGCAGGAGGCATGGAAGCGCAGCGCGGCCATGCTGCACCGCCTGGCCGAAGTGGCGAAGGAAAACGGCATCACCCTGGTGATGGAATCGATCCGCCCGGAAGAAAGCCAGCTTGTCATCAACCTTGAAGCGGCACAGAAGATGCTGAAAGAGGTAAACCACCCGAACCTGAAAGGCATGGTGGATACCTGCGCCATGGGCGTGGCCGGTGAAACGCTGGAAGATTGGTTCCAGGCGCTGGGCAGCGATATCCGCCACATGCATTTCATTGACGGCACGCCGTACGGCCACCTTGTGTGGGGCGACGGCAACCATCATCTGGGCCGGTTTATCGAAGTGTTGAACCGCTATGGCTATGAGGGTTACCTTGGCCAGGAAATTACCGACGGCCGCTATTATATGGACCCTGCGGCAGCCGACCTTCGCAATATGAAAAACTTCGAACGCTATATCGAAGATTAAGTTTTTCAAATTTTACCCATTGCAAAAGGAGAGAGAGACCATGAAGGCAAATGAAGTTATCAGGAAGGTGCTGGACGAGCACGGAGAGATTACAGAGGTATATTGGGTGGCATGCGGCGGCAGCCTCATCGACCTGTACCCCTCCCATTTTCTGATGAATGTGGAAAGCGCCAAAACCTCCTCTGGCTGGCACACGGCCAAGGAATTTTTGGTGGCCACGCCGAAAAAACTGGGCAAACACAGCCTTGTGGTGATGTGCAGCCATTCCGGCAACACCAAAGAGGCAGTGGACGCCGCCGTGCTGGCCTACGAGCGCGGCGCCGCCGTTGTGACGCTGACGGACAATGCCGGCTCCAAGGCGGATGACCCCCGCTTCATCGCCTGGGTATACCCGTGGGGCGACGGCGTCCCCACATCGGAAGTGCCTCTTGGCATCTGCCCGATGCTGGCTGCCGAGCTGATCAAAGCCCAGGAAGGGTTTGAAAAATACGATGCCCTGGTGGATGGCCTTGCCAAAATGGACGGCATCATCGAGAAGGCAAAAGTGAAAGTGAATGCCGAGCTGGGCGAAAAATTTGCCGACCTGTGCGAAGAGAACAAGTTCTTCTACATTCTGGGCTCTGGCGCCAACTTCAGCCAGACCTATGGCTTTGCCATCTGCAGCCTGATGGAGATGCAGTGGCAGCACTGCAGCTACATCCATTCCGGTGAGTACTTCCACGGCCCGTTCGAGTGCACGGAAAATGGCGTGTTCTACTTTTTGCAGATGGGCTCTTCCCCGGCCCGCGTGATGGACGAGCGCGCCCTGGCCTTCCTGAAAACGCATACCGACCGCCTGATGGTGCTGGATGCGATGGAGTACGGCATGGACGCTGTGGACGAGGGTGTGCGCGCTTATCTGGAGCCGGCGCTGTTCTATGCCATGAACGTAGAGCTGCGTGCCGCCCGCGGCAAACGCTTTGATCATTCGCCCGAGATCCGCCGCTATATGGGCATTGAAAAGTATTAATTTCTAAACCTAAAAGTTCACTTTTAGAAAGGAAGCTGTGAAACCATGTCTTACAACGTGAAAGTGCTCGGCTTTGGCGATAACGTCGTAGATAAATACGAGCATATCAAAACGATGTACCCCGGCGGCAACGCTGTGAACTTTGCGGTGTTTGCCAAAAAGCTGGGTGCAGAGCGCAGCGCCTACATGGGCATCTTTGGCTCTGACAAAGAGGCCGAGCACGTCATTGCCTCCCTGCAGGAAGAGGGCGTGGAACTGGTGAAGTGCAAACAGGTGATTGGGGAAAACGGTGCCGCGCGCGTGACAGTGAACCCCGAAAATGGCGACCGCATTTTCCTTGGTTCCAACGAGGGCGGCATCCGCGGCGATATGCTGTATGCGCTGGATCGCTTTTCCATCGAGTATGTGAAGGGCTTCGATTTGGTGCACTCTGGCAACTATTGCTTTACCGAGCGCGAGCTGCCGAAAATCAAGGCCGCCGGCGTGCCCATCAGCTTTGATTTTTCCGATGATTCCACAGACGAATACTACGAGCGCATTGCCCCGCTGGTGGATTATGCGTTCATGTCCTGCAGCGATATCACAAAGGAAGAGACGTATGAAAAGCTGAAAAAAGTGTCTGCCCTGGGGCCCAAGTTCGTGTGTGCGTCCCGCGGCGATGAGGGCTGCATTGCCTTTGACGGCAACGAGTTCTATATGCAGGGCATCAAACCGGTTACCAACATGGTGGACACCATGGCGGCGGGCGACAGCCTGCTGACGGCTTTCCTGGTCAGCTATCTTGCCAAAGAAAAAGAGGGCAAGGGCGGCCCGCAGGCCATCCGCGAAAGCCTGGACCTTGCGGCTGGCTTTGCCGCGAACACCTGCGGCCTGGCAGGCAGCTGGGGCCATGGCAAGGTGTACGAATAAGAGCAAAAGAAGATCAGCAAAGCGGGAGGTGGCGCTGCCCCCCGCTTTGCGCCATTCTGAAATAAGAAAAGAGGGAATTTGCATGGAAAAAACGGTGGCGGCCGTGGGGTTTTGCTGTGCCGATGTGTATGAAAAACTGAACAAGTTTTACCCAACCGGCAACGGGATAGATTGGGGCGTACATTTGGCCCGCATGGGTGTGCCTGTCAGCGTGGTAAGCGTGGTGGGCACCGACAGCTACGGCGAAAAAATGAAAGAGGCCCTTGCGGCCGAACACATCGATATCTCGCACCTGCGCACCGAAGAGGGCGACACCTGCAAGATGATGATGGATTTGAAAAACGGCACAGACCGCGTGCATCTGGAAGAGATTGAAGGCGTGATGAAAAATTATGCCCTCACAGAAGAGGAATTCAACTTTGTTGCCAGGCACAGCATGCTGCACACAGATCTGTTTGGCAAAGTGCTGGACAAGCTGCCCGCCTGGAAAGAAAAAGGCGTGGAAGTGGTAATGGACTTTTCCGTGTTCAGCGAAGACCCCGAATATGAATGCGAAAAGCTGTTCCCCTATGTGGATTATGTATTTCTCTCTTACGACGGAAAAAAAGATGATCACATCAAGGAATGGGTGAAAAAAATCCACTCTTACGGGCCCAAGCTGGTCACCGCCACCATGGGCGAGCTGGGCAGCATCTGCTATGACGGCACCACCTTGCACGAGTTTGGCATTGTGCCCACCCGGGTGGTGAACACCGTGGGCGCGGGCGACAGCTATATCGCAGGCTTTACTTACGGCATTTTGAACGGCTGGAGCGTGCCCGCATGCATGCAGAAAGGCGCAGAAGTTTCCAGCGCTGTGGTTTCGAAGTTCGAACCGTACTAAAAGGCCTGGATGCTGCTTTGCACTGCGCCGGGGTGCTCTTGATGTGCACACGGGCACCCCAATGAAAACACCGGGCGGCACGGCGGCTATGCCGCTGTGCCGCCGCAGAAAGAAGGGAACGGTCATGCTGATTGATATGCATATCCACCCCATTTTTTATGGCCCCATCTGCGGCGATGAAAAAGAGATGCAGTTCCGCGGCGACACCTTTGGCGTGTGGAAACAGGGGCCCATGGGGTTTGACGAGTTGTTTGCAGAATGGAACATCTGCGGGCTGACGCAGGCTGCCCTGCTGCCGCTGGATGTCACCACCACGGCAGGCGGCTGGGTGGTGACGAATGACGAGGTGCACAAGCTGTGCCAGCTGCACCCGGATAAATTTTACGGCTTTGCCAGTGTGGACCCGCACCGCGCGGACGCAATGGAAGTGCTGGAAAAAGCCTTTCACCAGCAGGGCCTTTGCGGGCTGAAGCTGCACCCTGCAAAACAGAAATTTGACCCGAACGCCAGCTTTATGGAACCCATCTATGCGCTGTGCGAAAAAGAGAACAAACCCATCATCTTCCATGCGGGCCTCTCGTGGGAGCCGGACGCCCTCTCGAAATATGCCCATCCGCTTGCGTTTGAAGAAATTGCCATCCGCCACCCGAAGCTGCGCATGTGCCTTTCCCATTTTGCCTGGCCGTGGGTGCGGGAAATGGTGATGCTGATGATTAAATACCCCAATGTCTATACCGATACGTCGCTTTTGTATGTAGATTCGCCGGAAGAGCAGATGCAGGAGCTGTTCACCAAAGACATGGGTCCCATGTGGTTCGAGCGCTGCTTCCCGCGCCAGGTGATGTTCGGCTCGAACGGGCCGCGCTTCCGCGCCTTCAAACTGAAGCGCGCGCTGGACAAAGTGCCCATGCGGGAATTTGCCCGTGAAAACCTGTATTATAAAAATGCGCTGCGTTTTCTTGGCGGCGGGGAGGTGTAAGTTATGGTTGTGCTGAAAACCATCCGCCATTTGAGCGAGAGTGTAGAAGAATATTTCAACATCACCCGGCAGGTGCACGACATTGTGCGCGAAAGCGGCATCAAAAACGGCTTTGTGGCCGTCATCACCGCCCACACCACCACCGGCATTGTGGTAAACGAGGCCCTTCCCTGTGTGGAGGCCGATATTTCCGAAATGCTGGAAAAAACCGTGCCGCTGGAAGCACCGTACCTTCACGCGCATTTTCTGCCCACCTACGGCGCCACCAGCAACAACTCCCAGGGCCATTTAAAAAGTGTGCTCACCGGCAACCACTGCATGTTCCCCGTAGTGGACGGCGAGGTTGTGTGCGGCGGCGCGCAGGATATTTATCTGGTGGAATTTGACGGCCCGCAGCTGCGGAAGGTGTTTGTGGAAGTAATGGGGGAATAACCGCCTTTGTGCAGAGAAAGGAAGTGGGAAAGTGGGGCGCAAATGGCTGTTTTTTGATATTGACGGCACCCTGGTGCCGTATGGAGAGGACGCCCGCCCTTCGACCCGCACGCTGGACGCTCTGGCGGCGCTGCGTGCACAGGGGCATAAAGTATTTTTATGCACAGGGCGCACCAAGTGCGACATTGGCAGCACGCTGCTGTGCTTTGACGTGGACGGCGTTATTTCCGGCGCCGGCGCCCGCATTGAGATGGGCGGGCTTTGTGTGCGCGAAAAACTGCTGCCCCTGCGCCTTCTGCGCCGTTCGGCGGCGCAGATTCTGCGGCTGCATGTGTCCTGCATCCTGGAAGGCACGCACGGCTTTTACTATGTGGGCCAGGGCAGCGTAAAGCTGCCCTGGAACTTCCCGCGGGTGACGCGCGCGGGCGAAATCACGCATGAAATGTGTGTGGAAAAATTTACAGCCCACACAAGCGGCGAGGCCGAATTTGCGCCGCTGGAGGCATGCCTTGCGCCCGTCTATGATATCTATGCCCGCCCGGACGGCCGTTTTTTTGAAATGGTGCGCAAAGGGCAGGACAAAGCCTCGGCCATCCGCTGGCTGTGCGAAAAGCACGGCGTTGCCAAAGAAGACACCTATGCCTTTGGCGACAGCCGGAACGACCTGCCCATGCTCCGCGCCGTGGGCACGGGTGTGGCCATGGGCTCTGCGCCGCCCTCGGTGTGCCGCGAGGCCTCGCTTGTCACCGGCACGCTGGAAGAGGAAGGCGTGGCATGTGCGCTGCAGCGGCTTGGCCTGATTTAACCCTTGCCGCGGCGCGGATGCCTGCCGCGCCGCCCGCGCGTTCGGCCGGCAGGAACAGGGCGGCAGGGCGCATGGCCTGCCATTTGATGGGATAAAAGTATAAATATGCAAAATAAATCGAAAAAATATTCACAAAAATAAAGAACAAAGTTTATGCATGTTTCCCATTTCTCATGTGGAAGCACTCAATTGTATAATTTTAGCTTGACTTCACAACAGAATGTTCTATAATT
>UREN01000078.1 GCA_900546885.1 uncultured Oscillospiraceae bacterium
ATAAGCTTTCTCAACGATACGGGCAAGGTGTTCCTTATCTATAATAATCTGTAAAGCCACCAAAGCAATGCGCAATGCCCTTTTTGCCCCCTTTGTCCCGCAGAAAACAGGCCTCAAAAATTTTTTGCCTTCCCCCTTGACAATGTGTATCTATGGTGTTATATTGTGTATATCGTATATATACGCTTTTAGGAGTGCTCTATGGACATCATCATTCAAAACACGAGCGGCAAGCCCATTTACGAGCAAATTACCGCCCAAATCAAGAACCAGATTCTTTCCGGGGCCCTGCAGGCGGGGGACGCCCTGCCCAGCATGCGCCTTCTGGCAAAGGAACTGCGCATCAGCGTCATCACCACCAAGCGCGCCTATGAAGAGCTGGAGCGCGACGGCTTTATTGAAACCGTCACCGGCAAGGGCAGCTTTGTGGCGGCGCAAAACGCCGAACTGCTGCGCGAAGAGGCGCTGCGCCGCACCGAGCAGGCGCTGCGCGGCGCGGTGGACACCGCCCGCCAGGGCGGCGTGACAGACAGCGAAGTGCGCGAAATGCTGGAACTTGTGTTAGAAGGAGAATAACTATGGAAAACAGCATCACCGTGCGCGGGCTGGAAAAGCATTACGCGGGCTTCAGCCTGTGCAACGTGAATTTCAGCGTGCCGCAGGGCTCTATTGTGGGTTTCATTGGGGAAAACGGCGCGGGCAAAACCACCACCCTGAAGGCTATTTTGGGCCTGATTCATGCAGATGCGGGCGAAATTACCGTGCTGGGCCAGCCCGTCACGCGCAAAAGCCACGCCGCAAACGCCCATGTGGGCGTGGTGATGGAGGGGTCATTCTTTTCCAGCACCTTTACCACGGCAGAGGTGGCGGGCGTAATGCGCCTGGTGCACCCCACGTGGGACGGCGCGCTGTATGCCCAGCTTTGCCGCCGCTTTTCCCTGCCGGAGAAAAAGCCCTATAAAGAATTTTCGCGCGGCATGCGCGTAAAGCTGGCCTTTGCCGCCGCGCTGGCCCACCACCCGCGCCTTTTGGTGCTGGACGAGGCCACCAGCGGGCTGGACCCGGTGGTGCGCAACGAAATGCTGGACCTGTTTTTGGAATTTATTCAGGACGAACAGCACAGCATTCTGCTTTCCAGCCATATCACGTCCGATTTGGAAAAAGTGGCCGATTACATTGTGTTCATTCACGAGGGGCAAATTGTGTTCGAGCTGCCGAAAGATGAAATGCTGGAAAAATTTGCGGTGGTGAAATGCGCGCGCGGCGGGCAAAGCACGCTGGCGGCGGCGCACATTTTGGGCGTGCAGGAAAGCCGCTTTGACACCCAGGTGCTGGTGGACAACGCCCCCGAAGTGCGCCGCGCCAACCCCGGCGCCGTGCTGGAGGCCGCCCGCATTGACGACATTATGACATTTTTTGCGAAGGGCGGTGAGCGCAAATGAACAAACCCCATGTGATGCGCGGCCTGATTTTGAAAGACTGGTATGGCCTGCGCAGCTACCTTGTGCGCCAGATGGGCCTGGTGCTGGCCATGTATGTGGTGCTGGGCTTTGCGATGAAAACCATGAGCATGCTGCCCTCCATGATGGTGATGGTGACGATGATGGGCATGCTTTCGGCCTTTTCGCTGGACGATATGTGCCATTGGAACGGCTATGCCTGCACCATGAACATCACCGCGCGCCAGCTGGCCCGCGCGCGCTATGCCATGTACTATGGCTCCATGGCGTGCGTGACGCTGGTTTCCGCCGTGCTGGCATACGGGCTGGAGCTGCTGCTGTTTGCCGGCGGCCAAAGCAATGCAGAGATATTCCTGGCGGGCTTTGGCGGCGGCGCGGCCGTGCTGGTGATTTATTCCCTGATGGTGGCTGTGGACATTCCGCTGTTTTACAAGATGGGCGTGGAAAAGGCGCGGCTGCCCATGACGCTTACCTTTGTTGTTCCCTTCATTGCCATCTTCCCCACCATTTCGTACTGGGGCCCGTGGCTGGATGGCCTGAACTTTGACGCCGTGCCCTGGGTGCTGGTGGCCGCCGCCGTGCTGGCGCTGGCGGCCGCGTGCGTGTATCTCTCTTACCGCATCAGCGTGCGCATTCTGGAAAGCAAGGAGTTTTAGGCCCTATGAAACGCACACACGCCTGCCCCAAATGCGGCTGCACGCAAATTGTGCATGTGCCCGCCTCGCAGTGGCTGTTTGCCCGCGGCGGCAACGCCTACCTGGGCCTGCACCTGGGCGAAAAGGTGCTGATTTCGAAATATATCTGCACCGGCTGCGGCTATGTGGAAAACTGGGCCGAGCGCCCGCAAGACCTTGCCGCCCTGCGCAAAAAGCTGTGACGCCGCACAAAACAGAAAAGCGCCCCCGCCTGGCCGGTTTTGGCAGGCGGGGGCTTTTTTGCCCTGAGGGAGGGCGCGTTTTCAATACAGCTCTGGAAAAATGTTTGCAATGGCGTCCTGCTGGGTAATGGGGCGGATGACGCGCGCCGGCACGCCCGCGGCAAAGCTGTTGGGCGGAATATCCCGCGTTACCACGCTGCCCGCGCCAATCACGCAGCCCTGGCCCACCGTCACGCCCGGGCACACCACCACGTTGGCGCCAAACCAGCAGTCGCTGCCAATTTCCACGGGCTTTGCATAGCACAAAAAGCGTGTTTTGCCGTCTGCGCACACAAGGCCGCGCCGCTCGCCCGGCAGCATGGGGTGCAGCGGCGTGACAATGGTGACGTTGGGCCCAAAATTGCAATGGCTGCCAATGGTAACCGGCGCGTCGTCCTGCACGGTGAAATTGCAGTTCATAAAGCAGCCGCTGCCCACGCGGGTGTGGCAGCCGTAGTGGAACCAGATGGGCCCCAGCATCAGCGTGCCCTCGCCCACCTCGCCCAGCAGCTGGCGCAGAATGGCCTGCCGGGCCTGCTCGTCCTCTTCATACAGCGCGTTGAAGGCCCGGCTTAGCCGGTGGGCCCGTTGCTTTTTTTCCACCAGCTCCGGCTCTTCCGAAGAAAACAGCCCGCCGCTGAAAATGCGTTCTTCTTCCGTCATGGCAGCATCCCTCCGTCTGTTCCGGCAAGCGCGCCGCGCTTTGCCGCCTTGCCTGCCGCGCCCCGCCGCCCCAAAAAGGCGGCATTCGGCCGGGCGCCTGCCGCGCCCCGGCCCTGCGCACGGCTGGCAAGAAATATGATACCACATTGTTGGCAAAAAGTCACAGCGCGCGGCCCGGCCGGGCCCGCGGCGCCGGTGCGCGCCCTTCCGGCCTAGCCCTGCTTTTCCTGCAGCGAATACAGGGCGCTTGCCATGCGCGAAAAAATGCGCGCGGCGTCGGTGGAGGAATGGGCCCCTTCGTCCAGCAGCACCGTGATGGTATAGCGCGGCGCCTCGCTGGGCCACAGGCCGGTGAACCAGGCGTTCACCAGCTCGGTGCCGTCCGGGGCATAGCGGCCCGTCTGGGCCGTGCCCGTTTTGCCCGCCGCGCCGCCCGCCACGGGCTGGGCGGCATAGCCAATGCCGTCCGTCACCACGGTGCGCATCATGTCCAGCACCTGGGCCGCGGCCTCGCTGCTGCACACGCCGCGCTGCACGGGCGCATACAGGCTTTGCGTGACGCTTTGGCTGTATTCGTCCACAATGGCCTCGGTGAACGTGGGCGAAAGATAGGTGCCGCCGTTGGCAAACACGCCGGTGAACGCGGCAATTTGCACCGGGGTGGCCGTAAAGGCGCCCTGGCCAAAGCTGAAGTTGGCAAGCTCGCCCTTATCCTGCAAAAGCTGGGCGCTGGGCACATCGCCCGAGGCGGTGGTAAGCGTGCCGCCCACCACGCTGGCCGTGCCAAAGCCCGCGCGCCGGGCCGCCAGCTGAATGGCCTCGCCCCCCAGCTGCTGGCCCAGGGCCACAAAATAGCAGTTGCAGCTTTCGGCCAGTGCCTGCCGCATGTCCACAGTGCCGTGGGCGGTGCCCCCGGCGCAGCGGTAGGTGTGCCCGCCCAGGGTGATGCTGCCCGTGCAGGTGTAGCTTTCCGCCGGGGAAAAGCCCGCGTCCAGCGCGGCCGCCGCCACCAGCGGCTTGAACAAGCTGCCCACGGCAAAGGCGGACGTGCTGCGGTTGATGAGGGCCGCGTTTTCGTTTTCAAACGAGGCGGCCACGTTCCGCGGGTCGAACGTGGGCATGCTGACGCTGGCGCGCACGCGGCCGGTGGCCGTCTCCATCACCACAATGCTGCCTTTGTCCATCTCTTCGGCGGCAATGCCCTCGGCCAGGCGCTGAATGCGCGCGTCCAGCGCCAGCATCACGCCCGCGCCGGTGCCCTGTGTTTTTACCAGCTGCGGCGGCGTGCCCAGGGCAAAGCCGCCCTGCGCCGTGACGGTGCATTCCACATCCAGCGCCGTAGAGCCGCCGCGCAGCAGCCCGTCAAAGGCGCCCTCTACCCCGCTGACGCCCGCGCCGTCGGAATTCAGGTAGCCCAGCAGGTGCGGCGCAATGGGGCACGAATAATAGCGCAGCGGCTTGTAGAACAAATAGCGCGCGCCGGTGCCGGAGGCCTGCGCGGCGTTTTGCACCGCCTTTTCCGACGCGGGCAGCAAAAACGGCTGCACGCGCTGGATGCCGCTGTAAAAATCGGCCCGCTGGCTGCTGTCCACCTCGCGGAACAGCTGGCGGTAGCTGGCCTTTCCGGGGGCGTACAGCGCCCAGGGCTCTGCCTGCGTGCCGGTGAGCGGGGTGAAGTTGCAGTCGAACAAATGGCCGCGGCCCTCGTCCAGCCGAAGGCTTATCACGCTTTGCGCCCTGGCGCTGGCGGCCCAGGCGCGGTTGGTGGTGGCCAGCGTCAGGCTGCACACCAGCGTGCCGAAGATGGCCAAAAACAGCGCAAACACCACACACAGCCTTGTGCGCACAGCCCTTCCCCCTTTTTGTGCGGCAGGCGCGCCGCATGCTGTAACAAAGTATGCCCCGCGCCGCGCGCGCCCAAACAGGAAAAACGCCCCTGGCCCTTCGGCGTTCGGGCGCAAAAAACACCGGGTTTGGGCGTGTTAACGCAAGAAAACATCGGGTTTGGGCGGGCCAATTTTGCCCCTGGCGCACTCAAAAAGCCCGGCCGGGCCCTGGCGGGCTGCCGGGCCTTTTCCGCCGCAGTTTGCCCCAAATGGCCGGGGGCGCGCTTTGGCCGGCGGGCCCGCTTTTCCGCCCGTGCGGGCCGCACAGGCGGCGCGCCGGGCACAGAAAAAGGCAGCCCTCCGGCAAGGAAGGCTGCCTTTTCCGCTGGGGAAGGCTGGTATCCACACAGCGCCAAACGGCGCCGCGGCATGGGGGTTACAGCAGGTGAACGGCCACAATCAGCCCCGCAAACACGATGGAAACCGTGCTTGTAAGCTTGATGAGAATGTTGATGGCGGGGCCGGAGGTATCTTTGAAGGGGTCGCCCACGGTGTCGCCCACCACGGCGGCCTTGTGCTGCTTCGAGCCCTTGCCGCCGTGCGCGCCGCTTTCAATATACTTTTTGGCGTTGTCCCACGCGCCGCCCGCGTTGGACATCATCACCGCCAGCACAAAGCCAGTGACGGTGTTGCCGGCCAGCAGGCCCGCCACGCCGTTCACACCCAGAATGAGGCCCACCACAACGGGCACAATGACGGCAATCAGCGCCGGGGCCACCATCAGCTTCTGGGCGCTGCGGGTGCACATATCCACGCACTTGGCGTAATCCGGCTCGGCCTTGCCCTCCAGCAGGCCGGTAATTTCACGGAACTGGCGGCGCACCTCTACCACAATGCTTTGCGCGGCCTTGCCCACGGCGTCCATGGTGAGGGCCGCAAACAGGAACGGCAGCATGCCGCCAATAAACAGGCCAATCAGCGTGGTGGGGTTGGTGATGGAAAGGTCCAGCGTAAAGTTCGGGTCCAGCGTCTGCACCTTGTCGATATACGAGACAATCAGCGCCAGGGCCGTCAGCGCGGCCGAGCCAATGGCAAAGCCCTTGCCCGTGGCGGCCGTGGTGTTGCCCAAAGAATCCAGCGCGTCGGTGCGCTGGCGCACCTCGGCGGGCATATGCGTCATTTCGGCAATGCCGCCCGCGTTGTCGGCCACGGGGCCATAGGCGTCGGTGGCCAGCGTGATGCCCAGGGTGGAAAGCATGCCCACGGCAGACACGCCCACGCCGTACAGGCCCATGCTGAAGCTTTCGGCGCCGCCCGCAAAGAAATAGCTTACCAGCACGCTGACGCCCACAATGACAACGGGCGCCACGGTAGAAAGCATGCCCAGCGAAAGCCCGCTGATGATGACGGTGGCGCTGCCCGTCTCGCTGGAGGCGGCCAGGCGCTGCGTGGGCTTATAAGTATCGGAGGTATAATATTCGGTGATGGCGCCAATGGCAACGCCGGCCACAAGGCCGCTGAGCACCGCCACAAACACGCCCATGTTCTGCGGCAAAAGCAGGCGGATGGCCACAAAGGCACACACCACAAACAGCGCGGCGCTGATGTAGGTGCCCGTGCGCAGCGCGCGCAGCAGGTTTCGCTGCGAGGCGCCCTCTTTTGTTTTTACAAAGAAGGTGCCCACCACGCTGCACAAAACGCCCAGCGCCGCCAGCACCATGGGCACGCCCACGCCCTGCATGCCATAGCCCGCGGCCACGGCCAGCGCAATGGTGGAAACAATAGAGCCCACATAGCTTTCATACAAATCGGCGCCCATGCCGGCCACGTCGCCCACGTTGTCGCCCACGTTGTCGGCAATGACGGCGGGGTTGCGCGGGTCATCCTCGGGAATGCCGGCCTCCACCTTGCCCACAAGGTCGGCCCCCACGTCGGCGGCCTTGGTGAAGATGCCGCCGCCCACGCGCGCAAACAGCGCCATGCTGGAGGCGCCCATGCCAAACGTAAGCATGTTGGACGAAATGGCGCTGGCCAGCTCGGCCGCGGGCACGGGGCTGATGACCGTGTAGAAGAATTTCAAAAAGAAATACCACACGGATAAATCCAGCAGGCCCAGGCCCACCACCGTGAAGCCCATAACAGAACCGGCGCTGAAGGCAACGCGCAGGCCCTTGTTCAGGCTGTGCGAGGCGGCGTTGGCCGTGCGGCAGTTGGCCATGGTGGCCGTGCGCATGCCAATGAAGCCCGAAAGGCCGGAATAAAAGCCGCCCGTAACAAAGGCCACCGGCGTGAAAAAGCTAAGCAGCCCGGCGAACGCCATGCACAGCAGCACCGCAAACACCACGGCAAAGAACACACCCACGCCAAGGTACTGGCGCTTGAGGTATGCGCCGGCGCCATGGCTGACGGCGCGGGAGATGCGCTCCATCTCCGGCGTGCCAACGGGCTCTTTTTTCACCCGCATAAACATGGCAGCGGCAAAACACAGCCCCACAAGGCTGCCCAATGCCGCCAAAAACATTGCATCCATCTCTCTTTTCTCTCCTTTCACTCACCCTGCGCGGCCGGCGGCCGCGTTTTGTACCCCTATTATGACACATCCGGCGTGGCTAATTCAACAAAAAAATGAAGTAATTGTGCAAATTACTATAAATCGTGCTCAATTTGTCTCTTTTGCTTTTTTGAAACCGGTTTACAAAGGCAAAAAAAGCAGGCCCGCCGCCACGCCGTTTCTGGGGGCGCGGCGGCGGGCCCGCACACGGGCGGCTGCCCAATTATTGCGCAAAGGCGCCGGGGGCCTGCGCGGCCTGTGCCAGGCGCTTCAGCGAGGCCTCTATCTCGTCAAAGGCCTCGTAATAGTGAAACACGCACAGCGGCACATCGGTGATGCCGATGGTATCGGCATACTGTTTGCCGTTTGCGGTGTAATAGCGGGCCACGGTGTGCCTGCCAAACACCAGCAGCCGTTCGCAGCTGCCATCGTACTCTACCCGGCAGATGTCCGCATACAGCATGCGGTACATCACGCGCTCGTAATCTTTTTCTTCCGTATGCGGGCGCGGGCGGTATTCCAGCTCAAAGGCGTCCTGCGTGAAGCGGCACGCCTCCCAGGGGCGCGTCATCAGCAGCTCGCGCCCGGGGCCCAGCATGGCCGCCGCCCCCAAAGCCGCCACCAGGCAGAAGAAAAAAGAAACCGCCGCCATCAGCACCTCGGGCGAAAAGCCGCCCGCCCGGCGCACCAGGGCGGCGTCGGCCACCAGCATGCCGCACAGTGAAAGAACCAGCACGGCCACCCCCACCTTGTGCACCAGCATGCCGCGCCGCCTTTGGCGGCACATCCGCTTGCCCACCTGCCTGTCTGCCACATATTCCCGCATCCATGCCACTTCCTTTCTGAAAACAAATGCGTTGCGGCCCGGGCGCGGCGGCCTGCCGCATGGCTGCGCTGTTGTTGCCGGAATCAGCCCGGTTTATAGCGGCAAGAAGCCGCATGCTTTTTTCTGCTTTTTCATCCCGTTCTCCACACGCGCGCCGGCCTGGCTGCCGCGCCGGCGCGCGCCCAAAAGGCGCGTTGACGCAAGAAAACATTGCCTCTGAAACAGAAATTCGGGCGCATAGCATCGTCAAAGTGCCTTGACAACCAGAAAGGGTGCCTGCGGCACTTTTCCTTGCTCTGCAACCCTAATTTCTGCTTCAGAGGTGCGAAGCAGTTTTGGCCCGGCAATTTTGGGTGAATAGTAGCGTGAAAAAAGCCCGGTAATCCTGACGGATTACCG
>UREN01000079.1 GCA_900546885.1 uncultured Oscillospiraceae bacterium
GGGTCTGCTGTGCCGCCCGCCGCGGGCGCGGGTGTGGGGCTGGCGGGCAGGCCGTCCGCCCACATGGCCGGGCAGGCCGCGCACAGCATCAGGGCCGCCAGAACGCATGCGGCAATTTTCTTTTTCATCATCAGCATCCCCCTATCGGGCTTTTGGCCCGGCGCCGCGCCGCGCATCCTTCGCCCGCGATGTTTGCGCCCGCGCACGGCGAAAGCCCGTGCGGCCGCGGCGCAAAAGGCGCCGCCCGCCCCGTGCGCAGGTGGCAATCTACCCTATCCATATGAAAGCACTTTACGTTTTATCCTTCTTTTTGTATAATGGCAGGGCGGGCGGCACCGTGCCGCCCGCTGTGCACAAAAATGAGGTGAGCCATTTGAAGCTTTCTTTTTACACGCTGGGCTGCAAGGTGAACCAGAACGAGACGGGCGCCCTGGCCGAGCTGTTCTGCCAGAACGGCTTTACGCTTGCCGCCGGGGGCGAGGACGCAGACGTATACCTTGTAAACAGCTGCACCGTCACCGCGGGGGGCGATAAAAAAAGCCGCCAGTGGCTGCGGCGCGCAAAGCGCCAGCACCCCGGCGCCGTGACGGTGCTGGCGGGCTGTTACCCGCAGGCCTTTCCCGAAGAGGCGGCCGCCGTGGCCGAGGCCGACATTGTGATGGGCGCCAAGGGGCGCCGCCGCGTGCTGGAAAACGTGCTTTTGTTTTTGCAGACGCACGAGCGCATTGTGGACATTGCCCCCCACGAAAAGGGCGAGGCCTTTGAAGAGCTGCCGCTGGAGCGCTTTGCCGGCCACACGCGCGCGTTTATGAAAATAGAGGACGGCTGCAACCGCCGCTGCGCATACTGCGTTATTCCGCGCGCGCGCGGCTATGTGCGCAGCCGCAGCGAGGAAAACATTTTGAAAGAGCTGGCCGTGCTGGCCGGGGCCGGGTATCAGGAGGTGGTGTTTTCTGGCATCAACCTCTCCAGCTACGGGCAGGACACCGGCACCACCCTGGCCGCGCTGTGCGAAAAGGCCGCCGGGGTGCCGGGCATCCGGCGCATCCGCCTGGGCAGCCTGGAGCCGGACCTGATGGACGATGAAAGCATCCGCCGCATGGCCGCGGTGCCGCAGGTGTGCCCGCAGTTTCACCTTTCGCTGCAAAGCGGCTGCACCGAAACGCTGCGCCGCATGCGCCGCGTGTATACGGCCGGGCAATATACCGAAGTGGTGGAAAAATTGCGCGCCGCGTTTCCGCGCGCGGTGTTCACCACCGACGTCATTGTGGGCTTTCCGGGCGAGACGCAGGCCGAGTTTGAAGAGAGCATGGCCTTTGTGCGCAAAATAGGCTTTTTGAAGGTGCATGTGTTCAGCTATTCGCGCCGCGAGGGCACGCCCGCCTACGATATGCCCGGCCAGATAGACGAGCACACCAAGGCCCTGCGCAGCCACGCCCTGCAGGCGGCGGCAGACGAGGTGCGCGCGCAGGTGATAGGCGCCATGGCGGGCACCGAAGCCGAGGTGCTGTTAGAGCGCCAGGTGGCCAACGGCATCTTCACCGGCTATACAAAAGAGTATGTGCCCGTGCGCATCCGTGTGCCGGGCCGCCGCACGGGCGACATTGTGCCCGCCGTGCTGGGCGCGTTTGACGGCACGCGCTGTGCCGCGCAGCCTGTGTAACATTTCTGCGGGCGATGCTTTGCGCCATGCAGGGGCGGGCCGCCCGCGCCAAAGCCATGGGCAGAAAAGCAAAAACGTGAAAAAGGCCCGGCCATCCGCTTGGGATGGCCGGGCCTTTTTGTTCTTTTTCAGGGCGGCTCAGGCGCCGTAGCCCTCCAGCTGCCCCACTGCTTCGGCCTGCACCAGCGTGTGCGCGTGCGGCACGCCGTCATAGCCGTCGCCCCCCATAGAGGCCGTCAGCGTTTCGCCGCCGGTGAAGCTGAGCGCCAGCACGGGCGAGGAATCTGCAAAGGCGGCCGTCACGCCGTCGTCCCGCACATAGCCCGAAAAGGTAAGCAGATAGCCGCCCGCGCCATCGTGCTGTGCGCCGGCCAGCACAAGCTCGGTTACGCCAGAGCCCCAGGCGCTGCCGTATTTTACGCTGTGCCCGCCGCCCTGCGGCTGCGACACCCAAAAGGCGGGCCAGGCAAGGCCGCCCCAGGTGACGGTTTCGTCATCGGCACACCACCAGGCGCTTTGGCCAAGGCCCAGCGCCTGCCACAGGGCGGCCAGTTCTTCCTGCGAAAGGGCCTGCCCGGCCGCGGGCGCAGGGCCCGCGCTTTGGCTTTGCGGCGCGCTTTGGGGCGTGCTTTGGCTTTGGGGCATACTTTGGGCCACACTTTGGCTTTGGGGCGCGCTGCCGCCCGCAGAGGGCGCCGCGCCCTGCCCGCAGGCGGCCAGCGCGCCCGCCAGCAGGACGGCGCAAAGCAGGGCTGCTGTTGCGTTGCGTTTCATGGCGCTGCACTTCCTTTCCCGCGGGCCGCCGGCCCGGGCTGCTCTTCCACACAGGGCAGAAAACTTTCGTCGTATAGCACGCGCGCGTGGTTTTGGCGCACAAGCTGGCGCGAAAGCGTGTTGCCTGTGCGCTTATCCACACAGGTGCGCCACACCTCGCCCTCGCGGTACACCACGCCGTTCCGGCGCACAAACCGCTCGTTTTGGGCGGCAATGTGATATTTCACCGCCAGCGGGCGCTGGGCCCGCAGCTCGCCGCACAGGTATTTTTCCGTCACATACACCACAAGCTGAAAGGCCATGCCGGTGTCGTTGCGCACGCGGTAGTCGATGTAATTGTAAAACACCGAGGTGCCCGTGCCGAACGGCACCTGGCGGTGATAATCGGGGAACAGATCCAGCTGGTCGTGATGATGGTGCTCGGCCACCGTCAGCGGCGAGTGCAGCACCATCCAGTGAATGAGGTTTGTCATTTGGCACAGCCCGCCGCCAATGTCGCTGCACGCCTGCCCGCCCGAGATGGTAAGCCCCTCGCGGTAGCCCTTTTTGGCCGTGACGCTGCCCACCATGTGCCAGAACGAAAACACCTGCCCCGGGCGCAGCAGCGCGCCGTTCACCCTGGGGGCGGCCAGGGCCAGGTTGACGGCCTTGTTCTCTTGCAGTTCGGGGCGCGTGTTGCCCAGCGTGCGCCGGATGAGCGATTTGTGCCGGTACAGCACCACGGGCAGCAGCGCCTGCTGGCGGGTGCAGAAGGGTGTGTGCGCCGCGGCGTCCTGCAGGCGGCGCACCGCGCATTGTTTTGCCACAGAAACGGCATAGGCCGCCGGGCACAGCTGGCAGAACAGTTTTCTTGGCATGGATGTCGCTTCCTTTGCCGGGCCGTGCGCGGGCACGGCCCTTTCTTCACACATCAGTTTACACAGCTTTGTAACGGCTTTGTATCAAGCGCGCAGCAGCCGCGCGCCCGGGGTTGCCAAACAGGCCGGCGGCCCATTGGGCCCCGCGCACACGGCGCGGCCCGCGGCCTTTGTGCCGCCGGGCAGCCGCGCGTCAGGCGCCCGCGCGCAGCTTGGTTTCGTCCTGCACGGCCAGCACGGCCCCGTAAAAATGGCCGTCTGCGCCGGGCTGCACCATGCGCAGCGCCCCGGCGGCCAGCAGGGCCTGCAGGCGCTGCACAAACACCGCGTCGCCCACGCCGGGCACAGCGGCCAGCGCGCGCCCAATGGCCACCGCCGCCTGAAAGCTGCCCGTGCGCGGGATGGCGCGCAGCAGCCATGGGTCGTAAAAATGTTCCGGCACGCCCACCAGCCTGCCGTTCACCAGGGCGCGCAGGGGCGCATCTTCGGCTTTCAGCGCCGCCCACATGCCGGAAAGCGCGCCCAGCTGCGGCGCGCCCAGCGGCTTTTCCTGCGGCAAAAACGCGCCCAGCGCTTCGGGCGCAAGCTCGCCCCCGGCCGCAAGCTGCACCAGCGTGCCCTGCGGCCCCGGGTGCAGGCCGCCCAGCACCACCACGCCAACGCGGCACACCGCATGCGCCAGCAGGCTGCACGCAAACAAAAAGCCGCACGCCTCGTCTGGCGAGGGGCCAAGCCACAGGCGCACATAGCCCTGTGTTTGCGCGGCCTCGGCGGCCAGGGCATCCATGGCGCGGCGCGCGGTGCACACGCTTTCGTGCGCGGCCGCCTGCGCGTTCAGCCCGCGGCCGTACGCCTGCCAGCAGCGGGCAAAATGCGCCTCGCGCGCGGCAAGGCACGGCAGGCCGGAAAGCGCCCCCATGGAAAGCCCCAGCGCCAGGCAGGCCACCTGGCCCGGCGTGCCGGGCACGCCGGGCGCCTGCCACACCTGCCTGTATTCCTCGCTGGTGCAGGCGCCGTCCTCGTGCAGCACACAGCGCACGCCGCGCTGCACGGTGCCCGGGCGCATGCCCTTGGCCATTTTCAGCGCGCCCGCAAGGCTTTCGCAAAACACAAGCTCTGTCATGGCAGCTCACCCCTTTTTTACAGTGTAGCACGCCCTGCGCGGCGCGGCAAGGGCGCGTTGGCAACGCCGTGCGCCCGAATTTCTGTTTCAGGGGCAATGGGTTTTACGCCCGGCACGCCCCCGCGCAGCCGCCCCTTTGTTTTCGCGGCAAAACGTGGTAAACTAAAGGTAACAGGCGGGCGGCCGCATGGCAGGGAGGCGTATTTTTTGGAACCGGTAAAGCTTTCTGTGCGCACCCTGGTGGAATTTGTGCTGCGCTGCGGCGACATAGACGCCCGCGCCGCAGCCGGCGGGTACGACCGCGCCAACGAGGGCGCGCGCATTCACCGCAAGCTGCAGAAGGCCGCGGGCAAGGGCTACCAGGCCGAGGTGTCTTTTAAGGCCACGCGCGTGGTGGACGGCATTGAATACCGGCTGGAGGGCCGGGCCGACGGCGTTATAGAGACGCCCGGCGGGTATGTGGTGGATGAAATTAAAACCACCAGCGCCCCTGCCGAGCGCCTGACGGAAGACTATAACCCCCTGCACTGGGCGCAGGCCAAGTGCTATGCCGCCTTTTTGTGCAAAGAGAAAAAGCTGCCCGGCGTGACGGTGCAGCTTACCTATTACCAGGTGGACACAGAGGAAACCGTGCGCCACCGCAGGCTGTACGGCGCGCTGGAATTGGAGAATTTTCTTACCCGCACGCTGCACCTGTACACCCCGTGGGCCAAAATGGCCGCCGAATGGCGCGAAAAGCGCACAGAAAGCCTGAAGGCCCTGCGCTTTCCCTTTGCGGAATATCGCGCCGGGCAATACCGCCTGGCGGGCGCGGTGTATAAAACCATTGCCGGCGGCGGGCGGCTGTTTGCCTGCGCGCCCACAGGCGTGGGCAAAACCATTTCCACCCTGTTCCCCGCCGTAAAGGCGCTGGGCGAGGGCAAGGCCGGGCGCATTTTTTACCTTACGGCCAAAACCGTAACGCGCACGGCGGCCGAGGGCGCGGTGGCCCGGCTGCGCGAAAGCCAGCCGGGGCTGTGCTTGAAATGCGTGACGCTGACGGCCAAAGACAAAGCCTGCCCCCTGGAAGAGCGCCAGTGCACCCCCCAGCACTGCCCGCGCGCAAGGGGCTATTACGACAGGGTAAACGACGCCTTATACCGCTTTTTAAACGCGCACAGCCACTTCACGCGCGAGGCCATTGCGGCCTTTTGCGAGGCCGAGGCGCTGTGCCCGTTTGAGTTTACGCTGGACCTTTCGCTTTTTTGCGACTGCATCATTTGCGATTACAACTACTTGTTCGACCCGGTGGTAAGCCTGAAGCGCTTTTTTGACGGCACCAGGGGCGAGCACGTCTTTTTGATAGACGAGGCGCACAATTTGGCCGGCCGCGCGCGGGACATGTATTCCGCCAGCATTTGCAAAAGCGCCTTTCTTTCGGCCAAAAAGGCCGTGGGCAAAAGCCATAAAAAGCTGGCAAAAGCCCTGACGGGCGTGAATAGCGCCCTGCTGGCGCTGCGCAAAGCGCACGCCGGGGCGCGCAAGGCCCTTGTGCCGCAGGGCGACAAGCAGCTGGCCCGGCTTTTAAGCCGTTTTGAGACGGCCGCGCAGGATTATTTGGACGAGCACCGCGAGGGCGCCGTGCACGACGAGGTGCTGCAGCTGTATTTTGACGTGCATTTTTACCTGCGCATTTGGGAGCTGTATGACGAGCACTTCACCACTTTGATTCATGTGCACGGGGCAGACGTGACAGTGCGCCTTATGTGCCTGGACGCCGCGCCCTTTCTGGACGCCAGCATGGCGCAGGGGCAGGCGGCTGTGCTGTTCAGCGCAACGCTTGCGCCGGTGGATTATTTTATAGAGACGCTGGGCGGCGGCGAAAACGCCAAGCGCATTTTTTTGCAAAGCCCCTTCCCGCAGGAAAACCTGTGCCTGCTGTGCGCGGGCGGCGTAAGCACCAAATATGCGCAACGCCAGCGCACCCTGCCCGAGGTGTGCCGCTATATTGAGGCCGTTGTGCGCGCAAAGCAGGGCAATTACCTTGTGTTTCTGCCGTCTTACGCCTACCTGAAGGCGGCGGTGGAAGAGTTTCGCGCCCTGTGCCCGGGCATTGCCCTTGCCGTGCAGGAAAGCGGCATGGACGAGGCCGCGCGCGAGGCGTTTCTTGCGCAGTTTTCGCCGCACGGCGGCGGCACGCTGGTGGGCTTTTGCGTGCTGGGCGGCGTGTTCGGCGAAGGCATAGACCTTGCGGGCACGGCCCTGATCGGCTGTGTGGTGGTGGGCGTGGGCCTGCCGCAGATAAGCCCCGAGCAGGACGCCCTGCGCGATTATTACCAGGCCGCGCGCGGCAGCGGCTTTGCCTATGCCTACCAGTTTCCCGGCATGAACAAGGTGCTGCAGGCCGCCGGGCGCGTGATACGCACAAAAGAAGACCGCGGCGTTGTGCTGCTGATAGATTCGCGCTATACACGCGCGGAATACCGCTGCCTGATGCCGCCGCACTGGGGCCATCTGCGCTATGTTTCTGCCCCGGGGCAGGCGCAGGCGCTGGTGCAGGCGTTTTGGAACCAGACAAAAAAGGAGGACGAAGCAGAATGACCCATGTGCTGATTGGCGTGCCCGCCCGCGCCGAGGACAAAGCCCTGTGGGAGGCCGTGCCCGGCTGTGAATTTGTGTATGACGAGGCCTTTGCGGCGCAAAACCTTGCCTGGGCCGATGTGATATTTGGCCCCGTGCCGGGCAAAAAGCTGGCGCTGTGCACGCGTTTGAAATGGCTGCAATACCCCTTTGCCGGGGTAGAGCGCTATTGTTTGCGCAGCGACATCACCTTTCCCGCCGGGGTGACGCTTACCAACGCCACGGGCGCGTTTGGCCCGCGCATTGCGGAATATGCGCTGGCCGCCGTGCTGGGGCTTTACAACAATTTTCCGCAATACCGCGACATGCAGCGCGCGGGCGGCACGCAGGCCCTTGGCATGCCCCTTAGCCTGCATGGGGACACCGTGCTGGTAATTGGCGCGGGCGACATTGGCACGGCCTTTGCCCGGCTTACGCGGCCCTTTGGCTGCCGCAACATTGCCGTGCGCCGCACCCGCGCGCCGCTGGGCGAGCCGTTTGACGAAACCTACACCCTGCGCGAGCTGCCCGCGCTTTTGCCCCAGGCAGACACCGTGCTGTGCGCTCTGCCCGCCACGCGGCACACACAGCATGTGATGGGCGCCGAGCAGTTTGCGCTGATGAAAAAGGCCTCGGTGTTTGTGAACGTGGGGCGCGGCAGCGCGGTGGACACCGATGCCCTGGTGGCCGCCCTGCAGGCCGGGCGCCCCGGCGCCGCCGTGCTGGACGTAACCGACCCCGAGCCCCTGCCCGCAAACCACCCGCTGCGCCAGTGCCCCAACGCCTTTCTTACGCCGCACATTGCGGGGCTTAGCTTTGGCCACCGCCCCGAGGTGACAGACTATGTGGTGCACCTGTTTGAGCAGAATTTGCGCCGTTTTCTGGCGGGCCAGCCGCTGCAAAACGAGGTGGACACCGCCCTGGGCTACACCAAAAAAAGCGCGCAATAGCAGCCCGCCCCGGCCGCGCAAAGGGCGCCGCGCCTTAGGCGTGCCGGCGCAAAAGCGCATTGGCTTTGGGCGCGTTGGCGCAAGAAACATGGGTTTGGGCTGACAGTTTTGGCGCCCGGCGCATTGCAAAAGCCCGGCAATCCTGGCGGATTGCCGGGCTTTTTTCACACACTTGCCCGCCCCAAACGGCCGGGGCGCCTTACCGCATATGGACGGTTTGTTGCCCAAACAACACCCTGCGTTTGGCATAAAGCAGGCACAGCACGCCCGCCAGCCCCGCCAGCGAAACGCCCGCCAGCCCCAGCGCAAGGTACACAAGCCACCACGGGCCCTCGCCCTCGCCTGCGCTTGTGCCCACGGCCCCGGCGTTCAGCTGGGTGCCGTCTGTTAAGGTGATGATCAGCTGGCCCTGCGCGTCTATGTAGGCGCTGGCAACGCCAACGCCGTCCTGCCCGCGCACCTGGCCAAGGTTGTGCGTGGTGCCGTCTGTCAGGGCAACAACCAGCTGGCCGCTTTCGTTGATGGAAAGGCTGGCAATGCCAACGCCATCCTGCCCATCGGCGCCATTCTGCCCGGCCGCACCGGCGTCGCCCTTATCGCCTTTATCGCCCTTGTCGCCCTTCATGCCCTGCAGGGC
>UREN01000080.1 GCA_900546885.1 uncultured Oscillospiraceae bacterium
GAAATTTTTTTTGTATGAAGCGTACATCTGAGCACAAACGCATAAAATGCTGGAAAAACGGCCGCAAAAAACAGCGCTTTTTGTACCGGAAAATTCAATAAAATTCACATAATATTCAAGTAAATAACGATATATCGCTATTTTTATGCCGTCTTTTCATACAAATAAAGAGTGTGCAAAATTTATAAGGAACAATTGATTTTTGTTTCATAATTTATTATAATAAAGTTCATACTTTCGCCAGTTGTATCATGCTGAAAAGAGTGGTATACCGGCGAAAAATTGCAAAAAGGGGAGAAAAGCAAATGAAAAAAGCACTTGCACTTGTGCTGGCCCTGGCTTTGGCACTGAGCCTGGCCGCCTGCGGAGGGTCTCCGGCGCCGGCGTCCAGCTCTGCGGCTGGAAGCACGTCCACCGCGCAGCCTGCCGCCTCCGGCACAATGACCACCAACGGCCTGTACCCGGGCACCGCCGACCCTGAGGCAGTCACCTATAACGCTACTGCCGAGCCCGGCGATATGAACAGCGTTACCACTACGGACTCTGTGTCCATTTCCATTATGCGCGACACCATGGAGGGCCTGACCAGCCTGGACCAGAACAGCGAGCCCATCCCCGGCGTGGCCGAGACGTGGGACGTGTCTGACGACGGCACTGTCTATACCTTCCATCTGCGCGACGATGCAGTATGGTCCAACGGCGAGAAGATTACGGCCGACGACTTCGTGTTTGCCTGGACGCAGCTCTTCACGCCGGAGACGGGCGCCTCTTACGGCGGCACCTGGGCGAGCTACATCAAGGGCGCACAGGAGATGATCGACGGCACGGGCGACGCCAGCGGCCTGGGCGTAAAGGCCCTGAGCGAAAATACGCTGGAGGTCACCCTGACGCATCCCTGCACCTATTTCCTGAGCCTGACTGCGTTCCCCAACTTCTACCCCATCAACGAGGACTTCTGGAATGAGGTGGGCGGCGTGGAAAAATACGGCCGCAGCGCAGACACCATGCTGTACAACGGCCCGTATGTCATCAGCGAGTGGACCCATGAAGACCACGTCACCATGACGAAGAACGACCAGTATTGGGATAAAGAGAACAAGGCGTTCATTCCCACTGTCAACGTTGTGATGATTGCCGACTCCAACGCCGCGATCAACTCCTTCCAGGGCGGCGAGCTGGATATGGTCAACCTGAACGGCGACCAGAAGGCCATGTTCGAGGCCGAGGGCTGCGTAACTGCCCAGTATGATGAGGCAACCTGTAGCTACATGGAATATAACCTGACCGACGGCGTGTCCAGCGAGGCGGTGCAGAAGGCGCTGAACAACGCCAAGGTGCGCACGGCCATGACGCTGGCCATTGACTCCGACAGCTATAACAAGAACATTGCCAAGAACAGCAACACCGTGGCCAACGGCATGGTGCCCGAGGGCATCACCGAGGGCGTTTACGGCGAGGCCCGCGGCAACCTGATTGACCGCAGCATGTCTGAGGAAGAAATCAAGGCCCTGTTCGATGAAGGCATGAGCGAGGCAGGCGTGGATGTGGCCGACTTCAAGCCGGTTATCACCACCGACGACACGGACGCCGCCAAGCAGTTCGCCACCTTCATCCAGAACCAGTGGAAGGAAAAGCTGGGCTTTGACTCCAGCGTGGAGCAGATTACCTTCCAGAGCCGTCTGGATAAGCAGACGAAGAAGACCTTTGACGTGATCCCCTCCCTGTGGAGCCCCGATTACAACGACCCCATGACCTATCTGGATATGTTCGTCACCGACAGCGGCAACAACCACACCGGCTGGAGCAACGCCGAGTATGACGAGCTGATTGCCAACGCGATGGTGGAGGCGGACGCCGACACCCGCACCCAGATGCTGATTGACGCCGAGAAGATTCTGATGGAAGAGATGCCTGTCGGCCCGACCTACTGCCGTGTGCGCGACTACCTGTGCTCTGACAAGCTGACGGGCGTTGTCCGCAGCGCGTTCCAGGAGACTGTGATGCATTTCGCCAAAATCGCTGAGTAAAACCGGCGCGGCGTGAGCTGAAGGAAAAACCGGCTGCCCTGCAGCGGGCAGCCGGTTTTTTGGCTTTTTCACACTTGAAAAATGTCAAAGCAGACAGCAGCGGGATGTGTGCCCGCCGCTGTCTGCTTATCAAAGCCTCAAAGCAGCACAGGGCGTTTTGGGGCTTTGATAAGCAAATTCTGCCGTTTTCAGAATGGCGCGCCTGCCGCAGGGCGGCGCCCCTTCCGTTTTTCTCATTTTCTTAGTAAGGAGCTGGTTTGCGTGACCAAGTACATCCTCAAAAGGATCCTCTACTCGCTGTTGACGGTCTTTTTGATTGTGGCGCTGACATTCTTCATGATGCACGCGCTGCCGGGCGACCCGTTCAGCACCGGCAAGGCCATCGACCCTTCCATTATGGAAGCCATGATGGAAAAATACGATTTGGATAAGCCTGTCTTTCAGCAGTTTGTGAAATATATTTCCAACGTGCTGCACGGCGATTTGGGCATCAGCCTGAAATATAAGCGCCCTGTGACAGAGATTATCGGCGAAAGCTTCCCCTATTCGTTTGAGCTGGGTGTGCGCGCGCTGATATTTTCCACAGTGGCCGGGCTGCTGCTGGGCATTGTGGCGGCGGTGAAGCGCGGCACCAAATGGGATACCGGCAGCATGCTGGTGGCCATGCTGGGCGTGTCCATGCCGTCGTTTATTGTGGGCGCGCTGCTGCAGTATTTCCTGGGGCTGAAGCTGATGCAGGCGACGGGCGTAAGCCTGTTTCCCATTACCGGCTGGGGCACAGAGATGAGCAAGCTGCTGCCGTCCTTTGCGCTGGGCTTCGGCACGCTGGCCATTGTGTCGCGCCTGATGCGCACCAGCATGCTGGACGTGCTCAATCAGGACTATATCAAGACGGCCAAGGCCAAGGGCCTGTCCAGCAAAAAAATTATTTGGAAGCATGCGGTGCGCAACGCCATTATGCCGGTTATCACGGTGCTGGGGCCGCAGGCTGCCGCCATCCTCACCGGCGCCATGGTGGTGGAGAAAATTTTCGCCATTCCCGGCATGGGCAAGTTCTTTGTCACCAGCATCACCAACAACGATTACACCATGATTGCGGGCACCACCATTTTCTACGGCGTATTCCTGGTGGCGGCCAACCTCATCGTGGACGTCCTGTATTGTGTCATTGACCCGCGCGTCAAGCTGGCCGGCGGAAAGGAGGGCTGAGGACCAATGAATAAAAAACAGAAAGCACTGGCCGCGGCCCTGGAGGCAAAAGAGCAGGAGCGCATTGCCGCCGCCGCCCACTACGACCCAGCCGATGCTGATTTCGAGGTGATAGGCCCGGATGTAAACAGCCGCGAGGCCATTGCCCGCCCTTCAGTGAGCTTCTGGCAGGATGCCATGCGCCGCCTGTTCTCGAACAAGACGGCGATTGTGTGCATGATTGTCATTGCGCTGATTGTGCTGATGGCGATTTTCCAGCCCATTGTAAGCCCGTTCACAGAGGAAGAGCAGCATGTTACCCATACCAACGCGCACATGTTTACAGTGTGTGCCGACACGGGCCACATGCATGTGTTCGGCACGGATAATATGGGCCGCGACCTGTTCACCCGCGCCTGGATGGGCGCCCGCGTCTCTCTGGCCATGGCCCTGACGGCCGTTATTGCCAACGGCATCATCGGCCTGATTTACGGCGGCATCTCCGGCTATTTCGGCGGCGCGCTGGACAATGTCATGATGCGCATTATCGAGATTATCAACGGCATCCCGTACCTGATTATTCTGATTTTGTTCATGCTTATCATGGGCGCAGGCGTAAAAAGCATGATTATCGCCTATATCATCGCGGGCTGGACGGGCATTGCGCGCCTTACCCGCGGCCAGATTGTGTCTTTGAAGGAGCAGGAGTTTGTGGTGGCCGCCCGCGCTATGGGCGCAAAGCCGGCGCGCATCATCATAAAGCACCTCATCCCCAACCTTCTGAGCGTGGTTATCGTGCAGATCACCATGGCTATCCCCAGCATGATTTTCAACGAATCCTTCCTCTCGTTCATCGGCCTGGGCGTGCCCATCCCCACCTCCTCCTGGGGGCAGATGGCCAACGATGGGTTCGGCATGTTCCGCATGTATCCGTGGCAGATGCTCATTCCCGCAGTGCTCATCAGCCTGACGATGCTCAGCTTCAACCTGCTGGGCGATGCGCTGCGCGACAGTGTTGACCCGAAACTGAGGAGGTGAGAGGCATGGCAGACGTATTGAAAATTGAAAACCTGCACGTCTCTTTCGACACCTATGCGGGCGAGGTGCACGCGGTGCGCGGCGTTTCGCTGCATGTGGGCGAGGGTGAGGTGCTTGCCGTTGTGGGCGAATCCGGCTGCGGCAAATCGGTGACGGCGCAGACCATCATGAAGCTGAACCCCATGCCGCCCGCCCGCATCAAAGAGGGCAGCATCAATTTGTGCGGCGAGGACATTGTAGCTGCAAACGAAAAGAAGATGCAGGACATCCGCGGCCGCCTTGTGAGCATGATATTTCAGGACCCCATGACCTGCCTGAACCCCACCATGAAGGTGGGCAAGCAGCTGACGGAGGCCATTTGTCAGCACCGCAAGCTTTCGAAGGACGAGGCAAAGAAAGAGGCCGTGCGCCTTTTGGAAATGGTGCAGATTCCCAACGCGGCCGAGCGCGCCGAACAGTACCCGCACGAGTTTTCCGGCGGCATGCGCCAGCGCGCCATGATTGCCATGGCCATGAGCTGCGAGCCCAAGCTGCTGATTGCAGACGAGCCCACCACCGCGCTGGACGTAACCATTCAGGCGCAGATTATGCAGCTGATGGCCAAGGTGCGCGAAGAGACGGGCACCGCCATTATTCTGATTACGCACGATTTGGGCGTGGTGGCCAATTTGGCCGACCGCGTGGCCGTGATGTATGCGGGCAAAATTGTGGAGACAGGCACGGCAGAAGATATTTTCTACCGCCCGAAGCATCCCTACACGCAGGCCCTGCTGAAAAGCCTGCCCACGGTGGAAACATCCCGCGAAGAGAAGCTGGTGTCTATTGCAGGCACCCCGCCGGATTTGTTTATGCCGCCAAAGGGCTGCGAATTTGCCAGCCGCTGTGAGCATTGCATGAAGGTGTGCAAAAAGCATGTGCCGCCCACCTATGAGGTGGGGGCGGGCCACAAGGCGGCCTGCTGGCGGCTGCACCCCGCCTGCCCGGTGCAAAGGAAGGAGGGGAACTGAGAATGGCAGAACAGAACCGTGAAAAGCTCATTTCCCTTGAAAACGTATGCAAATACTTCAACGTGGGCCACGGCAAAACGCTGAAAGCCGTGGATGGCATCACGCTGGATATCTACCGGGGCGAAACGCTTGGCGTGGTAGGCGAATCTGGCTGCGGCAAATCCACCCTGGGGCGCGTGGTGATGGGCATTTATCACCCCACCTCCGGCAAGCTGGAATATGAGGGCCAGGAAGTGAACCTGCGCAGAACGAAGGACCGCTTTCAGTATTCCAAAAAGGCGCAGATTATTTTTCAGGACCCATATGCCTCGCTGAACCCCCGCATGACGGTGGGCGACATCATTGCCGAGGGTATGGAGATCCACGGCATGTACACCAAAGAGCGCCGCACCCAGCGCGTGTACGAGCTGCTGGAAACGGTAGGCCTGAACAAAGAGCATGCCAACCGTTTCCCGCACGAGTTTTCGGGCGGCCAGCGCCAGCGCATCGGCATTGCCCGCGCGCTTGCCATTGAGCCGCAGTTCATCGTGTGCGACGAGCCGATTTCTGCACTGGACGTCTCGATTCAGAGCCAGGTAATCAACCTGCTGAAAGAGCTTCAGGAAAAACTGGGCCTGACGTATATGTTCATTGCGCACGATTTGAACATTGTGAAGTATATTTCAGACCGCATTGCCGTCATGTATCTGGGCAACCTGGTAGAGCTGGCCCCCAGCGACGACATCTATGCCCATACCCTGCACCCCTATAGCCAGGCATTGCTTGCCAGCGTGCCCATTCCGGACCCGAACAAAGAGGCCCAAAAGCGGGCGCAGGTGCTTTCCGGCGACGTGCCCAGCCCCATCAACCCGAAGCCGGGCTGCAAATTTGCGGGCCGCTGCCCCCACGCCACAGACAGGTGCCGCAGCGAGACGCCTGTGCTGCGCGAGGTGCGCCCCAACCATTTTGTGGCCTGCCACCTGGTGCAGCCGGAATAAAGTGTTTTCCGGCGCCGCTTTTTGGCCCGATGCAAACAGAGAACAAAGCGCGCCGCGCCTTTCTGCGCTTGCAGAGAGCGTGGCGTGCTTTTCCTTTGAGGGAAACTGTGCCCGGCAAGGCATCAGGCGGCGGAAAGCCTTGCGCCCCGCGCAAAGCAGGTGTATCATAGAAGCCGGGCGCACCATGCCGCGCATGCCATAGAAAAGGGAGGCAGAACATGAAGAAGATTCGTGCAGTGCTGTTTGATATGGACGGCCTGATGTTTGATACGCAGCGTCTTTGGGACAAAGCCTGGAAACAGGCGGGTGAGGCCTGCGGCGTGCCCATGGGGGAAGAGCAAATTGCCCCCTTGCGCGGCCGCAGCCTGGCCGACAGCCGCGCCGCCTTTGAAAAGAATGTGGCCCCGGGGGATGTGTTTGACCGCTGCAACACCATGGCGGACGCCCTTGTGCGCGAATGGCTGCGGGGCGACGTGCCCATGAAGCCCGGCCTTTTGCCGCTTTTGGCATACCTGCAGAAAACCGGGCGCGCCATGGCGGTGGTTTCCTCCACCGAGCAAAACCTTGTAAAAGACCTTTTGCAGCGCACCGGCATTCTGAATTATTTTTCTGCCGTGGTGTGCGGCGACATGGTGCGGCACTCGAAGCCTGCGCCCGATATTTACCTGTTGGGCGCACAGCGCGTAAATGTGCCGCCCGCACACTGCCTTGTGCTGGAAGATTCGGAAAACGGCGCCCGTGCGGGCCTTGCCGCCGGCTGCCGGACGGTGGTGGTGCCGGATGTTGCCCCGGTGGCGCAGCAGGTGCTGGCGGCAGCCGCCGCGGTGGTGCCCAGCCTGGAAGATGTGATTACCCTTTTGGAAGAGGACGAAAAAACGCAAAAATGACAAAGTAAAACGCCGCGCTGTTTTCAAAACAGCGCGGCGCCGTTTGTTTTACCATGTAAAGACGGCCTGTGCCAGCAGCAAAATTGCCGGCAGCGTAATGGGAAACAGCAGGTTTGTAAGCGCGGCAGATTTTGCACAAAAATCGGAAGAGAGGCCGGCCTGCTGGGCCGCCGCCACCGTATTGGCCGCCACCGGCATGGCGTTCATAATAACCAGAACCATCGCAACTTCCCGCGGCGGGCGCAGCACGCACAGCACGGCAATGGTGGCCAGCGGGATGCCAACCAGGCGGATTAGCGCCGCCGCTTTCAGCGCGCGCCCGGCAAACAACTCGCGCGGGCGCACGGCTGCCAGTTTGGCGCCCACCAGAACAAGGCTCAGCGGCGAGCACAGGCTGCCCAGCAGAGAGATGGGGTGGCGGATAAGCTCGGGCAGGTGCCAGTTCATCACAAACAGCACCAGCATGGTAAAGGTAGCCACCAGGTTGGGGTTTGTAAGCACTGTGCGCAAAGACCCCATGCGCCCGTCCGGCCGGAACATCCGCATGCCGAAGGTAAAAAAAACAGAATTGGACACAAGGTTGAAAAAGGCCGCATAAAACAGGCCGTTGCCGGGCACCAGCGCCTCAGACAACGGAAAGCCAAGCAGCCCCACATTGGCAAACACAAGGCTTGCGGCAAACAGCCCCCGGTGTGTGCCGGGGCCTGCCCTGCGCGCCAGCAGCATGGCCAGCGGGTATGTAATGGCAAAGGAGCCGGCAGAGAGTGCCAGCATCCAGAAAACGCCCGTGCTGCGCTCTGGCGTCAAAGGGCCCTCGGCCGAAAGCAGGATGGCGGCGGGCAAAGAAAGCGTCATCACAAAGGAGGCAAGCCACTTTTGTGCCTCTTCCTTCAGGCAGCCAAAGCGGCCGGATGCAAGGCCAATGCCCATAAAAAATAAAATGACAAACGTCTGGGTGAGAATGGTATCCGCCAAAATAAGCCTCCTGTCAAATTGCGCAGTGTAAGAGAATCAGCGGGGGCCAAATGCCGCAGGGGCCGGGTTCCGGCCCCCAAAGGCAGGCGCCACGGGTGCACTATTTATTATCTTACCGCGCCGGGGCCGGAGATTCAACTTCCGGCCTGCATAAAATTTGGGCCGTGAAACCGGGCAAAATTTACAAGAATGGCGCCCTGCGGCGCAAAGGCGCCGCCCCCCTTTGCGCGGCCGGAAGGCCGGAAATTGTGCAACTGCCCGCCGGGCGGCCCGCCAGGGCGCCGCGGCTCCTTCGCAGGCCCGCCTTAGATCGGAAGAGCGTCGTGTAGGGAAAGAGTGTAGATCTCGGTGGTCGC
>UREN01000081.1 GCA_900546885.1 uncultured Oscillospiraceae bacterium
AGGCGGGCGGGCCCGCGCCGGGCTATGGGCAGCCCGGGGCCGGCGCACGGCCCGGCTGGGGCGCGGCGGCACAGCCTGCCGCCAGCTATGACGGCATTTCCGCCTCTGAATGGCAGGCCTATATCGGCCCCAGCACGCCGTATTATCTGTACCAGTTCAGCCGCATGGATGCGGCGGGCCGCAAGTTCGGCTTCAGCTTTTCCGCGTTTTTCTTCGCGCCGCTGTACTTTTTATACCGCAAAATGTACAGCTGGGCCGCGCTGGCGCTGGCGGCAGGCATCGTCACCAGCATCCCCGGCTTTCTTGCCATGTTCCGCCTGATGGACCTGCCGCTGGGCTATGTGCTGCCGCTGAATGTGCTCAGCGCGCTTTCGCAGGTGGGCGGGCTGGCCGGCCTGGCCGTGCAGGTGCTGTTCGCCATGTTTGCGGTGTACCTCTACCGCCGCCATGCGGCCAAAAAAATACGCGCCGTGCAAAGCGAGGGCCTTGCCCCGCGCGATTACGCCGCGCGGCTGATGCGCACAGGCGGCACCAGTGTGCTGGCCGTTGTGCTGGCGCTGGTGGCCTACCTGGCCCTGTGCTATGCGTTTGGCCTGTGGGTGGGCCCCGAGCGCCTGATGCAGCTTGCCTCTGCCTACGGCCTTACGGGCCTGACAGGCTACGGCTACGGCGCGCAGGGCGGCACCAGCCTGTAACATACGGTTTTTTTGCCGCCGCACGGCGGCCCTTGCCCCTGCGCTGTGCGCAGGGGCAAGCTTCAACATAAAGTAAGGAAGGTAACAAACATGCACAAAATCCGCAAAGCCGTCATCCCCGCCGCCGGGCTTGGCACGCGCGTGCTGCCCGCCACTAAGGCCATGCCCAAAGAGATGCTGCCCATCGTGGATAAGCCCGCCATCCAGTATATTGTGGAAGAGGCCGTGGCCGCCGGCATCGAAGAAATTCTCATCATCACCGGCCGCGGCAAGGCCATTATGGAAGACCATTTCGACCACGCCTTCGAGCTGGAGCGCAACCTGGAGGCCAACCCCGCCAAGGCCCAAATGCTGGAACAATGCCTTGGCATTGCCAATTTGGCAGACATCTTCTTTCTGCGCCAGAAAGAGACAAAGGGCCTGGGCCACGCCATTTTGAAGGCAAAGCCCTTCACGGCAGACGAGCCGTTTGTGGTGCTGTACGGCGACGACGTCATTATGGGCGACGACCCCGTGGCCGCGCAGCTTATCCGCGCCTATGGCCAGACGGGCAAACCCTGCGTGGGCATCAAGGAAGTGAGCCGCGAGGCCATTCGCAAATATTCCTCCATGAAATGCACCCCCATCAAAGATAACCTTTACAACATCACAGACATGATTGAAAAACCGGCCCCCGGGCAGGAGTTCAGCCTGTATTCCATTCTGGGCCGCTGTTTGCTGACGCCCGACATCTACCCCTTGCTGGAGAACACGGCCCCCGGCGCGGGCGGCGAAATTCAGCTGACAGACGCCATGGCCGTCATTGCCCGCGCGGGCGGCATGACGGGTGTGGATTTCACCGGCAAGCGCTACGACATGGGCTCGAAGCTGGGCGTGATGCAGGCCCAGGTGGAGACGGCCCTGCGCCACGCTGAAATTGGCGAAGAGTTCCGCAGCTACCTCAAGCAGCTGGCCGCCTCGCTGTAAGGCGCCGCCTTTTAAAAAGTGCAGAAAACGGTGCGCTTTGCCAAAGCTTTGCTTGACAGGGCGCGCCGTTTTATTGTATAATGAATTGCTTGTCAGAAATGGCAGGTTATCCTTGCTTCCCTGCATCTGGACGGGGAGGCCATAAGTCCAAAAGGAGGTGCACAGAAATGGCAAAATACGAGACCATGCTGGTGACGAAGGCCGGCCTGGATGAGGAGGCGTCCGCCGCTCTGGTGGGCAAGTTCAAATCCATGATTGAGGCAAACGGCACCATCGATTCTGTTGACGAGTGGGGCACGCGCAAGCTGGCCTACCCCATCAACGATGAGACGGAAGGCGTGTACACGGTGATTCGCTTCACGTCCGGCCCGGATTTCCCCGCAGAGCTGGACCGCGTGTATAAAATCACCGACGGCGTGCTGCGCACGATGATTGTCGCCCAGCCCGAAGAAGCGGAAACGGAGGCAAAATAATGCTGAATGTAATCGCTTTGATGGGCCGCCTAGTGGCGGACCCGGAATTGCGCCACACCCCGAACGGAATTGCAACCTGCACGTTCCGTATCGCGGTAGACCGCAACTTCGTGCGCGCCGGTGAGGAGCGCAAGGCAGATTTCATCGACATTGTCGCCTGGCGCCAAAGTGCGGAATTTGTGTGCAAATATTTTCATAAGGGCAACATGATTGCTGTGAACGGCAGCCTTCAAACGCGCAATTATGAAGATAAAAACGGCAACAAGCGCACAGCTTATGAAGTGGTGGCAGATAACATCCACTTTGCCGAGAGCAAAGCCTCCAGCGGCGGGTACGCCGGTGGGTATGGCGCCGCCCCGGCCGCTGCGCCCGCGCCCCGCGCCGTGCCCGAGCAGCCCGTGAATTTTGCGGCTGGCTCGGCAGACGATTTCGCCGTGATTGACGAAAACGAAGACTTACCTTTCTGATCATCCCGATAAGGAGGAACGAACCATGGCTTTTGACAAACCGGAAGGCCGCGCCGGCGGCCGCCCGCAGCGCCGCGGCCGCAAGAAGGTTTGCAGCTTCTGCGTAGACCGCATCGAGCACATCGATTACAAAGATGTTGCCCGCCTGCGCAAATATGTGTCCGAGCGCGCGAAGATCATTCCCCGCCGCGTCACAGGCACCTGCGCCTTCCATCAGCGCGAGCTGACGGTGGCCATCAAGCGCGCGCGCCATATGGCCCTGATGCCGTATGTAAGCGACTAAGCTGCGCTTTTTCAACCGCAAAAAAAATGCCCCCTGCCAACGCCGTTGGCGGGGGGCCTTTTCTGTTCTATGCGCGCTTTGCTTTGGGGCTTTGCGGGCCGGGGGCGCGCGGCGGGGCCGCCGCCCTGTGTGCCCGGCAGGGCCCGGCGTGCGCCTTACGCCCCGGCCTCGCCCGCGCCCGCCGGGGTGTCCGGGGCGTTCCACTCGCGGCGCATCCACACCAGAATGCCCAGCGAAAGCACCCCTGCCAGGGCCGAGGTGCCCGCAAAATTCAGCCAGATGCCCGTCAGCCCCAGCGGCCACAGCGCCACAATCAGCACAACGGGGAACACCAAAGCAAACGACACCGAGATGGCCGATGCCGCCAGCGGCTTTTCAATGGCCAGCATATAGCTTTGCGTGGCAAACGAGAACCAGCGCGTGACATACGTCAGGCTGAACAGGCGCAGCGCGCCGGTGGCCATGGCCAGCACATCGTGCGCACCGGCGGCCACAAACAGGGCCGCAATTTGCCCCGGAAACAGGGCCATGGCCACCGCTGCGGCCAGCGAAACCACGCCGCTGGCGGCAAAACAGCACTTTTCAATGGCGCGCACGCGCGAAAGCTGGCCGGCCCCCCAGTTGTAGCCCACCGCGGGCTGCAGCGAATCGCACATGCCGTACAAAAGCGGCTGAATAAACCCTTCGGCATACATCAAAATGCCATACACCGAAACGGCCGTCTCGCCGCCCAGGCGCACCAGAATCATGTTCAGCAAAATGGACGTGACGCGCCCGGCAATGTTGTTCAGAAAATTGGGGCTGCCGCAGGCCACAATCTGCCGCACCATCCGGGCGGAAAAGTGCGGGCGGCACAGGCGCAGCAGCGCCTTGCCGCGCAAAAACGGCACAAAAGAAAGCGCCGCGCACACGGCCATGCCCAGGCAGGTGGCCAGCGCCGCGGCCCAAATGCCCCAGCCCAGCACGCCCAAAAACAGAAATTCCAGCACGGCGCTCAGCGCGCTCATCAGGATGTTCAGCATCATGCTGCCGCGGATGTAGCCGCAGATGCGCAGGTAGTTGTCGGCCGCAAACACAATGGTGGTCACGGGCGAGCACAGCGCATACACCCGCAGGTATTGCACCGCCAGGGCGGCAAATTCCCCCTCTGCGCCCATCAGGCGAATCAGCGCCGGGGCGGCGGCGTACAGCACGCCGCCAATCACCGCCCCCGCGGCCACAATCATCAGGCAGGCGCATGTGAAGATGTTGTTGGCCTGCATGCCCTGCTTTTTGCCCAGGCACACCGAGATGGGCACGGCCGAGCCCACGCCAATCAGGTCTGCCAAAGAAAAGTTGATTACCACAAACGGCATGGCCAGGTTCAGCGCCGCAAATGCCGTGGTGCCAAGAAACTGGCCCACAAACACGCCGTCCACCGTCTGGTACAGCGCCGAGGCCAGCATGCTGATGGCCCCCGGCACCGACGCCAGAAAAAACAGCTTCACCGGCGGCGTTTTGGAAAACAATGCTGCAGAGTTCACACGTTTCTTCCTTCCCTTTGCGGCATGCCGGGCGCGGCGCACGCCTGTGCGCCGCCCAGCTCTGCGCGCAAACATTCCGTATATTGTTTGGTAAGCGCCCACAATTCGTGCGCCTGCCCCGGGCCCATGCGCTGCAGGGCGTTTTGCTCGGCCCGCACGGCCGGGCCCACCAGGCGCCGCATGGCCTGCTGCCCTTTGGCTGTCAGGGCCACCTGCTTGCTTTTGCGGTTGCCGGGCACGGCGCGCAGGGCCACAAGGCCCTGGCGCTCCATATTTTTCAGGGCAGAGTTCACCGTCTGCGGCGGGTAGTGCCAGGCCTGGCACAGCTCGTGCTGTGTATAGGCCCCGCCCTCATACAGCGAATACAGCAGCCAGAACACGGTGTCCGGCACGCCGCAGGCCTTTGCATAGGCATGGTACAGCTCGTCCATCTGTTTATACAGCTGGTTGAACGCCACCCGCATTTCTTCCGTTTGCTGCGCCATCTTTTTTCCTCCTTCCGCTTCCACACGGGGCCGCAAGTGCTAATTATAATCCGAAAGCGGATTATTGTCAACTCAAAAAGGCATCGGGCGGCGCCCAAGCGCAAAAAAGCGCGGCGGTTTTGCAACCGCCGCGCAGGCATTCTTTCTGGGGTTCAAAGCCGGGCTCAGCCGGGCGTGGGCGTGGGCTGGCCGCCGGCGCCGGCCGTGCCGTCATCCGTGGGGCCGGGCGGGTCGCCCACCACCACTTTCAGCTCCACGGTGTCCACACCGGCCCGCAGGGTGGTGCCCTCGGCCACGTTGCTTTCAATCACGGTGCCGGAGGCATAGCTGGTGGTGTTGGCCACCTCGGTGATGTGGTATTTGATGCCCGCCGCGTTCAGCGCGCTCTCCACATCGGCGCGGGCCTTGCCCACCACCGCAGGCATTTTCACCTGTGCGGGCGGCTTGCCCGCCACATAAATGGTGACGGTGTCGCCGTTGTCGCCAATTTTCACCGCAGTGCCGGGCACCGGGTCCATTTTGATGAACTGGTTTTCCGCATAGGTGCCGTCGTTCTCCTGCGTCACCACCTGCACCTTGTTCTCGGCAATGCCAAGGCTGTACAGCTTCGATTTGATGTCGCCCAGCGACATGCCGCCAATGTCCTCGGGGATGGTGGCCGTCTCGGCGCCCTTGCTTACCACCAGCTTCACCACGGTGTTGGCGCCAATCTTGGTGCCCGAAGCGGGCGTCTGACTGATGATTTCGCCCTCTTCATACTCGTCGCTGAACTCATATTCCGTGCTGAACATGCAGTATTTCAGATATTCGCTGTTGTTGATGACGTCCTGCACCTGCCTGCCGGTAAAGCTGGGCAGCGTGTAATCCAGCGATGCGCCGGAAGAAGAGCTTGCCGGCACCGAGGACGTTGTGGCCGGGCTGGAAGAAGAGCCCGGGTTGCGGGGCCGGTTCATGTTCAGGATGGCGATGATGGAGATGATAATCACCAGCAGCGCCGCCGCGGCCGCAATGCCCAGTATCTTCAGCTGCCGGTCTGTCATGCCCAGCTTTTCGCGCAGCTGGTCCCATTTCGAGCCCGTCACCTCGCGGCTGGGGGCCGTCAGGGCGGCCAGCAGCTCGCTGGCGCTTTGAATGCGCTCGGCCGGCACCAGGCGCATGGCGCGGGCCAGCGCCGCCGAGACAAAGCCGGGCAGCTCGCGGTTGGCCGTGCGGGCGCTGGGCATGTTGTCGTCCATGCGGCGCAAATTGGCGCCCAGCGGCTCCACGCCCGTCATCACGCGGTAGAACACCGCGGCAAGGCTGTATACGTCGGTGTATTTGCCGTCAAACTCGGCCACGGAATACTGCTCGGGCGCGGCATAGCCGTCCGCCAGCTGGCATTTAATTTCTCCGCCCGCCGTGCGCAGGCCCTGCGTGGCAAAGCCGGACAGCTTGGCGCCCTGCGGCGTAATCCAGATGGTGTCCGGGCTGATGCCGCGGTGCAAAAGGCCCATGCGGTGCATGGCGTCCACGCCGTACACCACGGGGCGCAGCAGCACAAGCGCCTCCTCCTGCGTCAGGGGCTCTTCCCGGCTGGCAAGGTAGCGCGAAAGCGGCGCGCCCTCGTCCGGCTCGCGCACGGCATAGGCCGTGTCGTTCGTCTCCACCACGTCCAGCACCGTCACAAGGCCCTCGGTGCGGCCAAGGCGCACCAGGCTGCGGTAAAGGTCGGCAAAATCCATGCGGGTGGTTTTAAACAGCACCTCGCGCCCGGCGCGCGGCAGCACGCGGCCGTCTGCGGCGCGCGCGGCGCAAATCGAGACGGGCACATACTCTTTAATGGTGACGCGGCGCATCTCTTTGCCGTCAATGGCGCTGTAAGTAATGCCCTCGCCGTCCAGGCCAAGGCATTTGCCTATGGTGTAGCGCCCTGCAAGCAGCGAGTGCGCCGGCAGCGCGCCGGCGGGGTTGGTGTTCACAAAGCGCTTGCCGCAGTACGGGCAGCTCTGCGCGCCAAGCTCTACATTGGACATGCAGTGGTCGCAGATGATCTGCTGGGCCACAGGCCATCACCTCTCCTTTTCTGAATGCTTTCCGCCGTGCGGTGTGGGCTCAGCGGTCCAGGTCTTCCTCGTTTTCCAGGTTGTGCCAGATGTTCTGCACATCGTCGTCCTCTTCCAAATGGTCCAGAAGAAGGCCCATTTTCTTGAGGTCGTCCGGGTCCGTCAGGGCCGTGCGCGTGCTGGGCACCATGGCCACGTCCGCGCTGATGAATTCATAGCCCTTTTCCTCCAGCGCCTGGCGCACTTCGCTGAACGCCTCGGGGCTGGTGGTCACCTCGGCCACGCCGTCCGCCATGTCGAAATCGTCCGCGCCGGCGTCAAAGGCGTCCTCCATCACGGTTTCCTCGTCCTTGTCCTCTACGTCCAGCACAATGACGCCCTGCTCGGTGAACAGGAACGACACGCAGCCGTTGTTGCCAAGGTTGCCGCCGAACTTATCAAAATAATGGCGCAGGTTGCCCGCGGTGCGGTTGCGGTTGTCGGTCAGCGTCTCCACCATCATGGCAATGCCAGAGGGGCCGTAGCCCTCGTAGGTGATGCTTTCGTAATCGTCCTTTTCCGCACCCTCTGCCTTTTTGATGATGCGCTGGATGTTGTCGTTGGGCACGTTCAGGCTTTTGGCCTTGGCGATGAGGTCCCGCAGTTTGCCGTTCACCGCGGGGTCTGCCCCGCCGGCCTTCACGGCCACCGCAATCTCGCGGCCCACCTTGGTGAAAATTTTTGCCTTCTGGGCGTCCGTCTTTTCCTTCTTGCGCTTGATATTGTTCCACTTGCTATGGCCGGACATATCGATAAAAGCCTCCTCATATGTGTTCGGTTCTCACAGCGCCGCAACGCGCGGGGCGCGGCCCCGCATGCGGGCACTGGGCGCATTTTAACTGAATAATTATAGCATATTCAATTTGCAAATTCAACCATGCGCGGCGCTTCAGCCCAGGTTGCGTGTAGGACTACAATAGATATTGGACAGAGGAAGAAAAAGGATGAAGGATAAGGCCTCATCGGTTATAGTTGAGTTAC
>UREN01000082.1 GCA_900546885.1 uncultured Oscillospiraceae bacterium
GAGATCTACACTCTTTCCCTACACGACGCTCTTCCGATCTGGCCGCCCGTTTTTTGCGCGCTGTGCAAAAGCCAAAAGGCTTGCGGCTTATTCTTTCTCTTCCGTCTCGGCCGTCTCTTCCTCTTCGGGCTCATCCTCCGAGAAATCCACCTCAAATTTTGTGCCGCAGTTGGGGCAGGTGAGGTCGTCTGAAGCAAGCATATCCTCGTCTACGCACACCACTTCGCCGCAGTTGGGGCAGGTAATCTCGTACAGGCCCGCCTCATACTCATCGGCATAATCTTCCTCGTCGCCGTCCTCGCCGTCAAACAGGTAATCTTCCACGTCCTCAAGGTCTTCGCTCACGGCGTCCACTTCGTCAAACAGCTGGTCCACATCGGTGTCAATCTCTTCCACCCTGGCGGCCATTGCATCCAGCGTTTCCACCACGGCAGCCATCAGCTTGCCCTCTTTGGTGGAAACATCATACTCCATGCCCTCCATCAAGCCTTTGAGGTAGGCAACTTTCTCTTTCAGTTCCATGGGTGTTCCTTCCTTTCTGCACGGCGGCGCGCGCCGCCAAAACTCAAAACAGGGCAGGGGCCACACGGCCCCGCCCTGCGGATGTCTTACGCGTTACGCACGCTCCATATATTCGCCCGTGCGGGTGTCAATGCGAATCATGTCGCCCTCGTTGATGAACAAAGGCACGCGAATTTCGGCGCCCGTCTCCAGCGTGGCGGGCTTCAGCGTGTTGGTGGCGGTGTTGCCCTTGAAGCCCGGGTCTGTCTTTGTCACTTCCAGCACCACAAAGTTGGGGGCCTCTACGCCGAACACCTTGCCCTTATAGCTCAGCACTTTGCACACTTCGTTCTCTTTCACGAACTTGAAGGCCTCGCCCAGCTCGCTTTCGTTCAGCGGAATCTGCTCGTACGTCTCGTTATCCATGAAATAGTACAAATCGCCGTCCTTGTAGGAATAGGTCATCTCGCGGCGCTCGATGTATGCAGTGGGGAACTTGGCGGTGGGGTTGTACGTTTTTTCCACCACAGAGCCCGTGATGACGTTGCGAATCTTCGTGCGCACGAAGGCCGCGCCCTTGCCGGGCTTTACATGCTGGAACTCCACGATCTGGTAGACGTTGCCGTCCTCCTCGAACGTGATGCCATTGCGGAAATCGCCAGCAGAAACCATAAAGATCGATCCTCCAATAATACTTTGTAACAGATATTCACATGTGTATATAGTGTACCGTATTTTTCCGCTTTTTTCAAGGGGTTTTGCCGTTTTCGCAGCCCAAAGGGCAACGCCGTTACAAAAGCCGGCCGCCCTTTTCGTAATAGCGGCGCAGCACGGGCTTTTCCAAATGGCGGCGCAGGCGAATCAGTGGCTTGATGTCACGGTACATGGGCTGCACCAGCAGCATTTGCACCCCGGCCAGGTTTGCGCCCATGGCGTCGGTGAAAACCTGGTCCCCCACAAGGGCTGCCTCGCAGGGGCGCACGCCCATCTCGCGGCAGGCATGCCACAGCCCAAAGGGTGCGGGCTTGCAGCAAAGCGCGCTGTAGGGCAGGCCAATCTTCTGCGCAAAGGGACGCACGCGGCCCGGCATATTGTTTGAAGCCACGCGCAGCTTGACGCCGCTTTCCTTCATGGTTTGCAGCCAGGCGGCAATGGCGGGCGGCAGCTGCTGGCTGCCGTGGCCGGTAAGCGTGTTGTCCACATCCAAGATCAGGGCGCGGATACCGTGTTCGCGCAGATATTCCGGCGTGATATATTCGGCGCCGCGAAACAGCGCCGTGGGCTGGAACAGCGCCATGCCCCCCTCTCCTTTCCCGGTGCGGCAGCCAGCGCCGCGGCAATCAAAAAGCGGGCCCTGAAACAAGGCCCGCCCGGTGTTTCAAACCGTACCCCTAAGCCCCTCGCTTATTTGTACTTGCGCTTGCGGGCGGCTTCGGATTTCTTCTTGCGCTTCACGGAAGGCTTTTCGTAGGCTTCGCGCTTACGCACCTCGGCGAGAACGCCAGCGCGCGCAGTAGAGCGCTTGAAACGGCGAAGCGCGCTTTCCAGAGACTCGCCCTCTTTTACTCGAATTTCCGACATCTTTGTCCCTCCCTTGACCTGGGGTAAGAGCCGAAAGGTATGCAGTACATAAACTATCAGCTTTTTATATTATACAATGGTGGCCGGGCCTGTGTCAATGTTTTTCTTTTGAGTGGCCCGCAGCCCCGCGCCTATTTTGCGGCCAGGTTCACCAACTTGCCGGGCACATAAATCTCTTTCACCACGGTTTTGCCCGCAAGTTCTTTTTCCACGTTCGGCTCGGCCTTGGCAAGGGCAATGGCCTCGGGCGCAGAAATATCTGCCGCCACCGTCACGCGCGCACGCACTTTGCCGTTTACCTGCACGGCAATTTCCACCGTGTTTTCCGCGCACTTGGCCTCATCGTACTGCGGCCACTGCGTGTGGGCAATCTGCCCTTCAAAGCCAAGGTTTTCCCACATTTCCTCCGTCATATGCGGTGCAAACGGGTTCAAAAGCACCAGCAGTGTGCGCACCTCGCCCGCTGTGACGCTTTGCGCCTCGTAAAATTCGTTCACAAGGCTCATCATGGCGGCAATGGCCGTGTTCATCTTCAGGTTTTCAATGTCCTGCGTCACTTTTTTGATGGTGCGGTGCACAGCGCCCTCCAGCGCGGCGGAATAGCCGGGCACAGCGGCGTCCATGCGGTCCGCAAGGGCCCACACGCGCTCTAAAAAGCGGCGGCAGCCCTTGATGGACGCGGTGTTCCAGGGCGCGGCCTTTTCAAAATCGCCAATAAACATCTCGTACAGGCGCATGGTGTCGGCGCCATAGTCGCGCACGATGTCGTCCGGGTTCACCACATTGCCGCGGCTTTTGGACATCTTCTCGCCGTTTTCGCCCAAAATCATGCCGTGGCTGGTGCGCTTTTGATACGGCTCGGAATAGGGCACCACGCCAATGTCGTACAAAAACTTGTTCCAGAACCGGCTGTACAGCAGGTGAAGGGTGGTGTGCTCCATGCCGCCGTTATACCAATCTACCGGGCCCCAATAGCGCAGGGCCTCGGGCGAAGCAAGGGCGGTGTCGTTGTGAGGGTCCATATAGCGCAGGAAATACCACGAAGAGCCCGCCCACTGGGGCATGGTGTCTGTCTCGCGCCTGGCGGGGCCGCCGCAGGCCGGGCAGGTGGTGTTCACCCACTCGGTATGGCGCGCCAACGGGCTTTCGCCGCCTTCGCCGGGCTCGAAATCGGTGATATCCGGCAGGCGCAGGGGCAGCTCGCTTTCCGGGATGGGCTGCCAGCCGCAGTGCTCGCAGTACACCATGGGGATGGGCTCGCCCCAATAGCGCTGGCGGCTGAACACCCAATCGCGCAGCTTAAAATTGGTTTTGGCCTCGCCAATGCCCTTTTCCACCAGCCATTGCGTAATGGCCTTTTTGGCCTCTTCCACGCTCATGCCGTCCAAAAAGCCGCTGTTCACCATCACGCCGGTGGCGCAATCTGTGAAGGCAGCCTTCTGCACATCGCCGCCCTTCACCACTTCCACAATGTCACAGCCGAACTTTTGGGCAAATTCCCAGTCGCGCTCATCGTGCGCGGGCACGGCCATAATGGCGCCTGTGCCGTAGCTGATCAGCACATAATCGGAAATGAAAATGGGAATCTCTTTGCCGTTCACCGGGTTCACGGCACGCACGCCCTCTATTTTCACGCCCGTTTTCTCTTTGGCCAGCTCGGTGCGCTCGAAATCGCTTTTGCGGGCGGCCTCTTCCTGGTAGGCGCGCACGGCGGGCATGTTGCCAATTTTATCTGCCCATTTTTCAATGGCCGGGTGCTCGGGGCTGATGACCATATAGGTGGCGCCAAACAGCGTGTCCGGCCGGGTGGTGTAAATCAGCAGGCTGTCGCCCGCCGTGGTTTCAAACCGCACCTGTGCGCCGTGGCTGCGGCCAATCCAGTTCTTCTGCTGGGCCTTTACGCGGTCAATAAAATCCAGCCCGTCCAAATCGTCTATCAGCCTGTCGGCATAGGCGGTTATTTTCAGCATCCACTGGCTTTTGTTTTTGTGCACCACATCGCTGCCGCAGCGCTCGCACTTGCCGTTCACCACTTCTTCGTTGGCAAGCACCACCTGGCAGCCCGTGCACCAGTTGACGTTCATCTCTTTTTTATAGGCAAGGCCCTTTTTATAAAGCTGAAGGAAAATCCACTGCGTCCACTTGTAATAAGAGGGGTCGGTGGTGTTCACTTCCCTGTCCCAATCGAAAGAGAGCCCCAAGCTTTTCAGCTGGCTTTTGAAGCGCGCCACGTTCTTTTCGGTGACAAGCTCGGGGTGGATGTGGTTTTTCATGGCATAGTTTTCCGTGGGCAGGCCAAAGGCGTCCCAGCCCATGGGGTACAGCACGTTATAGCCCTGCAGGCGCTTTTTGCGCGCCACAATGTCCAGCGCGGTATAGCTGCGCGGGTGCCCCACGTGCAGGCCCTGGCCGGAGGGGTATGGGAACTCTACCAGGGCGTAATATTTGGGCAGAGAAAAATCCTGCTTGGCGGCAAACGTTTTCTCTTTATCCCAGATGTCCTGCCACTTTTTTTCAATTGTCTTGAAATCGTACTTCATGCTCTCTTTCACATCCAATGATCAGTTTCCGCGCAGATTGTGCGCCGCACCATGGGCCTTTTCCAAGGCCCGAAGATGGTTTTACTTTAGCACATTTCGGCGCGGATGTAAAGCCATGCACCCGGCCCGGCCGGGGCCTGGGGGCACCGGCGCCCGTTTTCACTGCCCCTGCCGTCAGGCGCTGCAGGGCGCAAAAAGGCGCGCCCTGTTAAGGGCGCGCCACTGGGAAAAGGTGGGCGTCACGTCTTCGCCGTCGGCCCACAGGTGCTCCAGGTCGTAAAAATCCCTCGCCTCCGGGCTGAACACATGCACAATCACGCTGCCGTAATCGAGGATGAACCAGTTTTTGGTAGAGAACCCCTCGGTGCGCACAGGTGCTATGCCTGCCTCTTTCAGTTGGAACTCGGCCTCTTCGGCCAGGCTTTTCACATGGGTGGAGGATGTGCCGGAGGCAATGACAAAGTAATCTGCCAGCACGGTGAGGTCGTGCACGCGCAGCACCTTCACGCGCGTGGCTTTTTTATTGTCCAGAACTTGGGCGATGTGCATCGCCAGTGCTTTTGGTTCCATTTTTTCTCCTAACTGCCTGCACTTCAGGCCGCAGGCTGGCTTGTGCTGCTGGTGGTGTCGCTTTGGGTGGCATCGTTCACAGTGCCGTCGGTGCCCATCTGGCTCAGCTCGGGGTCTATTACGGCGCCAAGCTGCGACACGTCCGCCGGAAGCTGGATATTCAGCTCGGACGCGCTGACGGACGCGTCGGCCGGGCGGAAATACTGGTTCAGGAAATCGGCCGTCTCTTGAATGGCAATGCCAGAGACAAGGTCTCTGCCATTTGCCTTCACCTGGGTGCCGTATACCGGCAAGCGCCCGATGAGAATATTCTCGGACGGCACGTTTTTCACCGCAATGGCAAGGGCGGCGCAGTCGATGGGGCTGATGTCCGTCTCGACATATTGCAGGAACACCGGCATCAGGCGCACCATTTCCTGCCAGCTCATGGTGAGCATATAGCGGAACAGCGCGGCGTAGAAATAGCGCTGGTTGTTCAAGCGGTCGATGTCGCCGCGCGGGGTGGCGCTGGAATCTTTGCGCTGGCGCAAAAAGAACTCAAGCTCTTCACCCTGCAGCCAGCGGTAGCCCTGCTCCAGCCTGCTGCCGTTATATTCCATGGTGACGGGCACATACACCTGCAGGGCAAACTGGTCGCCCAGGGCCGTCATCATCCCCTGCAGCATCTGCATGTCTATCACCACATAATCGTCCACGGGCAGCTGCAGCTGGTCGTACAGCACCTGTGCAATGTTCTGCACGCGGTTCTCCTGGTCTGCCCCGTGGGCATACAGGGCATTGATGCGCCCGGTGCCGCCGGTGGGAAGATCCAGCCCTACAAAGGTGTCGCGCGGAATTTGCAGCATGTGCACCGTGTTTTCCTTTTTATTGAACTGCACATACAAAATCATGTCTGTATTGCCGTTCTTGCTGCGCTGGACGCCCAGCGCCTGTTCTGCGGGGTCGTCGTCATAATCGATACCCAGCACAAGGATGTTGGTGAGGTCTTTGCTGTACTCGGGCGGGGTGGCGATATCCTGCGTAAGCGAGCCGCTTTCGCGCGGGGCCAGAGAATGCGCCACATACCAGTAGAACCCGGCCGCCCCCATTGCCATGAGGCACAGCACAGACACAAAGCCAATGGCAATTTTTTTGCCAAGGCTTGCCTTTTTCTTCCTGCGCCTGCGCCCGGCCGGCTGCGTGCGGGAAGGGGCGGGCTGCCGCCTGCCCTTCGCATAGGCCGTATTGCGCTGCACGTCGTACGGCCGCCGCGCACTTTGGCCTGCGGGCCTGCGGGCCGCGCCCCCCTGGCTGCCGCCGCGGGAAACCGGGCGCTGCACGTCTTTCTGCACATCATACGCGCTGCGCCGCGGGGCCGCGGGGGCCGGGCGCCGGGCACGCTTTGCGCGGGAAACGTCTATATTCCGAATATTATGCTGGTTTCTCAAGGCGTTCCCTCCGAGTTGTCGTTTTTATTATGCGGGGCTTTGCGCTGCGCCGGGCGGCACGGCCGGCACAGCGCTTTGCGCGCCTGCGCCCTGCTCTACCGTGCCGCCGCCGCCAATATGGCTCATTTCGGCGTCAATGACAACGCCGTTGGACGCCTCGGCCCCGCCGTTTGCGGCAAAGTGAAGTTCTTCCGCAGGCACGGGCGCTTCGGCCGCGCGGAAATACTGGTTCAGGAAACCGGCCGCCTGCTGCGGCGCCACATCAGATACATAGTGGTATGTGTTGTAATACGTCTGCGTGCCGTACATGGGCAGGCGCCCCATAGAGATGTTCGCATCCGGCACCTCCATCACGCTCAGCGCCAGCGCCACGCACTGCACCGGGTCAATGTCTGTCTCGACATAGTTCAGCGCCCAGGGCACAAGGCGCATCATCTCGCCCACGGACATGGTGCGCATATAGCGGAACAGCGCCGAATAGAAATAGCGCTGGTTGTTCAGGCGGTCAAAATCGCCGCGGGGAGTGTTTTTTGCATCTTCGCGGCAGCGCAGGAAAAACTCCAGCTCTTCGGCCTTCAGGTACTGGTAGCCCGGGTCAAGGTGGCTTTGCAGCACGCCGTTCCTGTAGTAGTTCAGCTCGGTGGGCACATACACTTCCAGCGCCCATTCCTCGCCGCCGAAAGCCTCGAACATATCCTTGAAGTGCTCCATGTCAATGGTGATATAGTGGTCTACCGGCAGCTTCAACTGGCGGTTGAACACGTCCACAATGTTCTGAACCTTGTTCTCGTTCGGGCCGTGGGCAAACACGGCGTTGATTTTGCCCGTGCCCATGGTGTAGCCGTGCCAGCTTTCGTCTGTAACCACAAACATATCGCGCGGCACCTGCAGCATGCGAACCTGCCTTGTTTTCTTATTATACTGCACATACAGCAGCATATCCGCCATGGGGTTTTCTTTTGAACGCACCACACCCAGCTCGGCCTCGTTTGCGTTCTGCTCGTTATCGTAATCGAGGCCAAGCACAAGGATATTCATCTGCTCTTCCTGCAATTCGGGCGGCACCAGCTCGTTTATGCCGCTGGCGTTCTGCACTGCGGCGTTGCCGCCGTTCAGCTTTGCCCTGGCGTAAAGGTAAAACCCACCCGCGCACAGGCACAGGGCGCACAACACGCCGGCAGACGCCACAAGGGCCTTTTTGCCTTTGCTGCGCCGCCGTTTGCCGCGAGATCGGAAGAGCGTCGTGTAGGGAAAGAGTGTAGATCTCGGTGGTCGCCGTATCATTAAAAAAAAAAAAA
>UREN01000083.1 GCA_900546885.1 uncultured Oscillospiraceae bacterium
TTTTTTTTTTTTTAATGATACGGCGACCACCGAGATCTACACTCTTTCCCTACACGACGCTCTTCCGATCTGCACACAACGCGCTTGCACGGCATTCACAAAAGCATCTGTCAGCCGGGTGCCGTTTCGTCCGCAAGGCCCGCAACCCAGTTCTGAATCTCCTCCTGCGAAGAAGATGCATCTTCCTCATCACAATCGAAGATATTGTCCGAAATTTCTGCATTGGGAATGGCCTCGGTGATGATTTGCACACTATTGGCAAGCCCGCCTGTGCCGTGGGAACAGAAAAGATATACCTGCTTGCCGGAAAAATCGTTGCTTTCCAGGAAGGTAAGCAGCGCCATTGGCACGCCGTACCACCAGTTGGGGTACCCCAGAAAGATGGTGTCATATTGAGAAAGGTTCTCTACATTTTCCACAAGCTCGGGCCGGGCGTTGTCGCCGCGCTCCTGGTTGGCGCGGGCCAGGCAGTCGTCCCAATCGCTGGGGTAGGGCTCTGCCACGCGAATCGAAAACAGGTCTGCCCCTGTCTCCTGCTGCACCCACTCTGCCAGCTGCTGCACGTTTCCCGGCGTTATCACGCTGGGCGACGCCACGGCGTCCACATCTTCTGCCAGAATGGCGTTATTGGCCCAGGAAAAATAGGCCACCAGAATGTTGCTTTGCCCTTCTGTGCCGGTTCCCTCTGCGGTTCCGGCGCTTTCAACCGGCTGCGAAGAGGCACCGGCCGCTTCCTGCGCCGCAGAGGGCGCGGAATTTTGGGAAGAGGCGTTTGCGCCCTGACCAGCGCCTGCGCAGGCCGCAAGCGAAAAGGCCAGTGCACATGCAAGCAGCAGCGCGGTAAATTTTTTCATGCCAACTCCTTCTTTCTTCACTTAGTGGCGGGCCCGCAGGGTTTCCCGTCAGGGCCGGAAGACAGCGTTTCCTGCCTGACGTTTCAAAAAGGGGCCAGGCGCCCGGGCCCGCCCTTTCAGCGGCCTTTCCCTTTTTTGAAAGCGCCGTTTTCCCCTTTGGTTCTATTATAGATACAAGCAAGCACAATGTATAATACCTATTTTAAATATCGAAAAATGCATTTTAGGCATTTGTTGAGGCGGGCGGCTTTGGCGCGTCTTTCCGGCGGAAGCACTGCCTCCCGGAAAGGCGCGGCGCAAACGGGCAGCCGTTTCGCTGCCCTTTCGCGGCAACAAAAAAACAGGGTGGGAAACCCCACCCCGTTTTTGGGCACCGGCCTGTGTGTTTATTCTTCCATCGAAATGCCAAGACGGCTTGCAATCTCGTCCGGCTTGAGGCCGGCCTTCTGCGCCTTGCGCACAAGGTCTTTAATCTGCTGAGCCTTGGTTTTGCGCACCTTGCGCTTTTTGGGGGCCAGCACGTCCTTTTTCCTGGCCTCCAGCTTTTTGATTTTCTCTTTCACGGCGGCAATTTTGCCGTCAAACACAGCGGCGCTGGCGGCCTTTTTTTCCTCCAGCTCTGCAATGGATGCATTCAGCTTTTCCATCTGTGCATCCAGGTCCTGCGCAATCTGCTGCGGCGTTCTTCTAACGCGCTTTTCTTCCGGCATACGGTTCATCTCCTTTAGGTTTCAGGGTTTCCTGTGCCTACTTCCACATTGTAGCAGGAAGGCAGCGCCAAAACAAGCCGTTTTTTGCCGTTTGGCCATGCAGGGCGGCCTCAGCGGGCCGGCACAGCAAGGCGGCCGCGCCCCTCCAGAAGGGCGCCGCGCCGCAGGCAGTAATATGCAAGGCCCACCGCGTCCGCCAGGGCCCAGCCGATGGGCACCGCCCACCAGATGCCCGTTACGCCAAAGGCGGGCACGGCGCTCAGCACATAGGCAAGCGCCACGCGCGTGCCCAGCGAGATAACGGTGAGCACCACAGACATGCCGGGCCTGCCCACCGCACGGTACAGCCCGTAAAGCAGCGAAAGGCAGCCGATGCCGCAGTAAAACGCGCCCTCGATGTGCAGATACCGCACGCCCTCGGCCAGAATGGCCGTTTCTCCTTCGCTGACAAACAGCATCATCAAAGGTTTCGCCAACACCCATACGGCCGCCGACACCGCGCTGCAGAACACAAACGAGGCCAGCACCGCGCCCTTCACCCCGGCGCGGATGCGCGCCTGCCGCCCCGCGCCATAGTTCTGCGCAATAAAGGTGGAAAAGGCGTTGCCAAAATCTTGCGCAGGGGTGTAGGCAAAGGCGTCAATTTTCACGGCGGCGGCAAAGGCCGCCATCACCGTGGGGCCAAAGCTGTTCACCAGCCCCTGCACCATCAAAATGCCAAGGTTCATCACCGATTGCTGCACGCAGGTAAGAAAAGAAAACCCGGCAATCTCGCGCAGGCAAGCCAGGCGCAGGCGGCAGTGCACGCGCTGCAGCCGCAGGCCCGGGCAGCGCAGCCAGGTGTATGCCGCCAGCCCCACGCCAGAGACATACTGCGAAATCACCGTGGCCTCGGCCGCGCCCGCCACGCCGCGTGCAAGGCCCAGCACAAACCACAAATCCAGCACAATATTCAGCACGGCAGAAACCGCCAGAAATGCCAGCGGCGCCACGCTGTTGCCCACTGCGCGCAGCAGAGAGGCAAAGTAATTGTACAAAAAGGTGGCGGCAATGCCGCAGAAGATAACCACCAGATATTCCCGCATCAGCCCGCGCACCCCGGCGGGCACCTGTAAAAAGCGGATAATAAGGTTTGTGCCTGCAAAGGCCAGCGCGTTCAGCACCGCGGTTACGGCCGCAACCAGCACAAACGAAGCGAACACGGCCTCTTTCAGGCCCCGCTCGTCCCTTTGCCCAAAGCGGATGGAAAACACCGCCCCGCTGCCCATGCACAGGCCCAGCAAAATAGAGGTAAGAAACGTCATCAGCGTGAACGAAGAACCCACGGCCGCCAGGGCGTCCGGCCCCAAAAAGCGGCCCACAATCAGGGTATCCGCCACATTATAGCACTGCTGCAGCAAATTGCCCAAAATCATGGGCACCGCAAAGCGCAGCATGGTTTTCATCACAGGCCCCTGTGTCAGGTCCCCCTGGCGCATGGTAACGCACCCGCCTTCTAAACGAAAATTCAAACTTACATTTCGAAGTTATTATATCGTTTTACCTTCTTCCTGTCAAATTGTAATTGCTTTTCGAAAGAAAAGCCGGTATAATAGGCACAAAGGAAGGGAGGCGCAGGCCATGTTTCTGGAAGGGCTGGACGAATTGGATCAGAAAATTGTGCAGCTGCTGATTCAAAATGCGCGCATGTCATATTCCGAACTTGGGGAAAAAACCGGCATTTCACGCGTGGCCGTGAAGATGCGCGTGCAGGCGCTGGAACAGCGCGGCGTGATAGAGCAATATACCGCCATTGTGAACCCGCAAAAGCTGAGCGGCGCCGTTTCGTGCTATTTTGAGCTGGAAACGGCCCCGGGCATGCTGGCCGGTGTGGCCGAGGCTCTGTGTGCAAACGACACCATCACCCAAGTTTACCGTGTTACGGGTAACAACAAGCTGCATGTGCACGCCGTGGCGGCCAGCGCCGAAGAGATGGAGGCGCTGATTCGCGATGTGATAGACCCTTTGCCCGGCGTGACGGCGTGCTGCTGCAACACCATTCTCTCGCGCATGAAAGACGTAAAGGGCCTGCGGCTGTAACCGCGCGGCCCAGCGGTGGAAAACGGCCGGGCCCTGCGGCCGGCGCAAACAAAAGCTTTCCCCCGTTACATAAAATGCCCGGCAGGCGGAAATACTTCCAGCAAAACCTGAAAGGAAGTGTGTGCCATGGCATTCACCAAAAAAGAGCAAAGCCTTTTGAAGGACATGCAAAACGAGGAAAAGCTGTGCGCGGAAAAATACCGCCGTGCAGCAGAAAACGCCCATGATGCAAAGCTGAAGCACATTTTTGAAAAACTGGAACAGGCAGAGCAGAACCACTACGACACCGTGACGCAGATGCTGAACGGCACCGTGCCCTCGCTGCCCGGGCAAAGCAAGATGCCCGCGCGCGGCAAGGCTGCGAAAGATTTGAAATCTGCCGCCAAGCGCGCGGAAAAGCAGCAGGACGCCTACCTTTTGGCCGACCTTCTGGCCACCGAGAAATATGTGGCGGGCGTGTACAACACCTCGGTGTTCGAATTTTCAGACGCAAAGGCCCGCGGCGTGCTGATGAACATTCAGCAGCAGGAGCAGCAGCACGGCAAAGAGATTGCCGAATATATGCAGGCCAACAACATGAGCTGTTAAGCCCGCCCCGTTTCGCGCAAAATCCCGCGCAAAATGCGCGCTGGGGCGGCCCACTGGTTTTGAAACATACAATTTGGGCGCCTGGCGCATTGCAAAAGCCCGGCAATCCGAAACGGATTGCCGGGCTTTTTTACGCTGCGCTCTGCCCCAAATTGCCGGGCCTGCCCCCAGGCGGCAAAAGGCACTGGCGCCGGGGCCTTGCAGGCAGGCGCCTGCGCAAACACCCCGCCGGGGCGTTTGCCGCCGCCCGCGGCCGCAAAAACGCTTTGCAAGCCGGAAAGGGGCGTGTTCCGTGCTGCAGCCGGGCAGGGCCGCAGCACAGAGGGGTTAAAACTCCGGCTCTTCCTGCCAGATGCGCACATGCATGCGCACGCGCAGGCGGCTGGCCAAAAGCTCTTCATAAATGGCGCGCAGGGCTTCGCACACATCGTCCGCCTTCATCAGGGCGGGGCGCGCATAGCTGATGACGCGGTATGTCACCCCGTACACGCGGGATTTTACCGGCTCCAACTCAAAGCCGTGGCGGGCATAAAAATGCATGCGGCGCAGCCGCAGCCCGTCGTGGCTGCCGCCGTCCGGCGCCTCCACCTCGCCCATCAGCATGGCGGGCGCCAGCCGGCGCTGCAGCAGGCACAGAAATGTGCCGCCCTGGCCCTTGCCGCGCGCGGCGGGCAGCGTGGCCAAATAATCTAAAAAGAAGATGTTGCCGCGGTGGAAAAAGAACGCATAGCTGTACAGCTGGCCGTTTTCATACAGGCCCCAGCCCTCATACCGGCCGGCCCGCACCTGGCGGCGGATGCTGCGCCATGGACGTATTTCGTTTTTGGGGAATGCCTCGGGGAACCACTGCCTGTATACCGCATACATCTCTTGTTCTGTCAGTTTTTGTATCTGCTGCATCGGGGTCTCCTCCTGTTGTGCAGAATGGCCTCCTATGCCGCGTGCTGGGTGCACATGGCCGGCATGGCGTCGGCCTTGTAATATCCTGTCTTCATGGACGGGCAGCCGGGCGAGGCCAGAAGGCCCGTTTCGGTGCAGTAGTTTGCCTGCACCACGCCCTCTGCAGTGGGGAAGCCTTTCGCCTCCAGCCCGCTTTGGGCGCGCTGCATCACCCAGCGCCACGCGCGGATGGGCGCCGAGGTGCCCACGCTGGTGTTCAGCGCAAAGCCGGAATCGTAGCCGTACCAGGTGGCGGTGACATAGTAGGGCGTAAGGCCCACAAACCAATAGTCGCGGTTGTCCGAAGTGGTGCCGGTTTTGCCAATGGAATCCATGCCGCCGCCCACCGAATACCCGCTGGCCGTGCCGCGCCCTTCCATCACGCCGCGCAACAGGCGGTTCATCACATAGGCGGTGTCTTCGTCCAGCACGCGGCGGCTTTCCACCTGCGGCTCCAGCAAAATCTTGCCATAGCCTGTCTGCACGCTTTCATAGCAATGGGGCGTGGTGTAGATGCCGCCAGAGCCGAACATCATATACGCCGCCGCAAGCTCGTACGGGGTGACGCCGTAGGTGGAAGAGCCCAGCACCATGGGGCCCGCGTCCACATCCTGCGGCACAAAGGTGGTAATGCCAAGCTGCTGTGTGACAAAGTTGTAAATGTTGCGAATGCCGGCCACCTCGCCCACACGCACGGCCACGGTGTTCACGCTTTCGGCCAGGGCGTCCGCCACGGTAATCTCCTTCTGTGTATAAACCTGCGTCACATTGGCGGGCCAGGGCTTTACCTCGCCCGTTTTTTCATCCTCTTCCATGCGCACATAGTCGTCCAGGAACAGGGTGGACCAATGGATGTCATCCTGCGCAAGCGCCAGCGCATAGGCGCCAATGGGCTTCATGGTGCTGCCCACCTGGCGCACGGCGTCCGTGCCGCGGTTGAACACGCGGCTGCCCTCTTTTTCGTCCAGCCCGCCCACCACGGCGCGCAGGCGGCCGTCGTAATCCAGCGTCACCATGGCGGCCTGGGTTTGCTCTGTCACCTGCTGGGTCACGGGCTGCCCGTTTTCGTCCAGCACGCGCTGGCCGTCCTCATCGTATACATAGGCCGTTGTCTGCACGCCGCCGCGCGGGAAGAACCCGCCGCTGCGCATGCCCTGCTCCATGGTGGCCTGCAGGTCCGGGTCCACCGTGGCGTAAATGCGCAGGCCTCCGTTGTACAAAAGGTTTGTGGTGGCGGCCCTGTCCAGCCCATACTCTTCCATCAAGTCGTCCGATACATCCTCAATCAGCTTATCGGTAAAATAGCTGGTGGTCTGTGTCTGTTTCACTTCCACATTGCCCGGCGAGGTGGTGACGGGCTGGGCCGTGGCCTGGTTGTATTCTTCCTCGCTGATATAGCCCTGCTGCCACATCTCGTACAAAATATAGTCGCGGCGGGCCAGGTTGTTGTCCGGGTGGGTAAGCGGGTCGTAGCGGGAGGGGTTTTTGGTGATGCCCGCCAGGCTGGCGCACTCGGCCAGGGTAAGCTCGCTTACCGGCTTGCCAAACAGCTTCAGGCTTTCGGCCTGCACGCCCGCGGTGTTGCCCGTAAAGCCCGCCACATTCAGGTAGGCCTCCATAATTTCGTCCTTCGAATACTCCCGCTCCAGCATCAGGGCGCGCCATATCTCGCGCACCTTGCGGAAATAGCCCGAAATGCCGTCATCGCTCTCGTCCCGCGTGAGGTTTTTCACCACCTGCTGGGTGATGGTGGACGCCCCCTGTTTGATGCCGTCCTCGCCGCCGAAATAGGTGCCGGTAAGCATGTGCTTCACCTCGTTCAGCACGGCGAAGGCGGTGCGCTTCCAGTTTACGCCGTGGTGCTCGTAAAAGCTTTGGTCCTCCACGGCAATAAACGCATGAATCAGGTTTTGCGGCACATCTTCCAGGTCTACCCACTGCTTTTGCTGGGTGGCCTCAAGGCGCGCATACTCTACCCAATCGCCCTGGGTGTTCTGCGCATAGATGATACTGGCATCCTTGTGGGGCAGCTGGGCAAGGTCCAGCCAGAGAAAATCGTTTCTGGTGGCCCAGGCAAGATACCCGCCCAGCGCTGTGCCCGCGCAAACTGCCAGCACAGCGGCCGCCGCCAGAAGCTTTTTCCACACGCGGCCTTTTTTCTTTTTTGTTCTGACGCCGGGCTGTTTTCCTGCGCCGGGCGCCGGGCCGCTTCCCTGCGCCGGGCGCCCGGCCTTTTTCCCGTGCTGTGCGCCCGGGCGCTGTGTGCGGCGGCCCTCTTCGGGCGCGGGCCGCCCCGCAGCGCTGCCCCGGGCAGAGGACGGCCCTGCCTGCAGGGCCGAAAAGCCCTCAAACGGGCCCGGCTGTTCCGGCCGGGGCTGCCCTGCCGCGCGCAGCGCGGCCTCGGCCAGGGGTACGGCGCCCTGCCCGCCCGGGCCGGGGCGGC
>UREN01000084.1 GCA_900546885.1 uncultured Oscillospiraceae bacterium
GGTACCCGTTTTTGCAAACTTATAACAATATCAATATTTCATGGAGATAGTGTATCCCGTTGCGTCTTGTTATCTATATTGAGATTTATTTACCAGGGGAGAAAATAAATTTGAACTGCAAAACCGCAAATCAGTACAAACTATTTTACCACCGCTTTGCGCGCGCCAGGGCGGGCGCGGGCAGCGGCAGGCGCACGGGCGAGCCCAGAAGCATCAGCTGCATCACGTCTTTGTGCAGCGTCTCCATCAGGCTGCAATATTTATCGTATGCCACAATCACATACGCCTCGCGGCAGCGCGGCGGGGTGATGGTAAGCGGCCACATGTGGCGCAGAATAATCTCGCGCTCTTTCCAGGTAAGGCTGAACAGGGCGCTGGCGTTGGCCAGCGCCTTTTTGGGGTGTTCAAACCCGTGCAGGCGCTCGCCCTTCCGGCGGCGGTAAAAATGCCAGTCGTATAAGAACAAATCGTGCAGCAGGCCGCCGCGGGCGGCGGCGCGGGCGTCCAGCCCGTGCTTTTTGCAGAACAGATAGCTTAAGTACGACACATGGATGCTGTGGCGCAGGCAGGTGGTGTGCCCGTGCTGAAAATAGCCGTCCATGCTGCGCACCTGCTCGTTTTCCAAAATGTCACGCACCAGCGCAAGGTATTCTTCATCTTTCGGCACAGCCACATGCCCCACTTGCCCAAATGCACGCCGTATCATGGTTCCAGCTCCTTTTCCGGGGCGGCGGGCGCCTCTTTTGGGGCCGCCGCGTGCAAAGCGCGGCGCATGCTGAAGGCAAAATCGGCCGCATACAGCGCCACCAGCACCACGGCAAAGGCCATGCCCGCCCGCGGCGAAAGGCGGCGCACCACAGTGAATACGCCGTTTTGCATAAAAGCGAACAGCAGCACGCTGACAAGCCCCCAGCCCAGGGTGCTTTCCAGGCAGATGATGCCCCGGTAGTTGAAGGGCTTGTTGGTGTAATCCCACCAGAAAGTGCCAAACAGCCTCAGCATCAGCAGCGCCGTAAGGTATTCAAACGCGGTGGCCGCCACGGCCCCCACCACATACAGCACCACATAGTTGCCTGCAAACGGGCGCAGCAACGCATAGCCCAGCATGGCGCCAAAGCCGTAAATGATGCAGAACGGGCTTCGCACAAAGCCGCGGTTTTCCCATTCGCCCTTTTCGCGGCGAATGACAACGCACTCCATGCACCAGCCCAGGAAGCTGTACAGGAAGAACGCATCTATCAGCGCCCACAGGGGCACGGCCGTATGATAGAACGGCGTGAGCAAATTGTCTAACATAAGCAAACTCTCCTTGTGCAACATGTACACTTCCATGGAAATATACATGTTTAGTATACTGTACTTGGGCCCGCTTTGCAAGCGCGGCTTGCGCGCCGGGCAAAAGGTTGCGGGCCGCGCCAAAAGTTGACATGGCCGCGCCTGCGCGCTTATAATGGAACATACAGGCGCCGGGCCGCACGGCGGCAGCGTGCCGCAGGCCGGCGCCGCGGTTTGGAAGGGGGCCGCGCGGCGGCCCGCAAATGTAGAGGAGACCTGAATATGAGCGAGAATTGTACGCACAACTGCGAAACCTGCGGCATGAATTGCCCTTCGCGCACGGGCGGCGCGCCGCAGGACATGCGCGAAAAGCCGCATGAGCTGAGCAGCATCAAAAAGGTAATTGGCGTTGTTTCCGGCAAGGGCGGCGTGGGCAAAAGCATGACAAGCGCCATGCTGGCCGTGCTTTTGAACCGCCGCGGCTACCACACCGCCGTGCTGGACGCGGACGTCACCGGCCCGTCCATTCCCAAGCTGTTTGGCCTGCACGGCCGCGCAATGGCCACCGAGCAGGGCATTCTGCCCGTGCGCACAAAAACGGGCATTGACGTGATGAGCGTGAACCTGCTTTTGGAAAACGAGACAGACCCCGTGGTGTGGCGCGGGCCGGTGATTGCCGGGGCGGTGAAGCAGTTCTGGCAGGACGTCATTTGGAAAGATGTCGATTTCATGTTTGTAGATATGCCCCCGGGCACGGGCGATGTGCCGCTGACGGTGTTTCAAAGCCTGCCGGTGGACGGCATTATTGTGGTTACCAGCCCGCAGCAGCTGGTAAGCCTGATTGTGGAAAAGGCCGTGAATATGGCCGCCATGATGAACGTGCCCGTGCTGGGCGTGGTGGAAAACATGGCCTGGGCCGTGTGCCCGCACTGCGGCGAAAAGCTGTATGTGTTTGGCGAAAGCCATGTGGAAGAGGTGGCCGCCGCCCACGGCCTGCCCGTGCTGGCGCGCTGCCCGCTGAACCCGCAGCTGGCCAAACAGGCAGATTTGGGTGTGATTGAGTCGTTTGAGGGTGAAACCCTTGACAAAGCGGCGGACGCCGTTGAAAATTTGATGTGAGTCTGTTCTGAGAAAGGCTTTGAAAAAAGGGAGGATTCACATGAAAAAACTGCTGGAAGAGTTTAAAACATTTGCCCTGAAAGGCAACGTGCTGGATATGGCCGTGGGCGTTGTGGTGGGCGGCGCGTTCACCTCTATCGTCAACAGCCTGGTGGCCGACGTGCTCACCCCCATCATCAGCCTGGTGACGCCGGGCATGGATTTTTCGGCCTGGCACATTGGGCCCATCATGGTTGGCAACTTCATCAACGCCGTGGTGTCGTTTGTCATTCTGGCCGCGTGCGTGTTTGCCATTGTGAAGGCCATGAACGCGCTGATGTGCAAAAAAGAGGACGCCCCCGCGCCGCCGCCCGCGCCCAGCAAAGAGGAAGTGCTGCTGGCCGAGATTCGCGACATTCTGGCCAGCAAATAACCCCTTTGCCCTATAAAACGAGAAACCCCCGCAAGGTGCTTCACACCCCTTGCGAAAAAAAACAGAAAGGCCCGGGGCCCGGCAATGTATGCCGGGCCCCGGGCCCTTTGCTGTGTGCGCCTGCTTTGCCCCCTGCCCGCGGCCGCGCGGCATAGGCGGCGGGGCCTTACAAAAGGCCCTGCCAATGCTGCATGGCAAGGCTGACGCCGCTGATGCCGGCCCAGCAGCACGCGCCCATCAAGATGGGCTTGCCGCCAGAGCGAACCAGCTTCACAATGTCTGTGTTCAGGCCAATGGCGGCCATGGCCAGAATAATCAAAAACTTCGAAAGCTCTTTCAGCGGGCGGAACACCCCGGCATCCACGCCCGCCATGGTGGCCGCCGTGGTGACGACAGAGGCCAGAACAAAGAACAGGATGAAAAAGGGAAAGATGCTGCGCAGCGAAAACGAGCCGCCGCCCCGGCCGCCCCGCTTTGCCTGCCAGGCCTGCCAGAAGGCCAGCGCCAGCGTGATGGGAATGATGGCCAGCGTGCGCGTAAGCTTGACGATGGTGGCGCGCGCCAGCACGGCGCCGCCCGTGCCGTGCAGGGCGTCCCAGGTGGAGGCCGCCGCCGTGACGGAAGAGGTGTCGTTCACCGCCGTGCCGGCAAACAGGGCAAAGCCCTCGCTGCTCATGCCCATGGCGCCGCCCAGCGCCGGAAACAGCAGCGCCGCCAGAATGTTGAACAGAAAGATAACCGAGACGGCCTGCGCAATTTCGTCATCGTCCGCGCCAATGACGGGCGCGGTGGCCGCAATGGCAGACCCGCCGCAGATGGACGAGCCCACCCCCACCAGCACCGAAATGCGGCCGGGAATTTTCATGCATTTGCACAGCGCAAACGCCACCGCCAGCGACGTGGCGATGGTGGCGCAGATGATGGGCAGCGACTGGGCGCCCACCCTGGCAAGCTCGGATAAATTGAGCCCAAAGCCCAGCAAAATCACCGCATATTGCAGCACCTTTTTGGACGTGAAGGCAATGCCTGCCTGAAAGCGCGCCCGGCCTTTCAGCGCGCGGGCGGCCGCCATGCCGGCCAGAATGGCGAACACCGGCCCGCCAATTACGGGAAATGTGCGGCCCAAAAGCCAGCTGGGCACGGCCAGGGCCAGGCACATCAGCACGCCCGGGGCCGTCTTTTTCCAAAATTCCATACGTTTCTCGCTTTCTGTTGGGCCATGGCCCGGTTTTTCTTGATTATAGCGCAGCATGCTGATAAAATAAAATGAATGTTTTTAATATATCAATAAATTTGCGTAATAGGTGATGCAGTATGCTGGACCCCCGCTGGCACACATTTCTTGTTTTATGCGAAACCATGAACTACACCCGCGCGGCCGAGCGCCTGTGCCTCACCCAGCCCGCGGTGACCCATCACATCCACTATTTAGAGGCGCACTATGGCTGCCGCCTTTTCACCTATCAGGGCAAAACCCTGCGGCTGACGCCGGCCGGGGCGCGCCTGCGGGAGTTCACCCGCTCTATGGCGTACAACTGCCAGAAGGCCGAGGCCGCCATGGCCTCCCCTGCCCCCGTGTGCCTGCGGGTGGGGGCGTCCAAAACCATTGGCGAATATGTGGTTGCCCCGCACATCGAGCGCTTTCTGCGCGCCCAGCCGCAGGCCACGTTTTCCCTGACGGTAGATAACACCCAGGGCCTTTTGCAGGCCCTGGAAGAGGGCCGGCTGGATTTTGCCCTGGTAGAGGGCTATTTCGACCGCAGCCGTTACAGCGCCCGGCTTTACCGGCAGGAGGCGTTTTTCGGCATCTGCGCGCCCGGCCACCGGCTGGCCGGGCGCACGGTGCCGCTGGAAGAGCTGGAGCGCGAGCGGCTTATTCTGCGCGAGCCCGGCTCGGGCACGCGCGCCATTCTGGAAGAGGGGCTTCGCCGCCAGAACCGGGCGCTGGGCAGCTTTCCCGGCGTGGTTGCCATCAGCGATTTCACCGTCATCAAAACCCTGGTGGCGCGCGGGCTGGGCGTTTCCTTCCTGTATGCCCCGGTGGCCGAAAGCGAGCTGGCGGCCGGCACGCTGGCGCGGTTCGAGCTGGCGCAGGTGCCCATGAGCGGGGCGTTCTACCTGGTGTGCCTGAAAGACAACCTTTTTGCCGGCGACTGGCTGCACTGGCTGGAATGACGCCCACGCGCATTAAAAGCGCAGTTTTAGGCCGCAGTTTTCAGAAAACAAATAGGGGGCGGCCGCACGCCGCCCCCCATAAAATGTTTCCTGCGCCGCCGCCCTGTTAGGACCGGGGCGGCTTTTTTGTTTTGCCGCATGGTGCAAAACGCGGCCCAGGCGATAGAGCGCGCCCGGCCTCAGCCCGCGGCGCCATAGCGCGGCGGGCACAGGCACACCAGCACGCTGGCCCGGCCTGCCGTGGGCGGCGTTTCCAGCGTTTGGGCAAGCTGCGGGCAGTGCACAAAGAAATCGCCCATCTGAAACAGGCTGTCCGCCTCGCTCAGCGGCACAATGCGCTTTTCGCCCAGGTGCACGGCGGCAAGGGCCAGCGGCATTTCTTCCTGTGCATTGCCTGCCAGCGCGCGCAGGCACGCCTCGCACAAAAACTGCCCGGCCTGCCGTGGGCACAGGCGCGCGGGCGCCTGCCATTCCAGCCAGCCGCTGGCCATGCCTCTATCCGGCGTGGCAATGAAGGTGAGGTCTGCCCCGCCCAGGCTGGCAGACACCACGGCGGAACAGCCCGCGGGCTGCTGCAAAAGCGGGCCGCGCGGGGCATAGCGGTTGATGGGCAGTTCCAGCACGGCAAAGGTGTTCAAATCCAGAAAAGCGATGTTCTCGTGGCCCCACAGCGCGCCGATGGAAAGCTGCGGGCATGTGCCGCACACGGCGCACTGCCCGGCGGGCACGGCAAAGCTGTAATCTGGCGGGGCAGCCCAGGCGGCGGGGGTGGGGCAAGGCGCGCTTTGCGGCGCACTTTGCGGGGCGCCGCAGGCGGCGAGCAGCAACAAAAGAAAAACCATCAGCAGATGCCTGCACTTTTTCATAGGGTTCGCCCCCCCGTTTCACTTCATTTGAAAAACGCCTCTATACAGACAAAAGCTGTGTAGAGGCGTTTTAACATGTAGGATTTTCTGCAAAGTATTCCAAAAGGCAGTTGAAAATATCTTGTGTCAGTTCAAATTGGCTGGCCTGCAAATGTTCCAGCCGGTGCGCCAGCGCCTGCACCGAATTTTGCTGTGCCGGGCCGAACAGAATATCATCGCTCGAGATGGAAAGCACCCGGCAGATGCGCCGCAGCGTGGGCACCGAGATGCCTGAAACACCGCATTCTATCATAGAGATATTTTTGGCGCTGAGGCCCACCAGCTCGCCAAACTTTTCCTGCGTGAGCCCCGCGGCCAGCCGCGCCTTTTGTATGCGCGCCCCCATCTTCCCATTTTCTTCTTTTTTCGCCTGCATAGCAACACCGCATTGAAAAGAAATTCCGCAAAGAAAGGCAGAAGCCGGACATTCTGCACCTCAAACATGCCCCTGTGCCCTTTGTATGCTTAGAAGTATAAGGCCTTTTGCAGAAAATGTCTGTCCTTGCCAGAGAGCAATTGTCCGATATTGAGAGCAAATGCGGCTCCGGCAGGCAAAAGAAAATGAAAAACCCCGGCCCAAATGGCAGAGGAGCATAAAGAAGTATTGCGAAAATACTAACCTATGCCAAGTGAACGGGAAATATGAAACCTCTATGTGAATGGACGAACCATTTGCATAGAGGTTTTCTTTTGCTTCTTAAAATTTTTCAGCGTCCGCAGGACGCGCAGCCGTCACCGAATGGGGACGATCTTGGGGGCTTGGGGGGAATCCCTCAACAAGCATTTTGGCCGGTGCAATCCGGCCAAAATCGCAAAACATGTATATGTTTGCATTGCTTGCCAATCTGTAATCTCACAGCTTTTGAATTTTTTTAGTTCGCCTATATTCCAGAGGGTTCATCTGAAATTGTTGACGGAATACTTCGGCAAACTTCCCTTGTTTTGTATATCCAATTTGTGAAGCGATTTCAGATATGGATAGCGTGGTTTCAGTTAATAACTTTTCTGCCATGCTCATACGTAAATCACGCAGATAGTCGGAAACATTTTTTCCATATACTCCTCGAAAGTAATTTTTCAAACTTGTTTCACTAACGCCGAATTGTTGTGCAATCTGTTTCATGGGAATATGCTGTTTCAAATCAGCGGTTAATATCTGCTCTGCCTTTTTCGCAATTTCCACTTGTACGCTGGTATAGAAGGTTAGAGTTTTTTCCTTGACAACATTTCCTGCATCTAACAGTAGATGTAGCAACTCCAAGACACAAAGTTTCATATGAAAAGGAGATGGTGTTTCATAGAACTGCCATAACCGCTCAAGGATTTTTCCCATTTCACTGCTGGCTTCTGCGATGTATGTATCCTTTTTTTCAAAGTAGATTTCTGACAGTTGCGACAAGTTCAAATTAAAAAGATTATCCACATTGGAGTTGGCTTCTGTAAAAAAATCAGGGTCAAAATACATGGTAATACCGTGATAATACTTCGTAGGGAAATAAGATTCGCTTTGCGAGGTCTGCCTGCTGATGCAAAAATCTTTTTCTTTGAGATAAATATAAGAATTGTCATCCAAAAGCATTTCAATCCGGCCACCCACACAATAATTAAACTGCATAGGATGATACACAGCATTTTCTGCGATTTCTCCCGGCAAAGAACGAGCGTGAATGTCAAAGAAAATCAGGTGCATATATGGCAGAATATTGAAAAGGGTTG
>UREN01000085.1 GCA_900546885.1 uncultured Oscillospiraceae bacterium
TTTTTCAAGCAGAAGACGGCATACGAGATCACTGTGTGACTGGAGTTCAGACGTGTGCTCTTCCGATCTGAAAATAAAAACACTGTATTTTAAGTATCTTGCGGCTGCTTTTGGCAGCGCTTTGGTTACCTCTATCTACTCCATTGTAGACATGGCCATGGTGGGCAAATACCACGGCCCGGCGGGCACGGCAGCCCTGGCGGTGGTGGCGCCTGTTTGGAACATTATTTACAGTTTGGGGCTTCTGATGGGGATAGGTGGCTCTGTCCTTTTTAGCACAATTCGAGGCAAAGGGGAAGGGGAAACACGCCGCTCCAACGAATACTTTACCGTTTCCATGGCAGGCTCGCTTGTTTTGGCCCTGGCCGCCTGGGCCGCCATTGCCTGTTGGGATCGGCCTTTGCTGCAATTCTTTGGGGCAGAAGGGGAAACTTTAACCCTGGCACGAGAATATGTCCGGCCAATCAAATTTGTAATTCCCTGCTTTTTATTTACGCAGACGCTGGCGGCTTACCTGCGAAATGACAGGAACCCGGCATTGGCCACCGCCGGTGTGCTGGCGGGCGGCATTTTCAATGTGTTTGGCGATTACTTCTTTGTTTTTACCTGCGACATGGGGGCGTTTGGCGCCGGGCTGGCCACCGCCATTGGCACCGTAATTTCCATTCTTGTTATGTCGTCCCACTTCTTCTTGAAGAAAAACACGCTGCGGCTGGTGCGGCCCACGCACTTCTTTGGCAAGCTGCGGGAAATTTCGGTCACGGGCTTCTCTACGTTTTTCATTGATATTGCCATGGGCATTTTGACCATTCTGTTCAACCGGCAAATCATGGCCTATTTGGGCACAAACGCCCTTTCGGTATACGGCGTAATTGTCAACATCAGCACATTTGTGCAGTGCTGCGCCTACAGCGTTGGGCAGGCTTCACAGCCTATTCTTTCCACCAATTTCGGCGCAGGCAAGGGGCAGCGCATTCGCCAAACGCTGCGCTATGCGCTTGGCACAACAACCTTTTTCGGCCTTTTTTGGACAGTGCTTTGCCTTGCAGTGCCCAATTGCTTTATTCACCTGTTTATGGCCCCTACACCGCAGGTTTTGGAAATTGCCCCAATGATTATTCGGTGTTACAGCCTGTCCTTCCTGCTGCTGCCTTTGAATATTTTTTCCACCTATTACTTCCAGTCAGTTATGAAGCCGAAAACAGCCTTTGCGGTTTCTATTTTGCGTGGGCTGATTATCAGCGGCATTCTGATTCTTCTGCTGCCGGTAGTTTCCGGCGCGAATTCCATTTGGTTCGCCATGCCGCTTACCGAGTTCGCAGTGGCAATTTATGTTGTGTGCATGATTGCCCGTTATACAAAGCAATTATCAGCAGAAAGGAAGGCAACCGATGAATAAGATTATTACCATTGGGCGGGAATTTGGCAGCAGCGGCCGTGAGTTTGGCCGCCGGCTGTCGGAAACACTGGGCGTTGCTTACTATGACCAGGAAATCATCAGCGAAATTGCCAAACGGACATCCCTGTCCGAAAAGTATGTGCAGGCGGTGGTGGAGCACCGGCCCTCGTTTTCTTTTCCCATCCATATAGGAAGAAGCTTTTACCCCTCGGCAAACCCGGCATTTGAGCAAACCATGACGGTTTATCAGGAACAGGCGCGCATCATTACCGAAATGGCCGCAAAGTCGGACTGTGTGATTGTTGGCCGCTGTGCAGATTATATTTTGCAGGAATACAGGCCCTTTCGAATTTTTGTCTACGCAGATATGGCAAGCAAAATCAAGCGGTGCAGGGAGAAGGGGCCAGAGGAAGAGGCATTGTCCGAGAAAGAGCTGAGGCAGAAGATTTCCGGCATAGATAAAAAGCGCGCCAAGTATTATGCTTTCTACACGGGCCACGCATGGGGCGATAAACTGAATTTTGACCTTTGCGTGAACACAACACAAACCGTCATCAAAGAGATAGTGCCTGCCATTGCAAAACTGTTTTGACGCTGCCCGGCCCACCGGCCAAGGGCACGGATGAAAACAGGCGGCAAAGGCCCTTGTGCCACAGGCTTGGTGCAGGCCCGCCGGGCCGAAAGGAAAAGACGGTAAAAGGAAGGGGCGCCATCTTATAAGGGCGGCCGGGCAAAAACGGCAAAAGAATGCAGGCAGGCTTGAGAGAAAGCGCTTCTTGCCCTCTGGCCGGGGGCATCTCTTGCAAACATGCGCTATTTGTGTCATAATAAAACACAAGATATGGGCTGGCAGGGTGTGGCCGGCCACAGGAATGCAAGAGGAGGTTGCCCCCATGAAGTGCCCTTATTGCGGTGAGATAGAATCTAAGGTAATCGATTCCCGCCCGGCAGATGACGGAAGCCGCATTCGCCGCCGCCGCGAATGCCTTTCGTGCCAAAAGCGCTTTACCACTTATGAAATTGTAGAAACGGTGCCGCTGATGGTGGTGAAGCGCGACCATTCGCGCGAGGCGTTCAACCGCCAAAAGCTTTTGAACGGGCTGATGCGCGCGTGTGAAAAGCGCCCGGTCTCTTATGAGCAGATGGAAAAAGCGGTGGATAATATTGAGCAGGCGCTTTTGAACTCGTATGAGCGGGAAGTGACCAGCATGCACATTGGTGAGCTGGCCATGCAGGAACTGAAGAAAATTGATGAGGTAGCCTATGTGCGCTTTGCATCGGTATACCGTCAGTTCAGCGATATTGACACATTTATGAACGAACTCTCCGAGCTGCTGGCCAAGCGCTCAAAACACAGCAAAGAATAAATGGCGCGCAGCCTGCACCTGCGCACAGAACCTGTCGGCCTCGCTCAAAAGGTCCGGCAGGTTCTCTTCGTTCAGAAAACCGCGCAGGCCCGCAAGGCTGACGGCAATGGCCCCAACCCCCGTGCGCTGGCTGAACATCTCAAGCCCGGCCCGGTGCCGGGAAAAATATTCTTCTGCATGCGCCAGCGTGGCCTCTGCGGCGGCAAAGTCTCCGGCCAGGGCCTGCTGCTTCAGCGCCTGCGCGTTGCCGCATAAAGTTTGCGTCACGCGGGCAGAATAGATTTCGCAGTATGCGCTGAACCCAAGGGCAAATACAAAAATAAGCACGGCGGCAATGGTGCGGCGCATATCAGGCGCCCCCTTTCGGCTTTGGCTTTTTGGTTACAAGCTGTGTTTCCCCGGCGTCGTTGCACAGCAAAACAAGCACATCGCCCAGCGCCGTGTGTGCCTGGCGCAGGTATGCCAGCACCCATTCCCGCGTGAGGCCCAGGGCCGCAAGTGAATCGTCTGCCCAGTCTCCGTCAATAAGGACGGGAAGGCTGGGCAGTTTTGCTTTGGGCGGCTTCAGCCCCAGTGAGCCGTTGGCGGCGCTGTCTGCCGCAAAGGTGCGCTGCACGCTGACGCTGCCATTCGTCTCCACAACGGCAAGGGCTACGTCAGAAAGCTCGAAAATATCTTTGGCGCGCAGGGCTTCCAGCAGGTCGTCGGGGGTGAAGCGCAGCTCTTTCAGGCGCTTCTGGTCAATGACGCCTTCCCGCACCACAATGCGCGGTCGGCCGGAGACAAGGCGCTGTGCCCGGCGAAAGCGCACGCACAGGGCAGAGACCAGTATTTCACATGCCACAATCAGAAAAACGGTCAGCATGCTGGTGACAAGGGGGACGTCGGGCGATTCAATGGAAAGCGACGCAAGGTTTGAAATGAGGATGGTAGATACCAGCTCGGAGGGCTGCAGCTCTCCGAGCTGTTTTTTGCCCATCAGGCGCATGGCGGCCACAATCAGCACATACACCACAAGCGTGCGAAGCACCAACAGAAACACAAACATGCCTCCTTTTTCGAACGGGGCTGCCTGTAATATGCCCCTGCTGGATTAAACGCAAACACTTTTCGCCATACTGATACTGAAAAAAGGAGCGTGGGAATATGGAAGAAAGACTTTCCCCAAGCCTTGCACAGAACAAACAGGCGCTAAAAGAGCAGTTCGGCGGAACGGTGGATTTGTACCTGAAAGACGTGCAGCTTTGCGGCATACCCTGCTGCATCTGCATGTTCGAAGGGCTTTCCAGCATTGAGCGGCTGTGGATTATGATGCTGGATTCCCTTTCCAAGCCGCAGGTAATGCCGCGCAGCGGTGAAGAATTGTTGGCATTTTTGCATGACCGGACAGCTATTCCACTGGAGGCAAAGCGTTTAAGCACCTTTGCCGAGGTGCGCACCCAGCTTACGGCAGGCACAAGCGTCATTTTGATAGACGGTGCGGCCCAGGCGCTGGTTTTATCTACCCAAAGCATGCAGTTTCGCTCTGTGTCCGAGCCAAGCGGAGAAAATAATCTGCGCGGTTCACGCGAGGGCTTTGTGGAATTGCTGCGTGTAAACATCAGCCTTGTGCGCAGGCTGGTGCGCACACAGACCTTTATGGCAGAAACACTTACCTGCGGCGAAAAAACACAGACGGAACTGGCGCTGCTGTATGACAGGAAACTGGTGTCACAGCCTTTGCTGGCCGAAATCCGTCGCCGCGCCAGTCAGGCCAAACTGCCTTTTGTGTTTGACACGGGCTATCTTGCTCCGTTTTTGCAGCGGGGGTATTTTTCGTTTTTTCAATCTGTGGGATATACAGAGAGGCCCGACACAGCCGCGGCCAAGATATGCGAGGGGAAAATTGTGCTAATGGCAAACGGCAGCCCCTTTGCCATGCTTGTTCCGTATTTTTTCAGTGAAAATTTTTCCAGCATGGACGATTATTCGGAAAAAGCCTATTTTGCCACGCTAGTGCGCTGCCTGAAGTATGCTGCATTTCTGATAGCGGTGATGCTTCAGGGGGTGTTTGTCAGCATTGCAAATTTCACACCGGAACTTTTGCCCAAAGAGATGCTATATAAAATAGCGGCCAGCGAGCAGGCCACGCCGCTTCCGCTTTTTTTGGAGGCGATGCTGGTGACGTTTCTTCTGGAGATTGTGCGGGAGGCTGGCCTGCGCCTTCCCAAGCCCATCGGCCATTCCGTCAGCCTTGTGGCGGCGCTTATTGTGGGTGACGCCGCGGTTTCGGCAGGGCTTGTGGGCACGCCTGTTGTCATTGTGGCGGCCCTGACGGCCATTTGCACTTTTGTAGTTCCCTCGCTGTACGAGCCCATCACTGTGCTGCGCCTTCTGTTCATTCTGGCAGGCGGGCTGCTGGGCCCGCTGGGCATTGCAGGCATGTTTTTCTGCATGCTGGTGTCGGCCAGCGGCATGCACGCATTCGGCATTCCATATCTTGCACCCATCGCGCCCTCAACGGGCGGGTTTCTGCGGGACGGCATCATCCGCCTTGCGTGGCCCTCGCTTGCAAAAAAGGCATTCACCGTGCGGGACCTTCCGCAGGATGAAAAGGGGGACACGCCATGAACAATCGCAAGGTCACCCGCCGCACCAGCCTGGCAACCCTGCTGCTTTTGGCGCTTTCGGCGGACATTGTGGTGCGCCCTTTTGCCACACAGGCCGCCGCAAGCGCTGTGCAGAGTGTTTGGATGGCAGCCTATGATACCCTTGCCGTGCTGGCCCTTTTGGCCCTGGCCATGTCTGGCACATCAGGCAGTATGGACGGCCAGATGCGGGCGCAGCACTCCAAACCGGCCCTTTTCATCTGGTTGCTTGCCTTTTCTTTTTCCGGTGGGGCTGCGCTTTTGAAAGCAGAAGAGTTTTACCGCTATATCAGCGACGTCCCTCTGCCCGCCGTTGTCACGGCCGCCGTGCTGCTTACCGGGGCCGGGTATGCTGCCTGCTGCGGTTTCGAGACGCTAAGCCGCACGGCGCAGGTTGTTTTCTGGCTGTTTGCGGCCAGCGTGTTTTTGCTGTTTGTGTCAAATGCCGGCGGCATGCGCATCACCAACCTGGAATGGCAGACAGCCCCGTGGAAAGACAGCGTTCCCAGCGCCATTCAGGGGTTTTCGCTTTCTGCAGAATGGCTTTTATTTTTGATGATGGAGCCCGGCGGCCCTGCCCGCCGGCTGAAAAGCGCGGCAGGAATTTTGGCAAAACTGTTTGTTCTGTTTTGCGGCCTGTGCATTCTTTCCGAGTTGGTGCTTGGCCGCGCGGGCGCAGCACAGCTTCAGGCGGCGCACACGCTGGCACGCCTGGGGGGCCTGTCGGTGTTCCGCCGCTTTGACGCCCTGCACACGGGCATCTGGATGCTGGCTATGCTGGTGAAACTTGCACTGATGATATTCGGTGTCAAGCAGGCCCTAGGGCGCCTGGCGCCCCAGAAATTCAAAGCAGAACGGGGCATCCCTGCAGTTTTTGCCGTTCTGGCGGGTGCGTGTGTGGCTGCAGCCGTGCCGGCGGCCGCGCGGGGCAGCGTTAGCACGGCCATCACGGCAGTTGGTTTTGCCGCCCTTCTGCTGGCCGGGGTAAGGAGGCATGCACAATGCGCAAAATAAAACGGCTTTTGATGCCCATGCTGGCTTGCAGCCTGCTGTGCCTGTTGTGCGGCTGTTCGAACTTGAGCCTGGGCCAACGCGCAATCGTCAAGGCCATTTACCTTGACGGCGTGCCCGGCAAGTATACGGCCAGCTTGGTGGTGTTCACCTGCGAGCCCACAACAGACACCGCCTCGGCAAAAGGGGAGGCGAAAATTTATTCCGCCACGGAAGAAGAGATTGGCGAAGCATTAGAGGCAGCGGAACGGGAACAGGCGAAGGAACCCTTCTATGCACAGAATGAACTTTTGTTCCTGGGCCCGCAGCTTACACAGGCGGGCGTGGGCAAGGCGCTGGCCTATTTCACAGGCGAGCAGGCCGCACGGCCTAATTTATCGGTGTTTGCCGTGCCGGTGGACGCGCAAGCGTTTCAGCAGCTGGAAAAGAGCATTGCCCAGACCATCCAGGAGGCCGAACGCGTGGCGGATGACACGCAGGCAGGCATGGGCCGCACCATGAGCGAGCTTGCCCTGCAAAATGAAGAAGAACAATTCAGCGGCCTTTTGCCCGTGCTGCGCTTTGGTGAAAAAGAAGAACCCAAGGTAGATTCCATGCTGCTGTTCCAAAACGATGCCCAGCAGGGCATCCTGCACGGCACGCAGCTTGGGCTGGCTCTGGTGGCGGGCGGCCAGACAAACCGGATGCAGGTTTCATTTTACCATGATGGCGGCTATTACCATGTGGAGACACAGCGCCTGCGCCTGGTAAAACAGGCGTCAGAAGGGGAAGATGGCCTTCAGCTGCGCCTTTCGCTGACGGGCAGCACGGCCGTCATCACAAAAGACGGAAAGCCCCTGCACGGGCAGGAGGCACAGGCGGCGGAAGGCCTTGTGAACCATTTTCTTTCCCAGGAGTGGGAAAAACTTCACAGAAAGACATTCCTGCGGGGGAATGATATCTGCAACCTTTTTTTCTGGTTGCTGCAACGGGATATTCCTGCGGCACAGGCCCTGATGCAAGAGATCGGAAGAGCGTCGTGTAGGGAAAGAGTGTAGATCTCGGTGGTCGCCGTATCATTAAAAAAAAAAAA
>UREN01000086.1 GCA_900546885.1 uncultured Oscillospiraceae bacterium
CGCAAGATAGTTCTTGCTCAGAGGCACGTAACGCCACCGGCGTTCGATCTTCGCTTATGCACTGTACGTGTTTTCACCCTGCAGCACGCCGCCGACGCAGCCGCCCGCGCAGGCGCCGCAGCCGCCGCGGCGCTGTGTGCGCCGCATGGCGCGCACGGCCAGCACAGCGCACACGGCCACACAGGCCAGCACAAACCAACTGAAAGCGTTCATCTGCCTCACCTCACTGCTTCACACAAACAGGCTGCCCACCTGAAACACTGCGCAGGCGCACAGCCAGGCAATGGCGCACTGGGCAAAAGCCACCCACGCGGCGGCAAAGCCAGAGTGCATTTCGCGCTTTACGGCCGCAATGGCCGCCACGCACGGCGAATACAGCAGGGTAAAGGCCAGAAAGCTGGCCGCCGAAAGCGGCGTGAAAATGCCCTGCAGGGCCGTGCCCAGGTTGGAAATGCTGGTGCCGGTAAGCACGGCCATGGTGCTTACCACGGCCTCTTTGGCCGAAAAACCGGTGATAAGGGCGGTGGCGGCGCGCCAATCGGTAAAGCCCAGCGGCGCAAACAGCGGCGCCAGCATGCGGCCCAGGCCCGCCAGCATACTGGCGGAGGAATCGGCCACCACGTTCAGCCGCGTGTCAAACGTCTGCAAAAACCAAATGATGATGGTGGCAATGAAAATGACGGTGAACGCGCGGGTAAGAAAATCTTTGGCTTTATCCCACATCAACAAAAGCACGCTTTTGGGGCTGGGCACGCGGTAGTTTGGCAGCTCCATCACAAAGGGCACGGGGTTGCCCTTATACAGCGTGTTTTTCATCAAAAGCCCGGCCAGCACGCCCACGGCCATGCCGGAAACATACAGCAAAATCATGGCCAGCGCCCCGTGCTGCGGAAAAAACGCCGCCGTAAACACGGCGTAAATGGGCAGCTTGGCCGAACAGCTCATGAACGGCGTAAGCAGAATGGTCATTTTTCTGTCCCGGTCGCTTGCCAGCGTGCGCGTGGCCATAATGGCGGGCACGCTGCACCCAAAGCCAATTAGCATGGGCACAAAGCTGCGGCCCGAAAGGCCTATTTTGCGCAGCAGCTTATCCATTACAAAGGCAACGCGCGCCATGTAGCCCGAATCTTCCAGCATGGAAAGGAAGAAAAACAGCGTTACAATAATGGGCAAAAAGCTAAGCACGCTGCCCACGCCCGCAAACACGCCGTCTATTACAAGCGAGCGCACCACCGGGTTGATGCCGTAGGCGTCCAGCCCGGCGGCCACGGCGGCCGTTAAGGCGTCGATGCCCGCGCTTAACAAATCGCTGAGGAACGTGCCAATTACGCCAAACGTCAGCCAGAACACCGCCAGCATAATAAGCAGAAAAATGGGAATGCCCGTATATTTGCCCGTAAGCACCTTATCCAGCTTTACGCTGCGCGCGTGCTCGCGCGTTTCGCCGTGCTTTACCACGGTGGCGGCGCACAGCTTTTCAATAAAGCTATAGCGCATGTCGGCCAGGGCTGCCTCGCGGTCGGTGCCAAGCTCTGTTTCCATCTCGGCCACCGAATGGCCTATCAGGTCTATTTCGTTTTCCGTCAGGCGCAGGCGCTTTTGCATGGGCCCGTCGCCCTCCACCAGCTTGGTGGCGGCAAAATAGGGCGGCACGCCCGCGGCCTGCGCGTGGTCTTCTATCATGTGGGCAATGCCATGAATGCAGCGGTGCACTGCGCCGGTGCAAAAATCTTGCCGGCGGGGGCGCTGTTTGTGCTCGGCCGCGCGCAGGGCGTGCTCTATCAGTTCGTCAATGCCCTCGTTCTTCGCGGCGGAAATGGGCACCACCGGCACGCCAAGCTCTGCCTCCAGCCCGTTCACGTCCACGGTGTTGCCGTTGGCGCGCATTTCGTCCATCATGTTCAGCGCAATCACCATGGGAATGCCCAGCTCAATCAGCTGCATGGTAAGGTACAAATTGCGCTCGATGTTGGTGGCGTCCACAATGTTGATGATGCCGTCCGGCTTGCCGTCTATTAAAAAATCGCGCGTTACAATTTCTTCGCTGGTGTAGGGCGAAAGCGAATAGATGCCGGGCAGGTCCACCACAGTGGCGGGCGCGCGCGGGGGTATTTCGCTGCGCTTGTGGCGCTCGTGCCCCCAGGCGCGCGGGCCGAAATGGTGTTCGCCGGTGGTGTGGTCGCGTATGACGCCCTCTTTTTTATCCACCGTCACGCCGGGGAAGTTGCCCACATGCTGGTTGGAACCGGTGAGCTGGTTGAACAGCGTTGTTTTGCCGGAATTCTGGTTGCCTGCCAGTGCAAATACCATCAGCCGCGCGCCCCCTCGCCCTGCGGGGCCTCGCCCAGCGTAATGTTCTGCGCGTCCTCCAGGCGCAGGGTAAGCTCATAGCCGCGCAGGTGCAGCTCAATGGGGTCCCCCATGGGGGCAATTTTGCGCACCATCACCGTGGTGCCGGGCGTAAGGCCCATATCAAGCAGCCTGCGGCGCAGCGCGCCCTCGCCGCCCACGGCGGCAATGCGCGCGCTTTGCCCAACGGGAAGCTGTGCCAGTGTCATATTTTCTGCCGTCCCTTCTATCTGTGCCCGCGCCGCTGTGCCGTTTGGCCGGGCGCGGGGGTTCCGCATGGTGTTAGCGCATTCTAACAATCCGTTTTTCAGTTTACGCGCAGCCGGGCAGGGTGTCAAGAGAAAAGGGCGCGGTTTTGCGGCCTTTCTTTCGAAAAATGGCGAAAACGGCCGCCTGCAGGCAGCTGCGCCGCAATGCCCCCTTATATAATAAGGTATAATAAGGAAAGCGGGCGGCCGTGCCGCGCCCTGCAACGCCGGCGGGCCGCCTGCGCCAAAGGCACAAAACAGCGGCAGCCCGCGGGCAAAAGGGGAAAGATACTTGACATAACAATAATTGTTATGTTATACTTATGCCAGAAACAGAAAGGCCGCCGGGCACGGGCCGTTTGGGCCTGTGCCGGGCAGCAGGGAGGAGAATGGGCATGAACTTTGAAGCACAGCTTGATAAATATGCAGAACTGGTGGTGCGCGCCGGGCTGAACGTGCAGCAGGGGCAGGAGGTGCTGATAGAGGCAGACCTGGAGGCCGCGCCCCTTGTGCGCCTTGCGGCCAAGCACGCCTGGGCGGCGGGCGCCAAAAGCGTAACCGTGATGTGGAGCGACGAGGCCACCACGCGCTTAGAGTATGAAAACGCCGGCATGCCGGTGTTTCAGCAGACGCCCGCGTGGCGCGCCCTGCTGGAAAACGGCCTGGCCGAGCGCGGCGGCGCTTTGCTTAGCATCACCTCGGGCGACCCGTACGCCATGGCGGGCATAGACCCTGCCAAGCGCGCCGAGCGCCGCAAGGCTTCCTACCGCGATTGCCACGCCTTTTACCAGGGCATGGATACGGGCAAGGTTGCGTGGAGCATTGTGGGCGCGGCCAGCCCCAAATGGGCAAAGGCGGTGTTTCCGCAGCTTCCGCAGCAAGAGGCGGTGCAGGCGCTGTGGCAGGCCATTTTCAAAGCGGCCCGCGCCGATGGGCCAAACCCCATTGCCGCCTGGCGCGAGCATCAAAAATCGTTCCGCACGCGCATCGATTGGCTGAACGAACAGCAGTTCACGGCCCTGCATTATCAAAACAGCATTGGCACCAACATCACCGTGGGCCTGCCGGAAAACCATGTGTGGTGCGGCGGCGGCAACGAGCTGACGGACGGCCGCTGGCAGTTCTGCAACATGCCCACGGAAGAGGTTTACACCTCGCCCGATAAGGACAGGGTGGACGGCACAGTGCATTCCGCTATGCCGCTGAACCACGGCGGCAGCCTGATTGACGATTTCTCTATCACCTTCCAGAACGGCCGCGTCACAAATTTCAGCGCCGCCAAGGGCTACGACGCGCTGAAAGCCATTCTTGAGACGGACGAAGGGGCCAAGCACCTGGGCGAGTGCGCGCTCATTCCGGCAAGTTCGCCCATCAGCCGCATGGGCATTCTGTTCTACAGCACGCTGTTTGACGAAAACGCCTCGTGCCACTTTGCGCTGGGCAAGGGCTTTGGCGACGCCATTCGCGGCGGCCGCGGCATGAGCGAGAAAGAGCTGGAACAGCACGGCATCAACCGCTCGGCCACGCATGTGGATTTCATGCTGGGCACGCCAGACCTCTCCATCACCGGCATCAAGGCCGACGGCACGCAGGTGCCCGTGTTCCAAAACGGCAACTGGGCATTTTAAGCGCGCGGCCCGCTGTGCTGCAATAAACCTGATAAAAAGGGCGCACCTTGGGGTGCGCCCTTTGTTTGTGATGCCTATATTATAATAAGGTAGGCCGCTGCGGCTTACGCCTTGTAGCCCACGGCGTCGGCCAGCTCTTTATCAATGACCACCACGGCGTTTTCATGCATTTTCAGCATGGTGGAGGGGTTTTTGGTAGTGATGTTGTTATCCATCACAAGGCCCTTGATGGCGGGCACCTTGGCAAGGCCCGTGGCCACCAGCACCACCTGCTTGGCGGCCATAATGTCGCCCATGCCCATGGTGATGGCCATGGTGGGCACGTCTTCCTTCTTTTCAAAGAAGCGGGCGTTGGCGTCAATGGTGCTCTGCGTCAGCTTTTCGGTGTGGGCCACGGCCACAAGGTGGTCTTCATTGGCCTCGTTGAACGCAATGTGGCCGTTGTTGCCAATGCCCAGCAGCTGCAAATCGGGCGCGCCGCCCTCGCGCACCTTGGCCTCCAGCTGGGCGGCGTTGGCCTCGGGGTCCCCCATGCCGCTGGCCACAAAGGTGTTGGCTTTGTTGATGTTGATGTGGTTGAACAGGTTGGTGTCCATAAAATAGCGGTAGCTCTGCTCGTGTGTGCCGGGCAGGCCGCAGTATTCATCCAGGTTTACGGTGTGCACCTGGGAAAAATCCACCTCGCCCGCCTGGTTCATCTGGGCCAGCTTCTGATAAATGGGCACGGGCGTGCCGCCGGTTGCAAGGCCCAGCTTGGCGTTGGGCTTCGCGTTTACAAGGTCACGAATCATGCCCGCCACCACAGCGCAGGATTCATCATAGCTGTTTGTCACGATCACTTTCATGGTATACGATCTCCTTTTTTATGAGAAATAGCGCTTTGGGCCTTGCGCCATGCGCGCGGCCCGGCCCTTTACCGCATTTTATTATAGCACGTTCGCACCCGGCTGGGAAGAACCAGCCTGCGCCCATGCGCCAAAGGTGCACCTTTTGTGCGCAATCATACGAACAGCCCGCGCTCCAGCGCGTCTGCCTCTGCCGGGGTGCCGCAGGCGCCGCGGTTGGCTTTGCGCCACGCCGCGGGGGTGAGGCCCGTGCTGCGGCGGAACACGCGGCAAAAATAGTTTGCGCCCGAAAAGCCGCACAGGCTGGCCACCAGCTCCAGCGGGTAGGTGCGGTGCGCCAACAGCAGTTTGGCCGCCTGCAGCCGCACCTGCGTCAGATAGTGGCCCGGGCCCATGCCCATCTCGGCCGAAAAAACGCGCACCAGGTGGCTTTTGCTTACGCCAAGCTGGGCGCTTAGCTCTTCCACGCCGTACAGCTCGGAATAATGGCTGTGAATGGCCAGCACGGCCTGCGCCACAAGCTGGCTGGGGCCCGTGGGCACAGCGGCGGCCTGGTCCAGGCTGTTCAGCGTGCACAGCACGCGAAAACACAGCGCGGCGTTGGCCGTGCCCTTTTCTTCGGCCGCCGCCAGCGCAAGCAGGGCCTGCACCGCCTGCGGGTACAGGGCGGCAGGCACGGCCAGCGGCGCGGCCAGCCCCGCGGCCGCCTGCCGGGCGGCCGTGCCCGCAAAGCCAATGCACAGCGCGCGGCAGTTTTCGGCCGGGGTAAGCTGCAGCCCGCCCGCGCACAGGCACAGCGTGCCCGCGCGCAGCGCAATGGCCCCGGCCCCGGCGCCGGCGGCCGCCATGCCGCTGTTCACCAGCACGGCATACAGCGCCGCAGGGGGCAGCGCTTCCCCGGCGCCGGGGCCCAGGCTGCGGCAGAATGCCGCACGGCACACAGAGGTTGCATCAAACAGCATAAAAATCCCATCCATATATCAATAAAATGCTATACAAATATTCTAAAAACCTGATATTATTATATTTAAAGAACATTGTGCCGTCAATGGCATCAATAAAATGAAACAGGGAGGCTTTCGCATGGCAAGCATTACTTGTAAAGGCATGTACAAAATTTACCCCGGCAATGTGCAGGCGGTAACAGATTTCAACCTGGAAATTGCCGATAAGGAATTCATCATTCTGGTAGGCCCGTCCGGCTGCGGCAAATCTACCACGCTGCGCATGATTGCCGGCCTGGAGGATATCTCCAAGGGCGAGCTGTATATTGGCGACCGCTTGGTGAACGACGTGCCCCCGAAAGACCGCGACATCGCCATGGTGTTCCAGAACTATGCGCTGTACCCGCACATGACGGTGTACAAAAACATGGCTTTCGGCCTTGAGCTGCGCAAAACCCCGAAGGCGGAAATTGACAAGCGCGTGCGCGAGGCCGCCAAGGTGCTGGACATTGAGCACCTGCTGGACCGCAAGCCCAAAGCCCTTTCCGGCGGCCAGCGCCAGCGCGTGGCCCTGGGCCGCGCCATGGTGCGCAACCCGGCTGTGTTCCTGCTGGACGAGCCGCTCTCCAACCTGGACGCCAAGCTGCGCACCGCCATGCGCACCGAGATTATTCGCCTGCACCAGAAGCTGGCCACCACCTTTATTTATGTAACGCACGACCAGACGGAAGCCATGACCATGGGCGACCGCATTGTGGTAATGAAGGACGGCGTGGTGCAGCAGGTGGATACGCCGCAGAACCTGTACGATTACCCCTGCAACATGTTTGTGGCAGGCTTCATTGGCTCGCCCCAGATGAACTTCCTGGATGCCACCCTGCAGAAAGAGGGCGACAGCTATTATGTAGACCTTGGCGGCGACAAGCTGCTGATTGACCCGGCCAAGGTGAACGACAAGCTGGACGCCTATGTGGGCAAGGCCATCAAGGCCGGCATCCGCCCCGAGGACATCAAGGACGACGAGGAATTTTTGGCCAAGCACCCCACTTCGCAAATTACCGCGCACGTGGATGTGTCCGAGCTGATGGGCTCTGAAATCTATCTGTATCTGGAATACAAGGGCTATAAGATGACGGCCCGCGTAAGCCCGGCTTCCACCGCAAAGAGCGGCAGCGACGTGAAGGTTGCCCTTGAAACCAAAAAGCTGCACCTGTTCGACCCGGAAACCGAAGCCGTTATTATGAACTAACCCTTAAAACGGCAGGCGCCCCGCCTGAAAGGCGTGTTGACGCAAGAAAACATCGGTTTTGGGCTGACAATTTTGCCGCCTAGCGCATTCAAAAAGCCCGGTAATC
>UREN01000087.1 GCA_900546885.1 uncultured Oscillospiraceae bacterium
GGCTTTTCAAATGACAGAACCCATGTTTTATGCAAGCGAACGCGGGGCACGCCTGATTTTTCAGGCAGAGGCCCCGCGTTTTTTCGTTTTTCAGCCTTTTCCCTGTTGCCAGAAGTGTAGAAGCACCGGCAATTTTCTAAGTTAGATGGACGAAAGCCCCAAACGGCCCATTGCAGGCCTGTGTAAGATGCAGAAAGCGCGTTACCTGCCCTGAATCTTCTGGTTGCCTGTGCCCCAGACATGCGGCCCCTTCGCGGCCGCCGGCGTGTTCTGCGCCATAACCCCCACCAACTTGTGCGGGGCATAGAGCTCTTCCAAATAGAAAATTTCTTCCGGTGCCAGGGCAAGTTCCACCGCTCTGGCCGCCCCTTCTATGTGGTGCAGCTTGGTGGCGCCCACCACCGGGGCGGTTACCTTGGTAAGCAGCCACGCCAAAGAAACCTCTGTCATGGACACACCCCGTTTTTCCGCCAGCTGTGCCACCCTGTTGAGAATGGCCGCATCCTGCCGGGCGGTGGCGTCATACTTGAATTTGGCATAGCTGTCCTCTTTCAGGCGTCTGGACGTCTCGCCGGGGCGCCTGGAAAGCCGCCCGCCTGCCAAAGCGCTGTAAGGGGTCATGGCAATGTTGTCTTCGGCGCAAAGTTTTGCCATCTCCCGCTCTTCCGCCCGGAAAATCAGGTTGTAATGCCCCTGAACAGAGACAAACCTGGCAAAGCCCTCTTTTTCCGCCAGGGCGTTGGCCTTGGCCAGCTGGTAGGCAAAGCAGTTGGAAATGCCGATATACCGCACCTTCCCCGCTTTTACCATGCGGTCGAGCCCTTCCATCACGTCATAGAGCGGGGTTTGGTAATCCCACATGTGATAGATATACAGGTCAATATAGTCCATGCCCAGGTTTTTCAGGCTGGTGTTCACCATCTGTTCGATGTGCTGCTGGCCGGTGACGCCTGCGTCAATTTCGCCCTGGGTGCGGGGCAGAAATTTGGTGGCCACCACCACCTGGTCCCGCTTTGCAAAATCCCGCAGGGCCCGGCCCAGGTATTGCTCGCTGGTGCCGCTTTGGTAGCCGATGGCGGTGTCGAAGAAATTGACCCCCAGCTCCAGCCCGCGCCGGATTATCTCGCGGGAATGCGCCTCGTCCAGCGTCCAGCTGTGCTGGCCGTTTTGGGCGTCGCCAAAGCCCATGCACCCCATGCAGATGCGGGAAACCTGTAATTCCGAATTGCCCAGTTTTGTATATTGCATTTGTTTTGCACCTCCATTTTCAATTTGCCTATGCCGGGCACATGCACTATTTCAATTTATTCCCCAGCTCGTACGCTTTTTGCGGGAACGGGGAACGCCTCGTCATGGCAGGGGTGCCGCAGCCATACCCCAGCACCATGCCCATGTCGGTAAGGTTCAGGTAACGCACCAGGGTTTTGTAGTGTGCCACCAGCGCCTCAAACGTCCAGCTGTCGCTGTTCCAGGCCACGGTAAGCCGGGCGGCCTTTTTGTGCCCGCGCTGGATGGAGCTGTTGAACGCACAAAATCGGTCCAACAGCGTTTTCAGCTGGGCGGACATGCCATAGTAATACAGCGGCGTGGCAAACACCAGCATATCCGCATGCAGAATTTGGCCGCGAATGCGCTGCACACCGTCTTGCTGCACGCAGGGGCCCTCGTACCCGCAGTGGATGCAGCCGGTGCAGGGGTGAATATCCGCGTGGGCAACGTCCACCAGCTCTACGGTGTGGCCGGCCGCCTGCGCCCCCTGCCGGAAGCTTTCTGCCAGCAGGTTGGAAGAGCCGTTCCGGTTTGGGCTGCCCTGCAAAACCACAATGTTCACAAACCTTCCCCCTTATTCATACACATCAATCTCAACCGTGCCCGTCAGGTTGGCAATCTGCTCTGCGCCAGAGACCGCCTCGCCCAGCGCAAACAGGCTGCCGTTGGCGTCAAAGCTGCCGTAGAACATCACCACATCACCCCAGGGCTCATAATAGGCCAGTGTGCCGGCGCCGCCCTCGGCCAGGGGCGCGTCTGAAGTGTCCAGTTCCTCCGGCGGGTAGAATATCTTTTCGTTGTTGCTGAAATTTTCCACCGCAACCGTCATGGGAAGCTGTTCATACAGCCCTCTGGCCGCCTGACTGTCATTCAGTTCAAACACGACGGTGGAACCGCTTGCCGTTACGCTGATATGCATCGGCATTTCTCCTTCCTGTTGCTGAGGCTGCTGTGCCGGCATGGTTTCCGGCGACGGAGATTCCTCCGGCATAGATTCCGCCGGGGCAGGCGCCTGCGGCGCAGATTCCGCCGGGGCAGGCCCGGCGCATGCCGCAAGGGAAAGCGCCATCAGAAAGGCCAGAAAGGCCCCAAGATACTTCTTCATCAAAAACCTCCCTTTCCTGTTATGGCAAAAGCACCCGCGCAGAAATAAAAGGTGCGCAAACGCAGCAGGCGCGCCAGCGCCAGCCGCCGGGCCAAGCCGCAAAACGGCTGGCACGCCGCGCGGCGAAAGGCACATGGGCGGCGCTGTGCGCCCAAATTTCTGTTTCAGAGGCAATGTTTTTTGCATCGGCGCGCCCAATCTGCCATTTTGCTTTCTTTTTCTTTTTTATGCGCAGGCGCTTTTGGCCTTTGGTGTTTTCACCTGCACGGTTCCCCTGGCTTCTTCCATATCCCGGATGATTTCGCCTACGGCCGGAACCGTGATGCGCCCGGCCAGCGGGTTTTTGATGCTGAGCACCGGCGTGGTAATGGTGGCCTCCACCTCGCTGCGCTCGAAGGCAAGGTCGCAGTCAAGCATTTCACAGTTCACAAGTTTCAGCCCCTTGCAGTAACACAGGGACTGTGTGCCGATGATTGTACAGTTTTCAAAGGTGACATTCTCGCAGTACCAGGCCAGGTATTCGCCTTTCACAACGCTGTTGCGGACGGTGACGTTTTTCGCGTGCCAGAAGGCGTCTTTCGTGTCAAAGGTGCAGGTTTCAAACACCGCATTTTCAATGTACTGGAAAGAATACTTCCCCTTCATGCGCACATCCGCAAAGCGCAGGTTGGCAGAGCGCATCATGAAGTATTCGCTTTCGGCATCGCAATCCTCCATCTCGATCCCCCGGACAGACCAGCCGAACTCCGGGGAAACAACGTCGCAGCCACGCATTTTTACATCGCTGCATTCCCGCAGGGCTTTGATGCCGTGAAGTTTGGTGTTTTCAATGGCAATATGGCTGGAATACCACAGGGCCGCCCGGCAAGCTTGCGTCATTTCCGAATCCCGAATGGAAAGGCCGTGGTTGTGCCAGAACGGGTAGCGCAGGTTAAAAAAGCTGTGCTCCACCTGCACGTTTTGGCACTCTTTAAAAGCGCTTTCGCCATCGGCCGGGCCGTCGAACGAACAGTGTTTCACCAAAATACCGCTGCTGCCGTAAAGGGCGCGCTCTTGGTCAAACGTTTGGTTCTGAATGGTTTTCATCGAAAAGCCTCCGTTTCGCAAACATATTTCGCTGTGTTCTTGCAAAGGGGCAAGGCCAGGTTCCGGCAGCGGTGTTCGGTTTTCCGCCGCGCACACAGCGCTGCCGCTTTTTTGGAGGGGCCGAAACGGCAGATGCCTTGGTTTTCCTTCAAAATCCTTTTTGGCACTTCAACTGCCCGGCCCTGCCTGTGTGTCCCGTCCCTATTTCTTCCCGGGGCGTTTGCCATAACGCCCCAGCAGCTTGCCCGAAAAATAGGCAATTTCCGCCCAAAGCGCCATCATGCCCAGATACTCCAGAAAGAACAGGCCCAAGGGCTGTTCCACATCAAAGAAAACAAAGTGGGTGCGCAGCAGCAAATAGGAGGCCATGTTGTGTTTGAAAAAGGCGTAGGCCCCAAACCCGGCAAGCAACGCCGCCGCAGCGCGCAGCAGCCAGGTGCGGACGGCGGAAGGGGCTTTTTTGTTTGCGGCCTTGCGCATTACGCCCATCACCACGCCCCAGTGAAGCCCCAGATGCAGGCTGATGAACAGAAAGCCCCAATAGGAAGCCAGCATATGCAGCGTGCGGGCAAAGCCCATGCCCCCTGAAATGGGAAGGAAGCTGAACACCACCCGGGATAGAATAACCCCGCTTACCATCAGCCCGGCCATTGCCAGCAGAATCAGCACATCCACCACGGTTTGAAAAACGCGCAGCGGCGTATAGCGCCCTTTTGCCAAATTGTGATGCCAGTGCCCGTTCAGGCCATGGTGAAGAAGAAAAAGGCCGAACATTGCCACACCCAGCCATTCGTGCGCAGTTTCGCCCACCAGCAGATATGCCATCAGGCAAAACAGCAAAACCGTCATGGCCAAATCTACCGCCATTTTCCATAAGGCCTTTGGTTTCACCCACATCGCCTCCCCTTCCTTTCCATTTACAAAATTAGTATATCGCTCTTTTTCTTCCATGTATAATACTTATGTTGAATCTTGAAAAATGCGCAAAAGGCATTTCGAAAGGCATTCCGCCCCCCTGCCAAGCACGCCGTGCAAAAGCTTCTGCCGCTTTGCTTTTCTCATACTTAAAAAGCATAGTAAGGCCTTATTTATTTTGATTTTGCAACAGAAATATGCTATTCTTCCTGTAAGAAAAACGGAGGTGCTGCGCAGTGGAAATTCGCGTGTTAAAATATTTTTTAATGGTGGCCAGGGAAGAAAACATCACCAAAGCGGCCAATTTGCTGCACCTAACCCAGCCCACGTTGTCCAGGCAATTGATGCAGCTGGAAGAAGAGCTGGGGGTTTCGCTGTTCCGCCGAAGCAGGCACCGCATCATCCTCACAGAAGACGGCATGCTGCTGCGGCGCCGGGCGGAAGAGATTGTCTCTTTGGCAGACAAAACAAAGGACGATTTTCAGCACCGGCAAGAGCAGCTGGCAGGCACCATTGCCGTTGGCAGCGGGGAAATGCAGAGTTCCCGGTTTCTTACACGGCTTCTTACCGCGTTTCAGAGGGAAAACCCGCTGGTGACCTTTACAATTTACAGCGGCAACTCGGACAATATTAAAGAGCGCATTGAGCGCGGGCTTTTGGACGTGGGCCTTTTGCAGGAGCCCGTGGACATTACCAAATACAGCTTTATCCGCACACCCATTCGGGAACAATGGGGCGTGCTGATGAGCGAGGATTCTGAATTGGCGGCAAAAAGCAGCGTTGGCCCGGCAGACCTTGCCGGAATGCCCCTGATTATGCCCGGGCGGGAAAACCTTCAGAACGAACTGCTCAACTGGTTTGGCCCATATGCAGAAAACCTGCGCATCATCGCAAACGGCAACCTGCTGTATAACCTGGCTTCCCTGGCACAGGAAAGCGGCGCCGGTGTTCTTACCCTGAAGATGGCCTGCAGCTACCCGGGGCTGTGCTTTGTGCCCCTTGCGCCGAAAATTGAAACCGGCACCATGCTGGTGTGGAAAAAGACGCAGGCCTTTTCCCCCGTGGCCACAGCGTTTCTTGCATATTCCAAGAAATACATGCTGGGAATAACTCAAGATTTACAATAAGCATTAGACATTCCTTCTGCCGGGCGCTACAATATAGCTGTTCCAAACGGAACACCTGTCTGGCCTGTGTTGCATCGCCTGTCAGGAAGGAGGAACGCCATGACCATCCGGGAAGTGAGCGAGCGCTACAATATGCCCATGGAGATTCTGAAAGAATATGAAACATGGGCGCGAAAGCGCGCAGCCCAAAAGACGGTGGGCGCCTGGCAGTATGACGATGCCGATTTAGAGCGCCTGAGCCTGGTTCTCTCTCTGCATGAGATGGGGTTTGACAGCCGGGAGGTGGAGCTCTATCTGAAGCTGTTGGGGCAAGAGGGCACAGAGGCACAGCGCATACGGATGCTGAGCCAAAAAAGGTCCCGCCTGCTGGAGCAAATTCACACACAGGAAAAACTGCTGGAGCAGCTGGATTCCCTTCGGTATCACGTGCACAAACAGCAAAAGGCGAACCAAAAGGCATAGCCAAACCACTGCACATCAATTTTAAGGAGGCTGCAAGATGAAAGTTCAAGACAAAAACACCTTTGATGAACAGAATGTTTTCGGCCAGGGAAGCGCCAACACCGCGTTTGCGCAATACTTTATCGGGAATTCTTATCTGAACCCTCTCACCAAGCCGGGCGAAAGCGTTGTGGGCCTGGCAAACGTCACCTTTGAGCCGGGCTGCCGCAACAACTGGCATATCCATCATGCCAAAACGGGCGGCGGGCAAATTCTTATTTGCACCGCAGGCGAGGGCTGGTATCAGGAGGAAGGCAAGGAAGCCGTAAGCCTTACGCCCGGCACGGTCATTGTGATTCCGCCGCAGGTCAAGCACTGGCACGGCGCCAAGGCCGACAGCTGGTTCAGCCACATTGCCGTGGAAGTTCCCGGCGAAGAGACCAGCAACGAGTGGCTGGAGCCGGTAGATGACGAAAGCTATTCCAAACTGCAGTAAAAGGGCCGGGCGCACGTTCCAAAGGAAGGTGCGCCCGCATGTGTGTGCATATAAAAAAGCACCCTGTTTGTAATTTGCAGCACCAGGCTGCCGCCGAAAGGAGTTTTGCCTTATGATGAAGAACTATCGGGAAACAGACCCGGAATTTATGGAGCGCTTTGAGCACTTTGCCTTTGACGAGGCCGTAAACGAGCCCGGGCAAGGGCTGGAGCCCATCACCCGCCATATGGCCATTCTGGCCACGCTGCTTGGCTGCCAGGGAATAGACGCCTTCCGGGAAGAGCTGCCCTGCGCCCTGGACGCCGGCGTTACCCCCGTTATGGTCAAAGAGATTGTTTACCAGGCCGTAGATTATTTGGGCATTGGCCGGGTGCTTCCCTTTTTGAAAGCCACAAACGAAATTTTGACACAGCGCGGCGTCACTTTACCGCTGGCGGGCCAGGCCACCACCACCATGGAGAACCGGCTGGAAAAAGGCGCCCAAACCCAGGCAGATATCTTTGGCCCACACATGCTGGAGGCCTGGAAAAGCGGCCATATCAACCGCTGGCTGGCGGCCAACTGTTTTGGCGATTACTATACCCGCACCGGCCTTACCCTGGCCCAGCGCGAGATGATTACCTTCTGTTTTTTGGCGGCACAGGGCGGCTGCGAGCCCCAGCTGATTGGCCACGCAAAGGGCAACATGAACCTGGGCAACGGCAAGGCGTTTCTCATTCGGGTGGTGTCCCAGTGCCTGCCCTACATCGGCTACCCCCGCAGCCTGAATGCCATAACCTGTGTAAACAAGGCGGCAGAGGAATAAACAAAGGTTGCCGTTAGGCGTGTTGACGTAAGAAAACATTGCCTCTGAAACAGAAATTCGGGCGCATAGCATCGTCAAGGACATTTGCAG
>UREN01000088.1 GCA_900546885.1 uncultured Oscillospiraceae bacterium
GCTGCGCCGGGGCAGTTGACAAAAGATGCGGAATCTTTTAGAATAATATGCGTAACAAAAAAACGCTTATAAAACTTTTGTAAACTTTCTTTGGAAGGGAGAACGGAAGATGGCGCAACAAGGCGCACAGCCCGGCGGCACACCGCTGCTTTCGGTGAAGGGCATTTGCAAATCGTTCAGCCTGAACGCCGTGCTGAAGGGCATTGATTTGTCCGTGGGCGCGGGGGAAGTGCTGGCCCTCATCGGCGGCAACGGCGCGGGCAAAAGCACGCTGATGAAGATCATCATGGGCATCTACCAGCAGGACGAGGGCGACATTTATATAAAAGGGGAAAAGCTGAACCTTTCGCGCCCCTCTGTGGCCCTGGCAGCCGGCATCTACATGGTGCCGCAAGAGCCCATGCTGTTCCCGAACATGTCGGTGGAGGAGAATATTCTCATCGGCTTTTCCGAAAAGCCGGCCGAGCTTCGCCGGCGCCTGGTGCAGCAGATGGACGAGATTGGCTGGCATCTGGATTTGCACCGCAAGGCCTCCAGCCTCTCGATTGCCGAGCAGCAGCTGGTGGAAATTCTGCGCGGGCTTTTGCGCAACGCGCAGGTGCTGATTTTGGACGAACCCACCAGCGCCCTTACCTTTAAAGAAGTAGAAAGCCTGTTCAAATGCGTGAACGACCTGCGCGAAAAGGGCATTGGCATCATTTACATCACGCACCGCCTGGCCGAGGTGTTCGAGCTGGCCACGCATGTGGCCATTCTGCGCGACGGCGTGGTGACGCTGCAGGGCCCTGTGGCAGAGTTTACCCGCGAGATGCTGGTAAAAGGCCTTCTGCCCCCGAACATGGACGAGGTGGAGCAGAAGGAAGGCTGCGTTGTCACCATCGACTACAAAAACCTCAAGCCGGTGTTTGAGCTGCGGGATTTTTCCGGCTATGGTTTTTCGAACATCAACCTGAAGGTATACCCCGGCGAGATTCTGGGCGTTGCCGGCGTGGTAGGTGCGGGCCGCACCGAGCTGGCCACCACCATTTTCGGGCGCGATAAAGTGCTGGGCGGCAAGGCCATTCTGGACGGGCGGGATATCACCGGCCTTTCCACGCAAAAAGTGCTGGCCGCTGGCGTGAACTATGTGCCGGAAGACCGTCACCTGCACGGCCTGTTCAAAATCAGCGATGTGGCGGCAAACACCACCTCGGCCATTTTGGGCCGCAAAGAGATGGGCCGCTTTTTCCTGAACGGCAAGCGCGAGCGCGAAGTAACGCAGAAATATGTGGACGACTTCCGCACCAAGGTTACCGGGCAGGACCAGCTGGTGGGCAGCCTTTCGGGCGGCAACCAGCAGAAGGTTGTCATTGGCCGTGCGCTTTCCACAAAGCCGAAGCTCGTCATTCTGGACGAGCCGACGCGCGGCATTGACGCGGCGGCGCGCGGCGATGTGTACAGCATCATTTCGCACCTGCGCGACGAGGGCGTGGCTGTGCTGCTGATTTCGTCCGACATGGAGGAAATTGTAGAGCTTTCCGACCGCGCGGTAACCGTGTATCAGGGCCGCATCAATGCGGAGTTCCAGAAATGCGATATCAACCAGGATAATCTGATGGCCGCCGCCTTTGGCGTGACGGATGGAAAGAAGGTGGAGGCATGAGCACATTGAAAAAGGCTTTGAAAGCACGCGAACTCAGCAGCTTTTTGTTTCTGATTGTGCTGTTCATCATCGTAAGCCTCATCAACCCCACCTTTGCAAGTTCCGACAACATTTCGGCATGCTTCAACTCTGCCGTGGTGTATATCCTGATTGCCGTGGGCATGGCCTTTGCCATCATCGTGGGCGAAATCGACGTCTCTGTGGGCTCTAACCTGGGCTTTGTGGCCACAGTGGTGGGCAGCCTTCTGCGCGATGGCTGCAACTGGCTGGTGGCATTTGCCGTGGGCATCCTCATCGGCGCCCTGGTTGGCCTCATCAACGGCTGGGGCGTGGCCGTCATGGGTGTGCCCTCGCTCATCTTCACGCTGGGCGTGAACGGCGTGCTGCGCGGCGCCATGTATGTGTATGCAGACGGCGCCTGGGTGGAAAACCTGCCCAAGGAATTCAAAGATTTCTCTTCCGTCACCCTGGTGGGCGACCTCACCGTGTATTTCTGCGCCTGCCTTGTGCTGGTTGTGGTGGTGCACCTGCTTTTGTCCCGCACGCGCCGCGGCCGCTATTTTACGGCAGTGGGCGATAACGCGGGCGGCGCCACGCTGGTGGGCATTTCGGCCGTGCGCACAAAGGTGCTGGCCTACGTCATCTGCGGCGTTATGGCTGCCCTGGCGGGCATTCTGTTCTGCAGCCGCATCGGTTTTGTCACCTCGCTGAGCGGCAACGGCTATGAAATGAAGGCCGTGGCGGCCTGCGTGCTGGGAGGCATCAGCCTGTCCGGCGGCGTGGGCAGCGTGGTGGGCGCCGCCATCGGCGCTGTAATCATGAGCTCCATCAGCTACCTGCTGGTGTTCATGGGCTTCTCTTCCAACTACGACAACACCATCACGGGCGTCATCCTCATCACCATCGTGGTGGCCGACGCGCTGATGCAGCGCCGTGCGGCGGTTCGCAACCGTCACGAGCGCCTGGCGGCCCGCACTGCGGGCACCGTGGAAGGGGGCGATGCCAAATGAAGAAACCGTCTAAATTGGCAAGCTCACTGAAAAGCTGGAACACCTTTCTGGTGGTAGTGCTCATTCTGGAATTTGTGGTGTTTGGCATTGCAAACTCGAAATTCCTGCGCATTCAGCTGCTTCTCACAAGTATCAACGACTTTATCTCCATCTGCCTGATCAGCCTGTTTGTCACCTTTGTCATGATCACCGGCGGCATCGACATCCAGGCGGGTTCCATTGTGGGCCTCACCTCCATTGTCATTGGCGTGTTCTGGCAGGATTTTGGCCTCAACATCTGGGGGGCTGTGCTGCTGGCCGTGGCCATTGCGGCTTTGTGCGGCGCGCTCAGCGGCTTCTTTGTGGCCTACTGCGGCGTGCAGGCCATGGTGGTTACCTTGGGCGGCCAATTCCTCTATGCAGGCCTGGCGCTTTTGGTGTCTACCCTCAGCTCTACCGAGAGCTATCAGGGCATCAGCGGTTTCCCCGACAGCTTCAAGGCCATCACAAGCTTTAAGCTGTTCGGCGTCATCCCGTCGCAGGTATTGATCTTCCTGGCCATGACAGTGATTGCCTGGCTGCTTTTGCACAAATCGAAATACGGCCGCAAGGTGTTCCTGGTGGGCGTGAACCCCCAGGCGGCAGAGTACTCTGGCATCAACACGCGCCGTGTGATTCTGTCCACTTATGTGCTCAGCGCCGTCAGCGCCTCTGTGGCCGGCATTGTGCTCACCTCGTACCTGGGCACCGCGAAAAGTGACCTTGGCAGCACGCTTACCATGAACATCATCACCGCGTGCGTGCTGGGCGGCACACTTTCCACAGGCGGCAAGGGCAGCGCCATTGGCACCGCCTTGGCCTCGCTCATCATTGGCCTGATGCGCTTTGGCATGCCGCTGTGCTTCAAAGTGAACACGCAGTATCTCGATATCCCCATCGGCATTCTGCTGATTGTGGTGGTGGTGGGCCGCGCTGCGGCAAGCCACCCGAAAACGGCTGCACTGCTGGCCCGCCTGAAAAAGAAAAAGGCGCAGCCTGCGGCAAAAGCGGCAAAATAACATGTTCCCCAGAGGGGGGATAAGCCCCCCTCTCAATATAAAACAGGAGGTCATATCATGAAAAAAGCACTTGCAATCGTGCTGGCCCTGGCGATGGCTCTTACGCTGGTAGCCTGCGGCGGCACACCCACTTCTTCCTCTGCGCCCGCCAGTGCAAGCACGCCCGCTTCCGGCTCTGCTTCTGCGGCCGGTTCCGACGTGAAATCTGTGGAGGGCATGACGGTCACGTTCATCCCGAAGGTGACGGGCAACGCGTTCTTCGAGGTTGCCAACAACGGCGCCCAGGCCTATGCTGAGGACTGGGGCATCACTGTGGACTACCAGGGCAGCGCCACCGCCGCCGTGGCCGACCAGGTGCAGGTTATCAACACGGCCGTTGCCTCCGGCACGGACGCCATCTGCATCTCCACCGTTGACGCCGCTGGTGTTTCCGATGCGCTGAAGGCTGCTGCCGATGCCGGCGTCATCGTTACCACATGGGACTCTGACGCTCTGCCGGAAGACCGCGACCTGATGGTTTCTCAGGGCACGCCCGACGTGCTGGGCCAGATGCTGGTGGACATGGCTGTTGCCGGCCTTGAGGCCCGCGGCGTGGACCCCGAGAATGACGAGGTTACCTACTGCTGGCACTATTCTCAGGCCACTGTGACGGACCAGAACTCCTGGCAGGTTGCCGGCGAGGCCATCATTGCTGAGAAATATCCCAACTGGACGAACGTTGCCCCTGACAACTACTACTCCAACCAGGATGCCGAGCAGGCCATCACCGTTGGCGAGGCTGTGCTGAGCGCGCACCCCGACATCGACCTGATCATCTGCAACGACTCCACCGCTCTGCCCGGCCAGCTGCAGGCTGCCGAGAACCAGGGCTACAACCAGGATAACATCACCATCACTGGCTTTGCCACGCCGAACTCCATCAAGGAGTACTGCTCCAACGGCACCATCTACAACTGGGGCCTGTGGGATTGCGCTGTGCAGGGCGGCATGGGCTGCTACCTGGCTGCCTACCTGGCTGCTGGCAACGAAGTGACCGTGGGCGACACCATCTCCATCCCGGGCATCGGTGATGTGGAAGTGGTGGCCAACGACAGCATCGCAGAAGGCGTTGAGACCGGCGACGTGAACAACGGCGTTGTGCTGCTGCCCGAGCGTGTTGTGTTCACTGCGGAGAACATGGACCAGTACGATTTCTAATCACTCCTTTTTTGGCCCGCACAGCGGGCCGCGCAAGGTATGGCTGGGCGCGCCCCGGCCATACTTTGTGCCTAAGCGGATGGCACAGCGCTGCCGTCCGCTTAGGCGCAAAGTATGGGAAAGTGCTTTGCGCGCATTCGTTTTCAGCAAAAACCGCTAGCAAGCATCACACAAGGAGGATATTGACCAATGGCTGATAAAGAAGGCTTGAAAGTAGCGAAGGACTATCACACCGACGTTCCGTTCGCAAACCAGGGAAGCTTTTATGTAAAAGGCGCCAATAACCTGGACTGGGGCATGAAAAAGCACCTGTCCAACATCTTTAACCCCAAAAGCGGCAACACCGTGATGTTCGCATTCGACCACGGTTATTTCATGGGCTCCACCGCCGGGCTGGAGCGCCTGGATATCACCATCCCCAAGCTGCTGCCCAATGTGGACGTGCTGATGGGCACCCGCGGTGCGCTGCGCACCTGCGTGCCGCCCGAGTGCAAGAAGGGCATTGCGCTGCGCGTGTCCTCTGGCTCTTCCATGATCAACGACGACCTCTCGCACGAAGTGGTGGCTGTGGACATTGAAGATTCCATCCGCATGAATGCGGACTGCATGGCTGTGCAGACGTTCATCGGCGCAGACGGCCAGCTGTCCAGCATCGACAACCTGTCCCGCTGCATCAACGCCGGCCTGCGCTACAGCGTGCCTGTAATGGGCGTTGTGGCCGTTGGCAAGGATATGGAGCGCACAGACCGCTTCTTCAAGCTTGCCACCCGCATTGTGGCCGAGATGGGCGCCAACATCATCAAGACGTACTACTGCGATAATTTTGAAGAGATTGTGGCGGCCTGCCCGGTGCCCATTGTGGTGGCCGGCGGCAAGAAGCTGCCCGAGGACGAGGCCCTCACGCTGGCCTACCGTTCCATTCAGGGCGGCGCACGCGGCTTGGATATGGGCCGCAACATCTTCCAGAGCAACCACCCTGTGGAGATGAGCGCCGCCATTGCCAAGATTGTGCATGAAGGCTTCACCGACAAGGAAGCATACGAGTTCTACCAGAATGAGATCCACAAATAAGCGGTTCTCAGCATAAACAGCAGGCCGCTGCGCGGCACATAGCCCGAGGTTTCCCTTTCCTTTCAGCTTCGGGGGTGTGGCGCGGCGGCCTGCTTTTCTGTATTTGCAGCTATGTCTTTTGGGGGGATATCATGTTGTTTTTACAAATTGCGCAGATGGTGCTGCCCGTGCTGGTGGCCATGGCCATCGGCTTTTTCTGCCGGCGCAGCGGCCTTCTGAACGCGCAGGGGCATGCGGCCCTGAAAACCGTCATTGGCAACATTACGCTGCCCGTGGTGCTGTTCAACGCCTTTCTTACGGCGGAATATAACGCCGGCCTTGTGCTGGGCTTTGCGGTGGTGTTCACTGCCTGCTGCATTGCCTGCGCGGCGGGTTATGCGCTGCGGCCGCTGGTGGCGCCGCACGGGCGCTTTCTGCCGTTTTTGATGTCCAGCTTTGAGGTGGGCATGCTGGGCTATGCGCTGTACGGCCTGCTGGCGGGCGAAAACGGCAGCCTCTCTACCCTGGCCATGTTCGATATAGGCCAAACGCTGTTTGCCTACACCGTGTGGCTGGCCCTGCTGAAGGTGGCGGGCGGCGAGCGGGCAGACGCAAAAAGCCTTTTGAAAAACATGTTCACAAACCCGGCGTTCTGCGGCATGGCCCTGGGCATTGTGCTGGGGGCGCTGGGCGTGGGCAAATGGGTGCTGGCCTCGCCTGTCTCCGGCATTGTCACCGAGCTTATCAGCTTCCTTTCGGCGCCCACGGCTTGCCTGATTCTGATTGTGGTGGGCTACGAGTTCTCGCTGAAGGCCAGCCTGTTGCGCCCGGTGCTCATCACGGTGGCGCTGCGCCTTGCGGTGATGGCTGCCCTGTGCGCGGTGTCGGCGCTGGTGGTGTTCCGCTTTTTGCCGTTTGACAAGCTCACCATGGCGGCGCTGCTGGTGCTGTTCAGCCTGCCTGCGCCGTTCATCATCCCGCTGTTTGCAGATGTGGGCGATGACGCCGAATACGTCTCTACCAGTTATTCTGCCCAAACGCTGGCCACCATGCTGTGTTTTGTGGCCATTGCCGTGTATACCATGGCGTGAAGGCGTACCCCTTTTATAAGGGCAAAAGTCAGTCTCCCGGCTTTGCCGGGGGCCTCTTTTCCGATAGGGCTGACAGGCATAACCACCGGCTAAGCCGGTGGCTTGAGCTGGCCCTATAAGGGCCTATTACCGGCAAGCGTCTCAAGACATGCTGAATTTTATTTCGCCCGCATCCCCTGCCCCACAGCCCGTAAACGGGCAACCGCTGTCCTAACGGTGGCCTTTTATCCCTGCTAACTTGCT
>UREN01000089.1 GCA_900546885.1 uncultured Oscillospiraceae bacterium
AGTCAATAAGGAAATAAAAATTATTTTTAGAAATATTGCTGGCTGTCATGGGTCTTTGCTGTTGTGTTACTTTACGGCACATGAGCATTTATGCAAGGCACACATTCACCCGCATACAGCAAGCGGCGATACTCCTGTTCTGGAATATCGCCGTTTGCGGTCTCATATATCGAAACCCGTCACATCAAGGCGCTTTCAAAAGTGGCGTAGTAAGCGCCCTTGTGCTTCGTGAAATCATTGATTTTACTGGCTTTGCCGGGACTTTTCAAGATCCTGCCGTGGCACGGGGATAAAAACACGGCCCGGTTGGTAGTCCGGGCGCGGCGCATGCCGTCAGTAACCTGCCTCCTTGGTTGTCCGTTCCCCGCGGGCGCACGCTGTGCCTGTTTGGGAAAGGAGGGATGAAGATGGGATGTGCGCATTCCCGCTTCACCGTGCTGTTCGAGGGGCCGTTCTGGGTTGGCCTGTACGAGCGCGAAAAGGATGGCCTTTACACGGTTTGCAAGGTGACGTTCGGCGCCGAACCTTCCGACGCAGAGGTGTATGCCTTTCTCTGCACGCACTGGCACAGCCTGCGCTTTGGCCCGGCTGTTGCCGCGGGGCCCGCGGCGCAGAAAGCGCCGGGCTTCAAGCGTGCCATGCGGGCCGCCCGCGCCCAGACGGCGCAGGCCGGCATGGGCACAAAGGCCCGGCAGGCGCTGGCCGCCCAGCGCGAACAGCAGGCCGCGCAGAGCCGGGCACAGGCCAGGCTTTGCCGCGCGGAATGCGAAGCGCGCCGTTTTGCGCTTCGCCGGCAAAAGCGCAAGGAAAAGCACAGGGGGCATTAGCCTCCCTGTGCCTTTTCATTGCGCGGGCTTTTGCATAAAAGCCTGCGCCCCGGGTTTGCCGCTATGCAAACACCCACAGCTTGTTTTCATAGCCCTGCACAAAATAGCGGATGTTGGTGCGGCCTCGCGCCACAATGGTGTGGCCCTCGGCCTCCAGCTTCTGCCGCTGGGCCTGCACCCCGCCGGGGTACTTGGGGTTCAGCTCTCCGTTCGCCTTCAGGGTGCGCCAATAGGGCGTCTCGTCTGTCTGCCGCTGAAAACTTGCCCATGCGGCAATGGATACAAAAATGCCCGCGGTGATGGGGTCGGTAAAATCGGCAAGCGCGCGGCGGGCCAAAAGCGCGCGCAGCTCGCCCACCGTGGTAAGCCTGCCGGGCGGCACCTGCCGCATCAGGGTGTCATAAGCCAGCGGCGGGGCAAAGTACATGCGCGTGCCGCCATACTTTTTCACCGTCGCCTCATCTGTCACAAGCTGCACCTTGGGCATGCCGTTTGCACGGTGCAGCATGGCGTTGAAATCCTTTTTCTCTTCGTTTGCCATAAAAGGCCGCCTCCTTATTGCTTTGCAGGGCGCGCCCGGGGCAAGCGGGCCCTGCTTTTGCCCCGCATGAAGAAAAGAGCTGCTCTGTGCCTTATTTTAGAGGCTTTTTCAGGCGGATGCAATGAGGCGGTTTGCCAAATTTCTGCTCAGCAGATGGGCGTGCCAATCTGCTTTTCCTGCCGCCAGCCCGGCGCCGGGCCGTCATCACCCCAATATTCCTCCAGCCGCGCTATTTTCCCTTCGCGAAGCCGGAAAAATGACGCCACATGAAAAGAGAGCTGCGGGGCCTCGCGCGCCCACACATGCACAGCCGTGATGATGCACGGCCCCATTTGTTCTATGCGTTCCACCGTTCCGTCCCACGTGCCGGGGTATTCGCAGTTGGCGCGCAGAAATTCTTCCAGCGAAAAGCGTTCGTTCGTGTTGGGCCAGGTAATCACGGCATCTTGGCAGAAACAGGGCCGCATGGCCGCGGCATCCTTTTGCAGGGCAGCGCGCCAATAGGCACAGATGTCCATTTGCGCCTGCCCGCCTTTCTGCTGCGCATCTTTTTCCGCAGGTGCCGTCAGCTCCAGGCGGTTGCCCTCGCTGTCCTCTATTTCGCTCACCCAGTTTGGCCCAATGCGCCGCAAAGGGAACACCACCTTCTGCCCGGCCAGCTTCCGCACAAGGGCGGCGCGGCACGGCAGTTCCAGGCTGGGCAGGCAGTTTGTTCCATATGCGTGCTCTTCCCCTGCAAGGCGAAAGGCGAACAGCCCCAGGCGGAAGCCGCCCAGCTCAAACACACTGTATGTTTCGTCGCGCTCTTTCACAGGCCGTTCCAGCAGGGCCTCATAGAACCGGATGGCGCGCGCCATATCGGTGACGCACACATAGCACGAGCGTATCACAATGTCCATTCGGGCCCCCTCCTTTCGCGCGCTTTGGTGCCGCCCGCAAGGGCCGGCTTTTCCCGGGCAGGCATGCGTGCAGCGCCGGTGCGCTGCACGCCGGGCATATCCTGCAATTCCGTCATGTGGGCCCAGTAGCGTTTCGGGCAGTGGGTGCGGCGGCAGACAGGGTTTTCGCGCGCAGCAATGGCAATGGTGTTGTAAAATTGCTTCCACAGCGCCTTGAACTGCGCCTCCTGTGCGCTTTCGGGCGGCAGGGCAAGCCCTTCCAGCGGCACAATGCGCGCTGTGCCGTTCTGCCACACCAGGGCCGCCGCGTGTGTTTTATCCCAAATCAGCAGTTTTTCGCAGGCAAAGCGCGTGCAGAAATGATGCGCAATATAGGGCAGCACAAAGTTTTGCGGCTCTATTACGGCCACAAGCGCCTCGCCCGTATCTTCAAAGCGCAGGAATTCCAGCGTCAGATGCGCCTCGTTGCGCAAAAATTTTTGTGCGGCAACCAGCGGCGCCACCGCCGGGTGGCTGAGCATATAGGGCGCGCTTTTCCCCGTTCGATAGCCGAAGTGCAAAAAGCGCAGCACCAGAAGCTCCCGCCCGGGCGCACAGGAAAAATAGGTGTCGCGCACCAGTTCCTCCGCGGCCGGGCCTATTTTCCGCGCAATAGAGGCAAACACGCGCGCGGCCTTTTCCGGCTGGGTGCGCACAGCCACTTCGCCAAACAGGCTGGGCTGGGCATCTGCTTCGCACACCACTTCCTGCGGCAGCATATGGGAATAGACGCTTTCGTACACACAGCACAAAAGCCCTTCAAAGCTGCCGTCGTACACATACCTCACAGGCGTTTCGCCACACATTCCAATGCCTCCTGCCTTACTGCGGCGCGGGCAAGCGCCGGTTTTTCGCCCTGGCTGCACAGCTGCTGCACACCGGGTGCGTCAAACAGGCTAAGCTGCTGTGCACCGCCGGCAAATACGTCCGGCGCCAGCAGGGCGCTGGCCATGCGCGTGCGGCTTTGATGCACAGCGCCGGAATATCCCTCACAGGTGATAAAGAACTGCGCCCGTTTCAGCACCACACCCAGCTTTTTCAAATCTTCCAGCCGCAGCCGGGCCGTGCGCCGGGCCAGCCGGATGCGCAGCGCGCTTTTCACGCCAATGCCCGGCACGCGCAGCAGCATTTCATACTCGCAGCGGTTCACGTCCACCGGGAACCGCTCCAAATGGTTCAGCGCCCAGTTGCACTTTGGGTCCAGGTAAGGGTCCAGGTTCGGGTGGGCGTCGTCCAATATCTCGGCGGCGTCAAAGCCGTAAAAGCGAAGCAGCCAATCGGCCTGATACAGCCGGTGCTCGCGCAGCAGCGGCGGCTTTGTGCCAAGCGCGGGCAGCAAAGCATTTTCCGCCACCGGGATATAGGCCGAAAAAAACACCCGTTTCAGCTGATATTTGCGGTAAAGCCCCTGGGTAAGCCGAAGGATATCCACGTCCCGCTCCGGGCTGGCGCCCACAATCATCTGCGTAGATTGCCCCGCAGGCGCAAAGCGCGGCGCGCCTTTATATTTCACCAGCTCCCGGCCCGCGGCCACGCCGTCGCGCACCTGCGCCATCGGCGCCAGAATGGCGCGCTTGGTTTTATCCGGCGCCAGGGCCGCCAGGCTGCGCTCGCTGGGCAGCTCGATATTTACGCTCAGGCGGTCTGCCAGAAGGCCCAGCCGGTGCACCAGCGCCGCGTCCGCCCCGGGGATAGCCTTTGCGTGGATATAGCCGCGAAAGCGGTATTCGCCGCGCAAAAGCTCCAGCGCCCGAATCATCTGTTCCATGGTATAATCCGGGCTTTTCAGCACGGCGCTGGATAAAAACAGGCCCTCGATATAATTGCGGCGGTAAAAGCCGATGGTGAGCTCTGCCAACTCACGCGGGGTGAAGGCAGCGCGCGGCACATCGTTCGAGCGGCGGTTGACACAATAGGCGCAGTCATATTGGCACACGTTGGTCATCAGCACCTTCAGCAGGCTTACACAGCGCCCGTCTGCAGAAAATGCATGGCAAATGCCCGCCGCCACAGTGCTTCCAAGGCCTGTTTTATCACCGGCGCGGTCCACCCCGCTGGACGTGCAGGCCACATCATATTTGGCACTGTCGGCAAGGATGGTCAGCTTTTCCATCAAATCCACAGGCGCCCGCCCCCTTTCCCCTCAAAAAAGGTATAAAAAAGAAAGCCCTGCCCGCGGCGGGGCTTTTTCAGCCGATTCTAGCAGTTTCTTACAGTTTTAGCCGGCAGAGCGGCCCGTTTTGCGCAGGCACACGGGCGCCCTTTCGCGGCATTCAGCCAGCGGCAGGCGGCTCCGGTTGGCCGTTATCCAGGCAGAAGGGGTGGCCTTCTGGATCCAACAGAGTACAGGAGGTTTGAAAATACTGCACCTGTGCCAGCCTGGCGCCGCACGCCAGTGCGTGGCGCACAGCTGCCTGCAGGTCTTTCACATGAAAATCCAAATGCAGCATCTGGCCCTGCGCCCCTTCGCGCCACGGCCACACAGGCGGCGTATAGCCGGGCACCTGCTGAAAGGCAAGCGTCCAGCCGCCGGGCGCCGAAAGCGCGGCCCAGCCCGGCGCGGCATCTTCCCGGGGCCACCCCAGCAGCGCCTCGTAAAACTGTGCAAGGCACTGGGCATCCGCACAGTCCAGCACAATGCCGGAAAGCTCTGCCTGCATTCGCCTCTCTCCATTCTGCATCCGAAAAAGCCAGCCAATAAAGCCTGCCTTTCACATGGCATTTCATGCGCTCAATTTCTATTCTTGCGGCATTTGCACGGCCGGAAACACGCGAAGCACGCGCATGGCGCTGCCCTGCACGCCCACCGCCACACAGCCGCAATTTCCCAGAAAATCATCCCACATCCTGCGCAGCGGGCGCTGTTCCACAATGGTGAACACTGCCTGCTGCACGCCGCCATGGGTCGCCACCAGAACACGCCCGCCCCTGTGGCGGGCCGTCAAATCCTGCAGCATGGCGCGCACGCGGGCCAGCAGATCTTCCAGCGCCTCCGCCCCCTGCGGCGGCACATATTGGTCTGCTTTGTCCCACAGAATATCAAATTGCTCGGTTTCTTTTTCCAGCTCGGCATGAAGGCGGTTTTCCCAAATGCCAAACCCCAGTTCAATCGCGCGCGGCTCGATATTGATTTCCTGCACGGGCAGGCCCGTCACAATTTGTGCGGTTTCCACCGCGCGGCTCAGCGGGCTGGAATACACGGCATCGAACCCAATGCCCTTCAGCCGCTGCGCCGCACAGCGCGCCTGTGCGCGGCCCACCTCATTCAGCGGAATATCCACGCGCCCCTGCATGCGCCCTTCCTTATTATTGTTTGTTTGCCCATGGCGCAGAAAATAAATTTGCGTTTCCTGTTCCATTTGATAAAGTCCGTTTTACAGGACATCTCCTTCTGTAAGATAAGGGCATGGCAGGCAGGCCTGCATCACCACTTTGCCTTTGTCTCCACCACTTTGCCCACCACATGCAGGCGCTCCAGGTCTTCCCCCAGAATAACCTGCGGCTGATAAGCCGGGTTGAAGGGCTGCAGAATGATGGCGTTGCCGCGGCGCACGAACTTTTTCAGCGTGCCCTCGCCCTCGCCGTAAACCAGCACGCCCAGCTCGCCGCTTTCCAGCGTTGGCTGGCGGTGCACAAGGGCAAGGTCTCCCTCGCGGATGCGCGGCTCCATGCTGTCGCCGCGCACCAGCAGGTAAAAGTAGCTGTCCGGGTCTTTCACGCTGGCTGGCTCGGTGCCATAATCCTCTTCAAACGCAAGGGCGCCAAACCCGGCGCGCACCGTGCCAATTACCGGAATCTGGCATTCTTCCGCCGCAAGGTATGGCAGCACATGGCCGGGCATGGGTGCGGCGCCGCACCCCAAAAGATAATCAACGCTCACTTTAAAAAAAGATGCCAGCGCGGCAAGCGTGGCGGGGTCTGGTGTAGAGCGGCCTGTCTCCCACTTTCCCACAGCCTGCTGGCTCAGCCCAAGCTCTTTTGCCAACGCCCCTTGCGAAAGCCCGCGGGCCTTGCGCAATTCTTTCAGCCGTTTTGTAAACATCACAGCGGCCTCCCTTATTGGTTTCCATTTTTATAATACTACCCCAAGTTGTAGTTGTAAAGAAGTTTTTTCGAAAAAATTGTAAAAAAAGTAGTATTTCGCCCTTGACAACAACCTTTAGTTGTTATATGATAAAAATGCAAAGAGAAGCGGCACCACCGCAGGAGGAACCATGCTATGAAACAGAAAACTTTTCGCTTTTTTCTTGATTTGATGCTTCTTATCTGTCTGGCGCTGGCAGGGTGCGGCCTGCAGGCATACGCGCAGGCGCAACTTTCCATCTCGCTGCTTATCACGCCCGCATTTCTTCTTTTGGCGGGCGGCGCGTTTCAGCTTGGGCGCCTGCTGCACACACAGCCCGCTGTGCCCAGGGCACAGCCTGCCCTGCATGTGGCAAAGCCCGCGGCTGTTCCGCACACGCCGTATGTGGCCTGAACCATGCCCCAACCCCGGCCATGCGGCCGGGGTTTTTCAAAACTGGCCGCAGCAAACGTGTTGACAAAACAGCCGGTTTATGGTATTCTCTATTACGCATTCTTGAATCTGCTCGCGTGTTTTCATCAAGTTGGAGAGGTGTCCGAGTGGTTTAAGGAGGCGGTCTTGAAAACCGTTGAACAGCAATGTTCCGTGGGTTCGAATCCCACCTTCTCCGCCAATTTTGGGTTTTCAGGATGCAACAAAAACAAATTGCAACGCTGCCATGGAGATGTACTCAAGTGGTGACGAGGCTCCCCTGCTAAGGGAGTAGGTCGGGAAACCGGCGCGAGAGTTCAAATCTCTCCATCTCCGCCAAG
>UREN01000090.1 GCA_900546885.1 uncultured Oscillospiraceae bacterium
AGGCAAAAAGGGCCAAAAAAACTCTACGAAAATTGGAAGAGAAACAGCCGGGGCCCCCGGCTGTTTTTTTGCGTTTTGCCCGGCCTGCGGCCTGCGCTTGCCCCGGCGTGCGCAGGCCCGCGCAGGGCCTATGCCTGCCCGGCCTTCCGGCGCAAAATGGTGTAGGCCGGCAGGGGCGTTTCGCACGGCACGCGCACGGCCATTTTGGGGTGCGGCGCGGCCTCAATGGGCGCGCCCTCGCCGTCCTGCAGCCAGACCGGCGTAAAACAAACCACATCGCCCTGCGGGGTAAGGGCCTCCAGCGGCTGCCCGGCGCAAAATTTGCCGCGCTGCTGGCAGGCCAGCACGCCGCCCTGCCAGCTTTGCACCACGGCGGCCACCTCGTAGGGCTTTTCATACCCGCCAAACACCACGTCCTGCGCGGCGGGGCCGCCCTGCAGAAAGCCGGTGGAATAGGTGCGGTGCGAGGTTTTTTCCAGCTCGCACAACACCTCGGGCGGGCAAACGTATTGCTGCGGGTTGCGCAGGCACACGTCCAGCGCCCTGCGGTAGGCCGCGGCGGTGCTGGCCGCATAGTAAAAGGTTTTGGCGCGGCCCTCTATTTTCAGGCTGGTGACGCCCGCCTGCACCAGCTGGCCCAACAGGGGCGCGGCGCACAAATCGTTTGCGTTCAAAATATAGCTGCCGCCCTCGTCTTCGGCCACGTCAAAGCAGCGCGCGGCAAATTTGGCGCCGCGGGCGGCCAGCTCTTGCGCGCTGGGGGCGTCCACCGTCTGCCACTTCCAGCGGCAGGGCTGCGTGCAGGCGCCGCGGTTTGCGTCGCGCGCCGTAAAATAGTTCGATAACAGGCACCGCCCCGAAAACGACATGCACATTGCCCCGTGCACAAACACTTCCAATTCCAGCTCTGGTGGGGTGTTGCGGCGGATGGCCTCTATCTCTTTGATGGAAAGCTCGCGCGCCAGCACCACCCGCTTTGCGCCCAGCTCGTATGCAAAGCAGGCCGCGCCCCAGTTGGCCACGCCCGCCTGGGTGGAAACGTGCACCGGCATGTGCGGCGTGCACTGCTTTACACAGCGCAGCACGCCCCAATCGGCCACAATAAAGGCGTCTGCCCCGGCGGCCCGGGCCTGCTGCAGAAAGGCGGGCAGGGCCGCAAGCTCTTCGTTGGTGGGCACGGTGTTCAGCGCCACATACAGCTTTTTGCCCCGGGCGTGCGCAAAGGCCGCGCCCTCGGCCAGCGCCTGCGGCGTAAAATTTTTGGGCGCGCTGCGCATGCCAAAGCTTTCGCCCGCGGCATACACGGCGTCTGCCCCATACAGCACGGCAAATTTCAGCCGCTCCAAATCGCCCGCCGGGCAAAGCAGCTCTACCTGCGGCAAGGCACATCTCCCCTTTCCAAAAACGGCCGCGCCGCCCCTGCACGGGCAGCGCGGCCTGGTTCTGTTTGTAATTTGCGGCGGCCGCGCCTTACCCCGGGAACAGCCCGTTGGCTTTCAGCTCGTCCACCTGGGCCTCGTGGGCCTCGGCTGTCTGGTTGAAATAATAGTTGCCGTTGATGTCGGTGACAAAGAAGTAATAGCCGTTGCCGTAATACTGGCTTTCGGCATACCGGGTGGTGTTCAGCAGCGCGTCCAGCCCCGGGTTGGAAATGGGCCCCACGGGCAGGCCCTCGCGCGAATAGGTGTCATAGCCGTCAATGACCTCCTGGGGGATGTTCTCCCACCCGCCCAGCACCTTTGCCACGGTGTTGTTCAAATAGTTGTTGTCGTTGTCGTTTTGAATATAGCTGGAGGTGTTGCTTTCCAGCCGGGGCACGGGCGAGCCCTCGGCCATGCGGTTCATGAAAATGGCCGCCACATCGGCCTGGTGTTCGGCGCCGCCGGCCTCTTCCTGCACCAGCGAGGCAAGGGTGACATACTGCGTCAGGGTAAAGCCCATGGCCTCGGCCTTGCCCTGCAGGTCGTTCTCCAGATATTTTGTGTTGAACTCCTGATAAATGCGGGCCACCATATTGTACACATCGTCGCCCACAAAGAAATCGTACGTGTCGGGGAACAGGTAGCCCTCGCTTTTCATAAACTGGGCGGGGTCTTCATCGCGGTGCGCCCAGAACTCGAACTGGCTGAAATCGGCATTGTTTGCCACGTCCAAAAATTCATCGGCCGTGCACAGCCCCGCCTCTTCCATGCGCGCGGCAAACTGCGTGGCCGTAATGCCCTCGGGGAAGGTGACGCGCACGGTTTCGCGGTCGTCCTGCGTTTGCTGCAGGGCCGTGATAATTTCGTCATAGCTCATGGCGCTGGAAAGCTCGAACGTGCCGTATTGCAGCGTGTCGGCCACGCCCTGCTGGCGCACATACAGCCGGAAAATTTGGGCCGAGCGGATGATGCCCTGCTGCTGCAGCGCCCTGCCAATGGTAAGCGGGCCCGAGCCCTGCTCGATGGTGACGGTGGCGGTGTAGCTGTTTTGCCCGCGGTTGCCGTTTATTTCGTTGAAATACCAGCTGATGCCAAAGCTGGCCGCGGCCACCAGCACAAGAAACACGGCAATTACGGCAACCAGGCAGCCCGGGCCCTTGCGCTTTTTCTTTTTGGCCTTTTTTGTTTTCACGGGCACGTCCTCTTCTTCCTCTTCCTCTTCCCATTCCCCGGGCCGGGGCGCGGCGGGCGCGGCGGCCTGCTTTTCCATGGGCCCCTCGCTGGGCGTGGCCGCCGCCTGGCTTTGGGCAGGCGTTTCGCCCTGCGCAGGCGGCTGGGCCGGGCCCTGCACGGGCGGCTGGGCCTGCGCGCCCTGCATGCGGGCCATGTGGCCCGCCACGGCCTGCCGCTGGGCGGGCGTAAGGCGCGCAAGGTGCTTTTGCACCTCGGCTATTTTATCGGCATATTTTTCCTTTTCCTGCGCAGACATGGCGCGGATGCGCACTTCCAGCTTGGCCAGCTGAAACAGATATTCCTCTTCCTGCGGGCGCTGTGCGCCGGTATTCTCCTGCTGCATACTACACCTCCGTCACAATCGCCTGCGCCAGGCGCAGCACGTCTGCGTGAATGGCCTGCCTGGTGCGCATGGCCCCGCCCTGTGTGCAGGGCACGCGCTTCCAGCCGTATGCCTCGGCACAATAGGCGCCCGCCATGCGGCTGTGGCGCAGGTAATCCACGTCTTTTTCATGAATGTCCTTTTTGGCTTCGTCCCCGTGGTAGCGGCCCGTCATCAACTTTTGCGAAACTTCGGGCGCCACATCTAAATATATTACCATATCCGGCGCGGGGATGGCAATTTTTTCATATTCAAAGTCGAACAGCCAGGCAAGGTATTCGTCCCACTGCTGTTTGGGCAGCTTGGCGCACTGGTGCACGGCGTTGGAGGTGGTGTAGCGGTCTGCCACCACAATGCCGCCCGCCTGGTAAAAGGCGCCCCACTGCGTTTTATAGCTGGCATAGCGGTCTACCGAATAAAAGCACGAGGCGGCATAGGCGTTTACGTCCTCGGGCCTGCTGCCAAACTCGCCCGCCAGGTATTGCTTTACCAGCGTGCTGGAGGGGTGCTGATAATCTGGAAACGTCACCTTGCGCACCGCAAGGCCCTGCGCGCACAGCGCCTCGTGCAGCAGCTGCGCCTGCGTGGCCTTTCCGCTGCCGTCCAGCCCTTCCAGCACAATCAGTTTGCCCTTCACGCCCCGGCCTCCCCTTTCAGCTTTTCATATTTTTCCCGCATCTGCGCCATTTTACCGCAGCTCATGGCGCCCTCGGGGCACGCGCCCGCCACGCAGCCCGGCCCGCTTTTGGCAAACAGGCTGGGCGCCACGGCGCACACCTGGCGCAGCATTTCGTCTGCCAGGGCGCGTATCTCCCACTGGGCGCGCTGGCAGCAGCGGTGGCGGAAAAAGTTGTTCAGGCTGCGGGCGTTCATGGTGACAATCATTTTGGTTTCGCAGGCGTTGGGCAACAAAAAGCGCGCGTCTTCAATGGCCTTTTTTTCCGCCAGGCGCGCGGCCGTCTTTTCGTCGTGCCCTTCGGCCAGAAAAGCCGCCCTGTGGCGCGCCGCCAGCGCCCGGGCAAGCTGCTGGTACTGCTGCGCCTGCGCGTCCATGGCCGCGCGGAAGGCCGCCAGCGCATCTTCGTCCCCCTCTATTTCCGGCGGGGTAACATAGCGGAACTGATGCAGGTTTACATAGCGCTGGCTTTGCACGCTGTAAGAGGCAATGCGGTGGCGCGTAATTTGCGCCAGAAGCGAGCGCGACACGCCCTCGATGGCAAAGGTGAACGAGGCGTGCTCGGTGGGGCTTTCGTGCCCAAGGCTTGCCAGCTTTTGCACAAAGGCGCGGCTGTTTTCGGGCGTCAGGCCGTCCAGCAGGCTGTCTACCCCTGCGCTGGAATAGCACAGCTTGGCCGCCGCGGCCACCACCTTTTCCGGCTGGGGCGTGTGGGCAATCAGTTTCACTTTCAGCATAGTGGGCCCTCCTTTTTTGCAGCGGCGCTTAGCCCTGCACCTTTTTCAGCGGCGCGTAGTTTGCCATGGTTTTTTTCACGCCCGCCTTTTCAAAGCGTATTTCCACAATGGTGTCGCCCGCCACAGGCGTGGTTTTCAGCACCTGCCCGCGGCCAAACACCTTGTGCTCTACTATGTCGCCGGGCTTGTACGCGGCGCCGGCCGCCTGGGCCGGGCGCGCCGCGCTGCCCGCCTGAATGCCGCTGCCCGCGCCAAAGCCGCCCGCCGCACGGGCGGGCGCGGCCTGCCCGCCCAACGTAGAGCCGCCGCCCACATGGCGCTGCACGCCGCCGGCGCGGCCCGCAGGGCGCATGGGCGCGTTGTATTCGCGGTTTAAATAATTGCCGCGCACAGCACCCGCGCCATAGCCGCCCGCGGCATAGCCCGCGCCATAACCGGCGGGCTGCACGGCGCGCATGGCGGCCATGGGGCTTTGCTCGTATTCCAGCAGCTCGGGGCCTATTTCCATTAAAAAGCGCGAGGGCTTGTTGCGCTTTGTCTGCCCAAACATCATGCGCGAAGCCGCGCACGAAAGGTACAGCTCTTTTTTGGCGCGCGTAATGCCCACATAGCACAGGCGGCGCTCTTCCTCCAAATCTTCCTGGGAAAAGCGGCTCATCTCGCTGGGGAAAATGCCCTCTTCCAGCCCCAGCACAAACACATACGGAAACTCGAGGCCCTTGGCCGAGTGCAGCGTCATCATCACCACCACGTCGGCGTCCTCATCGTAGCTGTCCAAATCGCTAATGAGGGCCACTTCTTCCAAAAAGCCCTCCAGGCTGGCCTCGGGGCCGCGCTGGTCGGCATACGTTTTCACGCTGGACACCAGCTGGCCAATGTTTTCCAGGCGCGTCTGCCCTTCTTCCCCGGCGTTTTCCAGCATGGCCCTGTAGCCGGTGAGGGTGACAAGCTCGTTCACAAACACATCCAGCGGCAGCGTGTCGTGCGCCTGGCACAGGGCGTTGTAAATGCGCACAAAGCCGCCCAGCGCCGAAGAGGCGCGCGCCAGCGAGGGGTATTGCGGCAAATCCAGCAGCACGTCCAGCATGGCCACGCCGTCGGCGGCGGCCATGTCCGCCACGTTCTGCACCGTGGTGGCGCCTATTTTGCGCGCGGGCTCGTTGATGATGCGCCGCAGGCGCAAATCGTCGTTTTTGTTGGCCACAATGCTCATGTAGGCAAGAATGTCCTTAATTTCCTTGCGGTCGTAAAAGCGGTGGCCGCCCACAATTTTATACGGGATGCCCGCGCGGGCAAAGTAGGTTTCCACCGGGCCGGACTGCGCGTTCATGCGGTATAAAATGGCGTGGTCGCGCAGCTTGGCGCCGTTTTTCACGTTGCGGCCTATCACCTCGGCCACATGCGCAGCCTCGTCCAGCTCGGAATCGGCCTCATAGCAGGCAATTTTTGCGCCGTCGCCGTTGTCTGTCCACAACGTTTTGCCCTTGCGCGCGGCGTTGTTGCGAATGACGCAGTTGGCCGCGTTCAAAATGTTGGAGGTAGAGCGGTAGTTCTGCTCCAGCCGGATGACCCTGGCGCCGCGGAAGTGCTGTTCAAAATTCAAAATATTCTCGATGGTGGCGCCGCGGAAGCGGTAGATGCTTTGGTCGTCGTCGCCCACCACGCACACGTTCTGTTCGGGGCCCGTCAAAAGGCGCACCAGCTCGAACTGGGCCACGCTGGTGTCCTGATATTCGTCCACCAGCACATAGCGAAAGCGGCGCTGGTAATCTTCCCGCACGTCTGCGTGCTCGCTCAGCAGCCTCACCGTCTGGTAAATCAGGCCGTCAAAATCCAGCGCGCCGGCGCTTTGCAGCCGCGCCTCGTAGGCCGAATACACCTTTGCCACCAGGTTGTCGCGCGTGGAGGCCGCGCTTTGGGCCGCCATATCGGGGCTTACCATGCGGTCTTTCAGGCGGCCAATGGCGTTCAGCGCCGTTTTCACGGGCAGAAATTTATCGTCCACCTCCAGCGCGCGGTACACTTCCTTCATGGCGCGCTGGGCGTCGTCGGTGTCGTAGATGGTAAAGCTTTTGGGAATGCCCACATGCTCGCCATCGCGGCGCAAAATGCGCACGCAGGCCGAATGGAAGGTAGAGGCGTTCACGTCCTGCCCGGCCTGCCCCAGCATGGCGGAAAGCCGGTTTTTCAATTCGCCCGCGGCCTTGTTGGTAAAGGTGATGGCCAGAATGCGGTACGGCCAGACGGGCTGCTGCGCCAGCAGGGGCGCCAGCGCCTGGCTGGGCGCGCCGCCCGTCTGCACAAGCTGTTCCAGCTCGGCCACATGCGCGCCGGTAAGCCCCGCGGGCACAGACGAAGAATGGTATGCGCCGCCAAAGCGCACCAGGTTGGCAATGCGGTTTACCAGCACGGTGGTTTTGCCGCTGCCCGCGCCCGCCAGAATCAGCAGCGGCCCCTCGGTGTGAAACACCGCCTCGCGCTGCACATCGTTCAGCTTGCCAAACTGCCCCTCAATATATTGTTTTCGCAGCGCCAGAAAGCGCGCGGAAAGTTCCTGTTCCATGAAAGCCCTGCCTTTTTTGTTCTTTGCGCGGGGCCCTGCCCAGCGCAAGCTAAAATATTATAGCACGATTTGCCCCATAAAAAAAGCCGT
>UREN01000091.1 GCA_900546885.1 uncultured Oscillospiraceae bacterium
GCCGCCCCCGGCAGCGCCGCGGCGCGGGCAGGCCGGGGCCTGCCGTTCTGACACCATGTCAACGCAGTATATTGTACACGCGTCCTGACGCCGTGTCAATATAAAAGGCAAAAAAATATGCCTTCAAAAGGCGTGTTGCTGGCGCCGTGCGCACAAACTTCGGCCGCGCGGGCCATATTTTGTGCAAACGTGCCCCAAAGCCGCCGGGCCCGGCAGGCTGCGCTGCACCGCGCCGTGCGCCTGCCGCACCCGGCCGGGGCTGCCCTTCTGCCGGGGCAGGCCTGCAAACAAAAAAGCCCCGCACCAAAGTGCGGGGCATGCAAGACCTTTTCAGCCGCTTAGACAGCGCGCGTTACCTTACCGGAACGCAGGCAGCGGGTGCAGGCGTAGATATAACGGGGAGACCCGTCCACTACCGCTTTCACTCTTCTCACGTTGGGCTTCCAAGTTCTGTTCGCACGACGGTGGGAGTGGGACACCTTGATGCCAAACGTCACGCCCTTGCCGCAGCAAGCACATTTTGCCATTGTACTGCACCTCCTCTTCATAAGTAGCTAGAATATAATAACAAATCCTGCCGCAATTTGCAAGCTGTTTTTTGAAAAAATGTGTGCGCAGCGGCCGCACGGGCAAAAAAGGCTGCCCTTTTGCGGCGCGCAGGCCTGTTTTGGGGGCGCGGCGCTATTTCTTTTTTTGAAAAAATTTATATTCCGTGCCCGCGCGGATGCGCGCAATGTTGCCGCGGTGCAGCCAGATGACAAGCAGGCCCACCACGGCCGCGCCCACGCTGGCGGCGCCCACCTGGGCGGCGGGCGCATGCAGGAAAAACTGCTGGTAGCAGAACGTCACCAGCGGGTAGGCCACAGCGCACAGCACGCTTGCCAGCGACACCATTTTGCCGCACGCCAGCGTCACAAAGAAAATGGCCGCCAGCGGCACCAGCAGCACGGGCTCCAGCGCAATGATGGTGCCCGTTGCCACCGAAACGGCCTTGCCGCCCTTGAAGCCGAAATACAGCGGATACACATGGCCAATGACGGCAAAGAAGGCCGCCAGATACACCCCGATGATGGCGCCGCGGTAGTAGATGGCGTCGTTCAGATGTGCGCTGAAAAACCACTTGGCCAGCAGCACGGCCGCCACGCCCTTGCCAATGTCGCCCGCAAGGGTAAGCGCCGCCGCCCCCTTGCCAAAGGTGCGCAGCACGTTTGTCATGCCGGCATTGTGCGAGCCATAGTTGCGCACATCTTTGCGGAACAGCAGGCGCGACACAATGATGGAGAAACTGAGCGACCCCAACAGATAGGGAATGACGGCGCAGAACAGCACGTACAGCAGCGCGCTTTTTGTATCGGTAAACATGGGCGGCCCCTCCTTCTTTTCCGTCTATATCGTTCTATATCTTTTCCCCGCGCTCGCGAATCAGAATGCGCACCGGCGTGCCCACCAGGCCGAACGCCTCGCGAATCTGGTTTTCGATATATCTCTGATAGGAAAAATGGAACAGTTGCTTGGAGTTGCAAAAGCACACGAAGGTAGGCGGCCGCGTGGAGGCCTGGGTGATGTAATATACCTTCAGGCGCTTGCCCTTGTCGGACGGCGGCTGCACGCGCGCCGTGGCGCGGGCCAGCAGCTCGTTCAGCACGCCCGTCTTTACGCGCAGGGCATTCTGGCTGTCCACGCTTTGTATCATCTGGAACAGCTTATCCACCCGCTGGCCCGTCTTGGCCGAGATGAACAGGATGGGCGCATAAGACATAAAGCTGAAATCATTCTCCAGCGTTTTGCGCATCTGGGCCATGGTTTTGTCGTCCTTTTCCACGGCGTCCCACTTGTTCACGGCAATGATGCAGGCCTTGCCCTGCTCGTGCGCAAAGCCCGCCACTTTGGAATCCTGCTCGGTAAAGCCCTCGGTGGCGTCGATGAGAATGACGCACACCCGCGCGCGCTCTACCGCGGCCAGCGAGCGGATGACGCTGTAGCGCTCTACCCCGTCCTCTACTTTGCCGCGCCGGCGCAGGCCCGCGGTGTCAATGAAGGTGAACTTGCCGTACTGGTTGTCCACGTCGCTGTCCACTGCGTCGCGCGTGGTGCCGGCCTCGTCGGCCACAATCATGCGCTCTTCGCCCAGAATATAGTTCACAAGGCTGGATTTGCCCACATTCGGCCGCCCAATTACCGCCACGGTGACGCGCTCGTCGTCCTGCGGCACCTGTGTGCCCTGCGGCAGATGCGCGCACACGGCCTCCAGCACGTCGCCCGTGCCGTGCCCGTGCACAGACGAGACAGGGTACACCTCGCCCAAGCCCAGCGAGTAAAAATCGTACAATTCCAGCGGCGGCGCGCCCAGGGAATCCACCTTGTTCACCACCAGCAGCACGGGCTTGCCCGAGCGCAGCAGCATGGCGGCAATTTCCCTGTCCTGCGCGGTGACGCCCGCGCGGATGTCGGTGACAAATAAAATAACCGCCGCCGTGTCAATGGCAAGCTGCGCCTGCTGGCGCATATGGCGCAGCAGGCCGTCGTCTGTGCCCGGCTCGATGCCGCCGGTGTCCACCAGAAGGAAGCTTTTATCCTGCCATTCGCATGTGCCGTACAGCCTGTCGCGCGTGACGCCGGGCGTGTCTTCCACAATGGCCAGGCGCTTGCCCGTCAGCTTGTTGAACAGCGTGGATTTGCCCACATTGGGCCTGCCCACAATGGCCACGATGTGTTTTGCCATAATGTTTCCTTTCTTTATTTGCACAGCGCCTTCACAAGCGCGGCGCCGTCCTGCGGGAGGATGCGCACGCGCACGCCCAGCGCGCGTTCCAGTTCTTTTACGGTGACGTCGTCCAGAAATTTATCCTTTTCCTCACGCAGCATCACTTCCGGGATGCCCAGCGTGCGGCTTTTCAGCTTTCCCTTCACCTGGCGGATGATGTCTGTGGCCGTCACAAGCCCGGCCACGCCCACGTTGCCGCCGAAGAAATCGTTTTGGATGCAGTGCACCTGCACATGCACGTTGCGGTGCAGCCGGCCCAGCGTCTGGCACAGCGACGAAATAAGCGGGTAGGCCAGCTCGCCCGTCACCACGTCCAGCCTGCGGGGCAGCAGCGTGCGCTTTTGCCCCGGCAGAGCAGTGAGAAAATCATCGTGCAGCAAGCGCCACATGCCCACCCCGTTTTCCAGCTGAGGGTAGCCGTCGTAATATTCCTCCGGCGGAATGGGCCGCCCGGCCAGCAAAAACCATTCGTCCCCGGGGTAGATCAGGCGCACGCCGTGCGCCTCGCGCCAGCGCTGCCCAAATTCCTCCAGAATGTCCAGCACCTCGCAGGCCGTCTGCCTGTCGTACGGCTGCAGCGGGTAAAGCCCCTCGCGGTATTTCGTCAGGCCGCTTGGCACAGCGGCAATGCTTTTCACCGCCGGGTACAGCGCGCCCAGCTCGCGCAGGGTGTGGCGCAGCGCGTCGCCATCGTTGATGCCGCGGCACAGCACAAGCTGGCAGTTCATTTCAATGCCCGCCGCGGCAAAGCGCGGCAGATAGGCCAGCACCTCGCCCGCGTGCTTGTTTTTCATCATTTTTACGCGAAGCTGCGGGTCCATGGTGTGCACGGAAATATTGATGGGCGAAATGTGCATGCGGATGATGCGCTGCACCTCGTGCTCGTTGAGGTTGGTGAGCGTGATGTAGTTGCCGAACAAAAAGGAAAGCCGCTCGTCGTCATCTTTGAAATACAGCGTCTCGCGCATGCCCTTGGGCATCTGGTCGATAAAGCAGAACATGCACTTGTTTTTGCACGCGTGCTTTTTATCAATCAGGTAGCTTTCAAACTCGCACCCCAGGGGGGCATACTCTTCCTTTTCGGCGCGCACATATTCCAGCTTGGCGCCGCGCACCACGGCCAGCTCCAGCACAGGGCCCTGCGAGTAGAACTCGTAGTCCAGCATGTCGTTGATTTCGTTGCCGTCAATGGACAGCAGCGTGCAGCCCGAAAGGCCCAGCTTTTGCGCGGGCGTGCCCTTTTGCACGCCTGTCACCTTTACCGCCATGGGCCAGCGCCCTCCTTTTGTGCATTTCTTCTGCGCGGGCCGCCGCGCAGCGCCCGCCATAAAAAACGAAGGGAAGGACGTACATCCTTCCCTTTCTGTTTTCGGGAAGCTTTTAGGCTTCCGTTTTCACGATTTCCTTGCCCTTGTAGTAGCCGCAGTTGCCGCATACCTGATGGGGAAGTTTATACTCACCGCACTGCGTGCACTTCGTCAGCGTGGGCGCGGTCAGCTTCCACACAGAGGAGCGACGTTTATCGCGTCTTGCCTTGGAAACCTTTCTCTTGGGTACTGCCACTGTAAGCACCTCCTCATGCGTGATTCATTCAGACAGCAGTTGTTGCAATATAGCAAGCCTTTCATCCACCGCACCGCCGCTGGTTTCATGTTTGCAAGAACACGGTTTTCGGCAGCCGCAGACCGGGCACAGCCCTGCGCAATCTTCGCTGCATAACAGCACGCCGGGCACATGAAGCACCAGCTCTGTATACAGCAGTTCCTTCGTATCCAGCCTGCCTTCCGGCGTGAAGGGCAGCTCTGCCGCTTCGCTGCCAAGGTCGGCCTCGCGGATGGGGAAGGTTTCCTGTATGGGGAACTCGCGCGTGCACGGCGCAAGGCAGCGGGCACATTCAAAGCGCACCGTGGCGTGCAGGCTGCATTCCAGCTGCAGCACAGCGCCGTGCAGTGTGGCGCAAAACGCCGCGTGCACAGGGCCCTCTATGGTATAACCGGGGAAATCTTCCCCCTCCATGCTCACCGTTTCTTCACAGTGCACAGGCCCGTCATACCTGCTGAACATGCGCCGGATATCAAGCAGCATACGCATACTCCCCTAAGGTTGCTTGTCTATTATAAGCGTTCGAATATGGTTTGTCAAGCATTTTTCGCCCCGCAAAAGCGCAGAAAAACACGCAAAGGCAGGAAGCCCGCGCCGCGGGCCCCCTGCCCTGCCGTATGGCTTGAAAAATGCGCTTGTTCCCGGCCCTCAGGCGAACTGCTTTACGCTTTCGGGAAGGGCCTCCATATCGGCGGAAACGGTGATGACCATTTTCACGCTGTCGCCGGTGAGGGCCGCCAGCTTGGGCAGCAGGGCGCCCAGCGCGTCCAGATCGTGGTGGCCAAGCTTCAGCACGCCGTCCAGGTATACTTCCACAATATCATAGTTGCCCGCCAGCACGCCGGCAATGAAGCCGTACAGCATATCGTAGCCGTCAATGCTGTACTCGTCCACGTCAATCAGGCGCGCAGAGTGGTCGATATCATAAGTAAGTTTCATGGATTTTTCGATGCAGACGATGTTGCCCGGGGTGGTTTTTGCAGAAGCGTTGATCATGTCGATCATTTTCTTCGTCTTACCGGAGCCTTTGCCGCCAACAATCAATTGAATCATAGGGTTGACCTCCTTGTATTTTCACACACCGTCCGGTGTTTGGAGCCTTGCGGAAATGCGCTTAGCGAAGCTTTGCCTCAAGCTCTGCCTTCTGCGCCTCGTAGCCGGGCTTGCCCAGCAGTGCGAACATGTTTTTCTTATAGCTTTCCACGCCCGGCTGGTTGAAGGGGTTTACGCCCAGCATATAGCCGGAGATGGCGCACGCCTTTTCAAAGAAATAGATGAGGTAGCCAAGGTCTTTTTCCGACAGGCTTTCCACCTCAAGGATGATGTTGGGCACGCCGCCGTCGGTGTGGGCCAAAATGGTGCCCTCCATGGCTTTGCGGTTCACCACGCTCATATTCTGGCCCGCCAAAAAGTTCAGGCCGTCAAAGTTGGCCTCGTCGGGCTGGATGTAAAGGTCCTGCGAAGGGGTTTTGATATCCACCACGGTTTCGAACAGAATGCGCGAGCCGTCCTGCACATACTGCCCCATGGAGTGAAGGTCTGTTGAGAACACCACGCTGGCGGGGAAAATGCCCTTCTGGTCTTTGCCTTCGCTTTCGCCAAACAGCTGCTTGTACCATTCGTTCATCATGGCAAACGCCGGCTCGTAGCTGGCCAGCAGCTCCACCGTTTTGCCCTTGCGGTACAAAATATTGCGCGCGGCGGCATAGCGGTAGCACTGGTTTGCCTCGGTGCACTCGGCCAGCTCTTCGCGGGCGCTGGCCGCGCCCTGCATCAGGGCGTCGATGTCGCAGCCCGCCACCGCAATGGGCAGCAGGCCCACGGCCGTCAGCACAGAATAGCGCCCGCCCACGTCGTCGGGCACCACAAACGTCTCGTAGCCCTCTTTGCCGGCCAGCTCTTTCAGGGTGCCGCGGGCCTTGTCTGTGGTGGCAAAAATGCGCTCGCGCGCGCCCTCTTTGCCGTATTTTTCCTCCAGAATGCCGCGGAACACGCGGAAGGCCAGCGCCGGCTCTGTGGTGGTGCCGGATTTGGAGATGATGTTCACCGAAATATCCTTGCCTTCGCACAGGGCAATGACGCTTTGCAGGTAGGCCGGGCTGATGGAATTGCCCACAAAGAAAATTTGCGGCGTGCCCTTGCACGTCTCGTTGTAAAGGCTGCCCTTCAGCGCCTCAATAACCGCGCGGGCCCCAAGGTAGCTGCCGCCAATGCCAATCACCACCAGCACCTGGCTGTTTTGCTGTATTTTCTTTGCCGCCGCCTTGATGCGGGCAAACTCTTCTTTATCGTAATTTTCCGGCAGGTCTACCCAGCCAAGGAAATCGCTGCCCGGGCCGGTTTTCGAGTGCAATGTCTCGTGCGCCAGGGCCACCTGCGGGAAAATGGCTGAAAACTCGCCGTCGCTGACAAACCTGGAAAGATGTTTGCCATTCATGGTAACGCTCATGCGTCCGCCTCCGTTTTTCAAGTTATCGGGCAGGCCCGATCTTCTTGGTTCTATTATGGCATACCGGCACAAAAATGTAAATACTCTTTGTAAGCAAAACTGGCCCTGTGTAAAATATGGGCGTGCCCCCCTGCGGCAAAAAACGGCGCCCGCCGGGCGCCGGCAGAAAG
>UREN01000092.1 GCA_900546885.1 uncultured Oscillospiraceae bacterium
TCCAGACATTCTAAGACCCCCTAATGTAGTTCTATTTTCCTACATTAGGGGGCCTTTTGTCTATTGTCCGTTTTTACGGGGGCAGTTCAACCTGGGCCCCTGCTTTTTCAATGTTTTTTGCCGTTAAGGCCTGGGGTTCTTCTGTGCCTGCGGCGCAAGTGCGGTTTCGCCCGGTTCAGGCAAAGATATCCCTTCCCTTTCTTCTGCGCGCTGTATCTGCTGGGGCCCCTGGGCCTGCCGTGCACCCGGCGCCGGTTCCAGTTTGCCGCCAGGCGCAGCGGCTTTTCCCTGGCCGCAGGCGGAAGAGGGCGGCGTTTTTCCCTCTTTTGGCCCGGCGTTTGTGGCCTGGGGCTGTTTTTCCTGCGCAGCCGGCCGGGCGGCAGGCCGTGTGGGGATGCGCACAACATATTCAATATATTCTTCGTTCTCGTTCCTGGTTGCCGTAGCAGGGATGCCGCTGCCCGTCATCACCTTCAAAGCGTGCTCGATGGTGTTGACAAAAATGCGCACATCCTTCACCATCAGCTTGCGCTTGGGTTTTGGGCGCGCGGAAAGCACGCGCTCTACCAAAGCCTCTGTCTGCTGCACAGTATAGCCGCGCTGTGCCGCCGTTTTCAGCGCTTTCGAGCGAAGCTCTTCTGTGGGCAGGCGCAGCACGGCGCGGGCATGGCGCTCGGTGAGGTTTTGCGCCACGCAAAACTCCTGCTGGGCCGGGGTAAGCGTCAAAAGCCGCAGCTTGTTGGCCAGTGTGGGCTGGGCAATGCCAAGCCGCCGGGCCCCGGCCTCCTGTGTGCAGCCCCAAAGGTCCAGCAGCTCCCGCAGCGCACGTGCCTGTTCAAACGGGTTCAGCTGTTCGCGCTGGATATTCTCTAAAAGGCTGAGGGCCGCAGTTTTTTCATCTTCAAAATGATACACAATGGCAGGAATGGTGCGTATGCCCGCCAGCTTGCACGCGCGCAGGCGCCGCTCACCGGCAATCAGCTGCCAGCGGCCGTCTATTGTGGGGCGCACGCTGATGGGCTGCAAAAGGCCGTTCTGCAAAATGCTTACAGCCAGTTTTTTAATCTCTTTTTCGCTGAACGTCTTTCTTGCCTGATAGGGGGAGGGCGTAATGCTGTCCACATCCAGCAGCACCACACGCGCATGTTCCTCCAGTTTTTCTCTCATATGTGTTCCTCCTTTTTCACCGCGCCAATGGCGTGCAGGCAAAGCAAGCCTGCATAACGCGGCGGGGGCACACAAAACCCCCGTGGGCCTTCTTCGAAAGAAAGCATACCACGGGGGCGTTTTAATTTCCAGTTATTTCCATTTACAATTCTCGACAGCAGTGCTGTCACTTCAGCGGCGCTTTTGCAATTTTGCCGCCGTTTCTGGGGTAAACCGGCGGAGTTTGCGATATTTTCTCATAAAACAACAGGCTGCGGGCACTGCCGTCGGGCAATGTAAAATCCCGCCTGCCGGCATACCTGCCGCCCAGCTTTGCCGCGGCGGCCTGTGCCTGCTGCGTCTCCTGCGCGGCGCCCGCGCCCTTCATGGCAATGAACAGCCCGCCTTTTTTCACAAGCGGCAGGCAATATTCCAGCAGCACAGGCAGTGCGGCCACGGCCCGCGCGCTGGCCACATCAAACGCCTCGCGCCAGCGCTTGCGGGCGGCCTCTTCCGCGCGCTCTTTGACAAATTCTGCCTCAAGGCCAAGCTGGCCGCACACATAGCGCAGAAAATCCACCCGCTTGCCGGTGGGCTCCATCAGCGTCAGGGCAAGCTGCGGCTTATACAGCTTTGCCACAATGCCCGGAAAGCCCGCGCCGGTGCCCACGTCCACAAGGCTGCCCTGCACCTCCGGCTGGCTTGCCAGCAGCAGGCTGTCGATAAAATGCCTGTCCTCAATGCCCTCGGCGTCTGTGATGGCCGTGAGATTCACCTTTTCATTATACTCTACCAACATCTGCGCATAGGCCGCCAGCTGCGGCGCCGCGGCAGAGAGATCCAAGCCGTATGCGGCGGCCTTTTCACACAGGCGTTTTGTGTCTATTGCGCTCATGTCTCATCCTCATCCTTCCGTGCGCGGGCAGCGGCGCGCGCCGCTTCGCCCTGTGCCTTTGCCAGCGCCACGGCCAGGCAGGCCGTGTCTGCCGGGCTGACGCCCGGAATGCGCGAGGCCTGGCCCACGCTGCGCGGGCGTATGTTCGCCAGCTTTTCCCTTGCCTCCAGGCTGACGCCCGTAAGGGCGGCATAGTCAAAATCTGCCGGGATAGGCGTGTGTTCATAGCGCTGGGTCTTTTCTATCTGGCTTTTCTGGCGGCGGATATACCCTGCATATTTCAGCTCTACCTCTACGCAGTAGCAAAGAAAGGGCGTCATGCCGCGCCCTTCGCCTATCATGGCGGCAATGTCGGCATAATGCAGGGCCGGGCGGCGCAAAAGGTCGGCCGCCGTGGCGCCGCTTTGCAAAGGCGGCTCGCCCTTTTTTTCCAGCACGGCGTTTGCCTGCGCCGGGCGCACCACCGTCTGCTCCAGCCGGGCAAGCTCTGCCCGCTTTGCGGCCTTGCGGGCGCAGAAATCGGCCCAGCGCGCGTCGTCCACAAGGCCAATGGCGCGGCCCAGCGGGGTAAGGCGCTCGTCGGCGTTATCCTGCCGCAGGTAAAGGCGGTATTCGGAACGGCTGGTCATCATGCGGTAGGGGTCCAGCACGCCTTTTGTCACAAGGTCGTCCACCAGCGTGCCGATATAGCTTTCCTGCCGGGCCAGCACCACCCCTTCTTCGCCGCGCACGGCACGCGCCGCGTTGATGCCTGCCAGCAGGCCCTGGGCGGCCGCCTCTTCATAACCGGAGGTGCCGTTGAACTGCCCTGCGCCGTACAGCCCTTTTACAGCTTTTGTCTCCAGCGTGGGGCCAAGGGCTGTCGGGTCTATACAGTCGTACTCAATGGCATAGGCCGGGCGCATAAGCTCCAGATGCTCAAAGCCCTCTATGGTGCGGTACATGGCGTTCTGCACGTCTTCGGGCAGGCTGGAGGACATGCCCTGAAGGTACATCTCCTCGGTGTCTTCACCGCACGGCTCTACAAATATCTGATGGCGCGGCTTTTCGTCAAAGCGCACCACTTTATCTTCAATAGAGGGGCAATAGCGCGGCCCAATGCCCTCGATGGCGCCGCCGTACAGCGGCGAGCGGTGCAGGTTTGCGCGAATAACGTTGTGGGTGGCCTCGTTGGTAAAGGCAATATAACAATCTACTTTGTTTTTCAGCTCGCCCTTTGTCAAAAACGAAAACGGCTGAATGGAATCGTCGCCCTTCTGGCGCACAAGCTTTGAAAAATCAATGCTGCGCCGGTGCACGCGCGCGGGCGTGCCAGTTTTGAAGCGCCGCAGCGGCAGGCCCAAAGCGCGCAGGCTTTGCGTAAGCTGCACGGCGGCGCACACGCCGTCCGGCCCGCTGTCGTAGCTTGCGTCGCCCACAAAAATGCGCCCGCCCAGGTAAGTGCCCGTGCACAGCACCACAGCCTTTGCGCCGTAAAAGGCGTGCAGCTGTGTTTCCACACCCGTCACACGGCCGTGCTTTGTGCAAACGGCTGTCACCTGCGCCTGCTTCAGCTCTAAATTTTCTGTGTGCTCTAAAAGGTGCTTCATATAGGCGTGGTATTTCCGCCGGTCTGTCTGCACACGCAGCGAATGCACCGCCGGGCCCTTGCCCAGGTTCAGCATGCGGCTTTGCAGAAACGTGGCGTCTGCCGCAATGCCCATCACGCCGCCCAAAGCGTCTATCTCGCGCACAAGGTGCCCCTTGGCCGTGCCGCCAATTGAAGGGTTGCAGGGCAGGTTTGCCACGCCGTCCAGCGTAAGGGTGAACAGCGCCGTGCGCGCGCCCAGCTTCGCCGCCGCCACTGCGGCCTCTATGCCCGCGTGCCCCGCGCCCACCACAATCACATCATAATTTCCCAGCCGGTTCATGCATTCTCGCTCCGTTCCATTCGTGCGCTCTGCAGGCGGGCCCGCACCTCGGCCAGCCCGTCCCAAATTTCTGTGCGGGAAAAACCTGCCTGCTCCAGCGCGGCATCCTCCCACTTTTGAATATCTTGATAAAACTGCAAGGCCGCCGGCAGAAAATTTTCGCCGCCGGGGGCGTCCAGCCGTTCAAACAGCAGGTTTTCCGCCTCGTTCACCCGCCCCGCGCTGCACAGCATGCGCAGGCGCCCGTACAGCACGCCATTTTCTGTCACATTTCCCTGTTCGTCAAACACGGGCAAAGGCTCGGTGTGCTTTGCAAAAAGCACCTGGCTGCAAAGCCGTGCCATCTCTTCTATTTGGCGCATCAAGTAATCGCTGGCCATCCGCCGCTCCTTTACCCTGCAAAACTTTCCACATCGTCAGGGCCTGATGTTGAAAACTGCCACTTCGCGCGGCGCGCAAAGGCGCATGCGCGGCCCGCTTTCCCCAAGGCCTGCCGAAACGTACAAAGGCCCTGCTGGCGTCTGATAAAGCCCGTGCGCATACGGGCCGGAACCCTTCGGCAGCCACAGCCTTTCCAGCCGCGGCACATGAAGCTGCCCCGCATGCGTGTGCCCGGCCAGAATGAGGCCGGCCCAATTTTCCGGCAGAAGCTGCACGGCCGCGGGCTCGTGCACAAGGCCCAGCCGGAAAGCCGGGCCGGGCTGTTGGCCCTTAAGCGGAAACCGCCGCTTTGCAGTGGCGGACGTATCGTATTTCATGGTAGAAAGGCCCAGAATGTCCACATTTTGTCCGCTTATTTCAACGCGCGCCGCCTCGTTTTGCAAAAGGGTAAACCCTGCGCGGCAAATCAGCTGCGGCGCCTTCCCCGCTGCGCCCAGAATATCGTGGTTGCCCGTGACGGCAAATTTTCCATACCGGGCGCGCAGGCCGCGCAAAATGCTGCAATACACATCCGCCGTGGCAAACTGTGCGCGGCGGCAGGCAAAATCGCCCGTAAAGCAGATGATGTCCGGATGCTGTGCGTTCACAATGCGCACCAGGCGCTTCAGCCCGGCTGCGTTTGCGCCATCCTCCAGGTGCAGGTCTGTCAGGTGCGCCACACACAGCGCGGCGCCGCCGCGCAGGGCATGCCGCGTGACGGCCAGCGGAAAACGCTTTTGCGGGCGGATGAAATCCAGCATACGGGGCGCCTCACTTTCCCACACAGAATTTGGCAAACACCTCTTCAATCACGTCCTCGGTGGCGCTCTCGCCCGTCAGGGCATACAAGGCGTTCAGCGCGTCGTCCACGCACACGCCCGCCGCGTCCAGCGTATAGCCGCTTTCCACCGCCGCCAGGGCATCGGCCAGGGCGGCCTGCGCCGCCTTTGCCGCCGCAAGCTGGCGCTCGTTCGCCAGCAGAAGGGCGTCCGGGTCTGCATGGGCTACGCCCAGCACCTGCGCCACCGCCTGTTCTACAGCGGGTAAAAACGCGGGGTCTTTCGCCGAAATGGAAATGATTTTGGTGAAATAGGGCGCCAAATCTTCTTCCCTGGCGCGCTTTTCCAAATCTGTCTTGTTCAAAATGGCCAGCGCAGGGCGGCCCTCACATGCTTTGGCAAGCTCAAGGTCTGCCTGCCCCAGCGGCTGGGAAGCGTCAAACACGGCCAGCACCAGCCCCGCTTGCTGCAGCCTGGCATAGCTGCGGCGGATGCCCTCGGCCTCCACCACATCCTGTGTGTCCCGAATGCCGGCCGTGTCTGCCAGGTGAAGGCGCACGCCGCCCAGCGAAAGCTCTTGTTCCACCACGTCGCGCGTGGTGCCCGCAATGGGCGTGACAATGGCCCGCTCAAACCCGGCAAGAAGGTTCAGCAGGGTAGATTTTCCCACATTGGGGCTGCCCACAATGGCCGCCTGCACGCCCCGGCGCAATACGGCGCCCGTGTCATAGCCGCGCACCAGTTCATCCAGCACAGCTTTCTGTTCGCGCAGCGTGCGGCACAGCGCCCCGGTGGAAAGCTCTTCCACATCCTCTTCCGGGTAATCGGTAAATGCGGCAATGTGCCCGGCCAGCGCCACCAGCGCGGCGCGCACGGCCTCTATTTTCCGGTACAGCGCGCCCTCCATGGCGGCGGCCGCGGCGGCGGCGCCCTGGCGCGAGGTAGCGCCTATCAGGTCCATCACGGCCTCGGCCTGCGTCAGCGAAATGCGCCCGTTCAAAAACGCACGCTTTGTAAACTCGCCCGGCCCGGCGGGCTGTGCGCCTGCCGCATAGCACGCGCGCAGCAGCGCCGTGCACACGGCGCTGCCGCCATGGCACGAAAGCTCTACCACGTCCTCCCCTGTGTAACTTTTCGGGGCGCGAAAGCAAAGGGCCACCACCTCGTCGCGCAAAACGCCATCTTCCTCAAAAAAGCCCAGCATGGCCGTGTAGCCCTTTGCCTTTGCAAGGCTGCGGCCCTTTGCCATGGGCCGGAACACGGCGGCCGCCACCTCGTAGGCCCTCTCGCCCGAAATGCGCACCACAGCAAGCCCGCCCTCGCCCGGCGGCGTTGCCAGCGCGGCAATGGTGTGTTCCATAAAAGGGCCCCCCTTCGGTGTGGCACGGCAGGCTGCCCTTTTGGCAGGCCGCGCATAATTTGTAATGCTGCGTGCCTTATTGTACCACAACCGGCGGCAAAAGAAAACTTTAGACAAAACTGGGGATGTCTATACTTTGCAAAATCCTGAAATCACTGCGTCATTCCAGAGGCTTTTGTAGAACTTATCACACAACGCATATATACCGCCCGACATCAACAAGAAAAAGTGCCATGCCCCTGCGAAGAGGCGGCACATCGCTTTCCGGCGAGGGCAAAAAGGCGGCGCAAGGGGTGAAGCCACTGTCGATCTTCTATCTCAAAATAAGCTGTAGGACTACAATAGATATTGGACAGAGGAAGAAAAAGGATGAAGGATAAGGCCTCATCGGTTATAGTTGAGTTACCACACACCAACTGCACGAG
>UREN01000093.1 GCA_900546885.1 uncultured Oscillospiraceae bacterium
GCGCGAGGCGCGCGGCGCCAGCGCGCTGGCCTTCTGCGGCGCCGGCTTTCTGGGCGCTGTGTGCGCCGCGCTTCCGCAGGACGGCTTTTCCCTGATGGCCGAGCTTTGCCTTGCGGGCGCCCTTTACACGCTGGTGCCCTCCACCTGGGTGCTGGCGCCCGCCCCGCGCCTGCTTGCGGGGGCGCCCAGCTCTTTCACAGCGCCCCTGCCGGGCCATGCGCAAACGGCGCCGGGCGCGGCCGAGCGCCGGGCCGCAGGCACGGTGGCGCGCAACCGCATGACAGAGCTGGCCGACGCACTGGGCGAGGTGGGGCGCACCCTGCAGGCCGTGTGCGAGCGCACCGGCCAGGAAAAAGAGCAGGATTTTATTGCCGAGCTGGGCGAGCGCTGCTGTGCCGGGTGTGAAAACGCCTGCCGCTGCTGGGTAGAGTTTGCCGATGACACCTACGACGCCTTTTCAAAGCTGGAGCAGGCGCTGGCCGGCGGCGCCGTTGTTACGGCAGACGACATAGCCCACCCGCTGCTGGCGCGCTGCAAAACGCCTGTGCGCCTTGCGGGAAGCGCCAACGCCGTGTATGCCCTGCGCACGGGCCGCACGGGCGTTAAGGCCCAGCGGGCTGCCGCGCGCCGCGCCCTGACGGACGAATACCAGGTGATAGCCGGCGCGCTGGCGCGCATTGCCGCCCAGGCCATGCAGGACACTTTGCCGGACAAGCCGAAAACCCGCCGCCTGGCCGCGGCGCTGGCCGCCGCGGGCATGCCCCCGCTGGACGTGAGCGTATTCCGCGACGGCGCCGGCCGCACGCAGGCCAGCGTGCTGCTGCCGGCGGCCGGGCTGGGCGAGGCAGACCTTGCCGCCCTGGCCCCGCAAATAGAGGCCGCCTGCCGCAGGCAGTTTGCGCCCCCTGTGGTGCGCTATGAACAGGGCCTTGCCAGTGTGAACTGGGCCGAGCGGCCGCGCCTTGCCGCCAGCTTTGGCACGGCCAGCGCCGCGGCCAGCGAGGGCGTGTGCGCCGACGCCGTCAAAACGGGCAGCACGGCCCTGGGCGGTGCGCTGGCCGTGCTGTGTGACGGCATGGGCACAGGCAAGGCGGCAGCGGTGGATGGCACCCTGGCCGCCACCCTGGCGGCGCGCCTTTTGGCCGCAGGCTTCTCCGGCAGCGAGACGGCGCGCATGGTGAACACGGCGCTGGCCCTGCGGGCCGGCGGCGAGGCAAGCGCCACGCTGGACGCCTTTACGGCAGACCTGTACAGCGGCGAGGCGCGGCTGTACAAGGCGGGGGCGGCCCCCAGCTTTCTGGTGCGCGAGGGCAGGGCAGAGGTTTATGAAACACAAAGCGTGCCCATTGGCATTCTGGGCGAGGTGCTGGGGAAATCTGCCCGGCTGTATGTGAGCCCGGGCGACACCATGGTGCTTTGCTCGGACGGCGCGCTGGCCGCAGGCAAGCGCTTTCTGGCCAGTGTGCTGGCCGCAAACGGCGAAAAGCCGCCCGGCGAAATGGCGCAGGCGGCAGTGGATGCCGTGAAGGAAAAGCTGCGCAAGCCGGATGACATCACCGTGCTGGCCGTGCGCTTTGCAGCCGCCGGGGCCGCCCGGTGACACCGCCGCAATTTTACTTTTTCCCCAAGCGCCGTGCGCGGCCTTTACATGAATATTTTACAAAATGCCCGCGGGAGGGGCCGGTACACCATGCCGGCTGGCTGCCCGCGGGCACTTATTTTACGCATTTTACATTTTCTTTACAAAAAGAATACTGCCAATTTTACATGCGGATACTAGTATCAATGTGTTAAAACAGGTGTGCTGTGCGGCCATGCGAAAGCGTGTGCGGCGGCGCCCGCCGGTTGCCGTTTGGGCGCTGGCCGGTGTGCAAAGCAAAAGCGGCGCAGCCGCGAAAGGAACAACGAATGGATATTTTTGGTGTGCTTACGCTGGTGGGCGGCCTTGCGCTGTTTTTATATGGAATGGAAACCATGAGTTCGGCGCTGAGCAAAGCCAGCGGCGGGCGGCTGGAACAAATTTTGGAAAAGCTTACCTCCAGCAAATGGAAGGGCGTGCTGCTGGGCGCGCTGGTGACGGCCGTCATCCAGTCTTCCTCGGCCACCACGGTGATGGTGGTGGGGTTTGTAAACTCCGGCATCATGCGGCTGTCGCAGGCCGTGGGCGTCATCATGGGCGCCAACATCGGCACCACGGCCACGTCGTGGATTCTCAGCCTTGCCAGCCTGGAGGGTGACAGCCTGCTGGTGCAGCTTTTAAAGCCCAGCACCTTCACCCCGGTGCTGGCGGCGGTGGGCGTGGTCATCGTCCTGTTTTCGAAAAAAGAAAAACAGCGCGATTGGGCGCAGGTGCTGCTGGGCTTTGCCGTGCTGATGTTCGGCATGGAAACCATGAGTTCTGCCGTAGAGCCGCTTGCCAGCGACCCCGCCTTTATGCGGCTGTTCACCATGTTCCAAAACCCGCTGCTGGGCCTTGCGGCCGGCGCCGTGCTCACGGCCATCATTCAGTCGTCCTCGGCCAGCGTGGGCATTTTGCAGGCGCTGGCGGCCACGGGCGCCGTCAGCTGGGGCGCCGCTGTGCCCATCATCATGGGCCAGAACATTGGCACCTGTGTTACGGCGCTGCTGTCCAGCGTGGGCGCGCAGCGCAATGCCAAGCGCGCGGCGCTGGTGCACCTTTATTTCAACATCATTGGCACGGCCATTTTCATGGCGGTGTTCTATGGCCTGGACGCCCTGGTTGGCTTCTCCTTCCTGGGCCAGGCGGTAAGTGCCGCAGGCATTGCGGTGGTGCACAGCGTGTTCAATGTGTTTGCCACGCTGGTGCTGCTGCCCTTCTCGCAGGTGCTGGAAAAGCTGGCCTGCCTTACCGTGCCGCCCCAGAAGGCCGAAACGGATGCCGCGCCAGAGGGCGCGAGCCCGGCCATGCGCCTGGACGAGCGCTTTCTGCAAAGCCCCGGCATTGCGCTGGAACAGTGCGGTGTGGCCGCACGCGATATGGCGGCCTGCGCCGAAGAGGCGCTGGGCCTTGCAATTGGGCTTTTGAGCCAGTATGATGAAGAAAGGGCCGCGCAGGTGGCCGGGCTGGAGGCACAGGTGGACGGCTATGAAGACGCCCTGGGCACCTACCTTGTGAAGCTGAGCGGCTGCGAGCTCTCGGCCGAACAAAGCCGCGAGGTGTCGCTGTACCTGCATTGCCTGGGCGATTTTGAGCGCATTTGCGACCACGCCGTAAACGTGACAGATTCGGCCAAAGAGCTGCACGAAAAGGGCCTTTCCTTCTCGCCGCAGGGCAGGGCCGAGCTGGATGTGTACACCAGCGCCGTGGCGCGCATTTTGAACCTGGCCGTCACGGCCTTCCGCACGAGGGAGGAAGAACCGGCCCGCGCCGTAGAGCCGCTGGAGACGGTGATAGACGGCCTGCGCGAAGAGCTGAAGGCGCGCCATGTGCAGCGCCTGCGCACCGGCGTATGCACCATTGAAATGGGCTTTATTCTCACCGATGTGGTGACAGATTGCGAGCGCGTGGCAGACCATTGCTCCAACATTGCCATGACGCTGCTGCAGACACAGCAGGAAAAGACGGCCGCGCCGCACGCCTATGCCAAAACGCTGGCGGCCCAGGCGCCGGAGTTTTTCCAGAATACAAGCCGGCGCTTTGCACAGGAGTATGCACTGCCCCGGGCCTGACGGCACACACAGAAGGAGGCCATTGCCATGCCGCTGATTTATATTGTGGAAGATGACGCCAACATTCGGGAAATTGAGCAGTTCTCGCTGGAGAGCGCGGGCTACTCAACCCGGGTGTTCACCTGCGCCAAAGATTTTTACGCCGCCCTGCTGGAAAAGGCGCCCGCGCTGTGCCTGCTGGACGTGATGCTGCCCGATGAGGACGGCCTTACCATTGTGAAAAAGCTGCGCGCGGGCGCGGCCACCAAGCACCTGCCCGTGCTGATGGTGACGGCCAAAACGTCCGAGCTGGACAAGGTGAAGGGCCTTGACGGCGGCGCGGACGACTACATGACCAAACCCTTCGGCGTCATGGAGCTGATTAGCCGTGTGAAGGCGCTTTTGCGCCGTGCGGGCGGCGAGGAAAAGCTTTTGAGCTGCGGCGAAGTGGTGATGGATGAGACGGCCCGCCGCGTGACGGTGGGCGGCGAGCCGTGCGAGCTGACCTACAAGGAATATGAGCTGTTGAAATACATGCTGGCCAACGCGGGCCTTGTGCTGCGGCGCGAGGCCATTCTGGAGCGCGTGTGGGGCACAGATTACGAGGGCGAAAGCCGCACGCTGGATATGCACATCAAAACGCTGCGCCAAAAGCTGGGCAGCGCGGGCGCGCACATCCGCACTGTGCGCAGCGTGGGCTACAGCTTTGAAAAGGAGCAGACGCCATGAAGCGAAAGCTGAACCGCCGCTTCTTTCTGGTGATTGTGCTGGCCGTGTGCATGACGCTGGCGCTCACCGCGGGCATCTGCTATGAGATGTTCCGCACACAGGTGATGGAAGATTTGGCCGCCTGCGCGCACCTGCTGGCATCCGAGGGCACGGTGCTGCCCCGCGAAGAGGACGTGTTGGGGCAGGACGGCCTTCGCGTGACGCTGATTGGCCCGGACGGCAGCGTGCTGTATGACACCGATGCCGAGGCGGCCCAGATGGAAAGCCACCTGCACCGCCCCGAGGTGCAGCAGGCCATGCAGGAGGGGGAGGGCAGCGCCGTGCGCCGCTCGTCCACCCTGGGGCAGAACACTTTCTACTACGCTGTGCGCACCGAAGACGGCAATGTGCTGCGCGCCGCAAAGGACGCACACGGCATTCTGCTGGTGTTTGCCAAGGCGCTGCCCGCGGCGCTGCTTGCAAGCGCGGTGCTGATTGCGCTGGGCATGGTGCTTTCCAGCCGGCTTTCGCGCAGCTTTGTGGCGCCCATTGAGCGCCTTGCCCACGACATGGACGGCGCCGGCGGGCAGCAGACGGCCGCCTCCTACCCCGAGCTGGTGCCTTTGATGGACACCATCCGCAGCCAGCACGAGGCCATTGTGAAGAACGCCGACATGCGCCAGGAGTTCACGGCCAATGTCTCGCACGAATTGAAGACGCCGCTGGCTGCCATCTCCGGCTATTCCGAGCTCATCTCCAGCGGCATGGCCAAAGGGGAGGACGCCAAGCGCTTTTCGGAAGAGATTCACAAAAGCGCAGACCGCCTGCTTACGCTGATCAACGACGTCATCCGCCTGTCCGAGCTGGACGCCCAGGGCGTGGGCCGCGCGGGCGAAACGGTGGAGCTGCTGGCCGCCGCAAAAGAGTGCGCCGACCTGCTGGATTTTTCCGCCGCAAAGCGCGGCGTCACCGTTACGGTAGAGGGCTCGCCCGCCTGCGTGCGCGCGGCGCGGCGGGATGTGGAAGAGCTCATCTACAACCTGTGCGATAACGCCATCCGCTACAACAAAGAAAACGGCAGCGTCACCGTCACGGTGCAGGGCACGCCCGCCGGCGCGCGCCTTTGCGTGCGCGACACCGGCATCGGCATTGCCGAGCAGCACCGCGAGCGCGTGTTCGAGCGCTTTTACCGCGTGGATAAAAGCCGCTCGAAAGAGACGGGGGGCACGGGCCTGGGCCTTGCCATTGTCAAACACATCGCTGCGGGCATTGGCGCGCAGCTTTCGCTGGAAAGCCAGGTGGGTGTGGGCACGGCCATCACCGTGCAATTCCCCCCCTTGGAAAACGCGGCGCAATAGGCGCCCGGCGCTTTGCCGGCGCGCGCCGCAAAGGGCGCCTTTCTGCCGGGCCGCGGCAGGGGCGCCATTTTTTGTGGGGCCACGTTTGGGCGGCCGGCCCGGTCTGCTCGCGCCGGGCGTGCGGGGAAAGGGCAAACCGTCCCGGAACAACATCGGGCACACAAACGGCACAAAGCCTGCCGCCGCGCAGCCAAAGCGGGCCCTGCCCTGGCTGCCGTGCGGGTTGCCCGCGCCGCCTTTCCCTCGGCCGGGCCGTTCACCGCGTCCATTTTAGCACAGGCCGGGCCGGACATACCGGACATTCCGGACAAAACAGGATTTTTAGGCCCCTGGCGGCAGAATGGCTTGAAAAAGAGGCCCTGCGCACTCCCTGTGCCGGCAAACGGCTCAAATAAAGGCAGGCTGCACACAGTTGTATTTCTGTGTGCAGCCTGCCTTTTGTTGCAAAAACAAGTTTCTATCCGGGAAAGTGTTGGTCAAGCGAGGCCTTCGTGGCCTTTAAGACGTCTTCTATTACACGAACCTGCTGTGTGGTACAGGAACCCAGCATTTTTAAGATGGAGTCAAAGGACGCTTGCCTTTCGGCAGGGGCGTTATCGTAAAGCAATTCGTCTGCACGCACTTCCAATGCGGCAGCCAAATCGGCAAATACAGCAAGGCTCAGCTTTGTATTGCCCGTCTCTATATGGCTCATATGGGTTACAGAGATACCTGCCAAACCAGCAAGCTCTTCCTGCGAGAGCTTGCGCGCCCGCCTTACCCTGCGTATTCTTTGACCGATTGCGTAATAATCCATACATTTTCCTGCTTATATAATTAAATTATTACTTGAATTATATAGGCTGTTATGCTAATATTTAATAAACTATATGGGCTATTTTTTGC
>UREN01000094.1 GCA_900546885.1 uncultured Oscillospiraceae bacterium
TCTACACTCTTTCCCTACACGACGCTCTTCCGATCTCCCGCCATGCCGGCGGCCTGCCCGCCGCCCGCCATGCCGGCGGCCTGCGCCTGCTCGGCCTGCGCGCGCTGGCGCAAAAGCTCGCTCACCTCGCCCGCGTGGGGGTAATCCAGCTTTGCCATCAGCGTCCAGTACAGCAGCATCGTCTGCGTCTGCCCCACCGGGCCAAAGGCCCCGCTTTGCAGCTTCATGTCCATCTGCTCCCACAGCACGCTGCGGTTGGAAGAAAGCGTGGCGCTGGGGTCTACGCTGAAGATGAACTCGTCGTCCCAGTAAAACTCGCCCGCGGCGTCGCGGCGCAAAAAATCCCACCGGTCAAAATGGGCAAAGGCCTCGCTGCCGTCCTGCGTTTTCACCGAATAGGGAATGGGCTCGTCTGCATACGCCAGCAGAAAGCGGAACATCAGCTCGTACAGCCGCGCAAAGGCGCTGTTTTTCTGTTCTCGCTTGGAAAGCAGGCGCCCGGCGCTTTGGTTTGCCGAAAACTGCTTGGCGCTGCCCGATGTGGCCGACGAATCGTATTTGCCCTGAAACGCGTCCGTAATGCCCAGCGTGCTTTTGGCATAGTCGTAGCTGTCCACCAGCATCACGCGGTCTTTGGTGATGTCCGGCTGCACGTTCAACACGCTTACCAGCTCGCGCTGGGCGGGGTTTTTGATGCGCAGTATCTTGAATTCTTTGTCTGTCGTCTCAATGTCCAGCCCCTCGGGCAGCGTCACAAAGCTGCCGCCCTTCAGCACCTTTTCCTCCATTTTCGAGCCGCATTTTTTAATCACCTCCTGCTGGTCGCGTATCACGTCCACGTCGCTGCCGCCCAAAAACGAGGCATATTTGCTTACGTTGCGCCGCAGCACCAGCGGGTAGCGGTTTGGCTTATAGCGCGCCACCTTCACCGGCGCGGCCACGCTTTGCACAAGGGGCTGGCCCGTGGCCTCGTCCAGCATGGGCATGCCGTCCGCGCCCAGCACGGCGCGCTGCTCTTCGCGGGCAAAGGGCTGCACCTGCCCGCCGCCCGGCAGCGTCAGGGCGCGCGGCACCTCCAGCTCGTCCTGCGCCTCGTCGCGCCATTTTTTCGCGCCGCACACGCCGCACACCTCGCCCGCCTTGGGCGCGCCGCACACGGCGCACACCTTCAGGTGCAGGGCCTGGTAATCCTCATAATCGGCCAGCACCTTGTCCTCCACCCAGCTGAACAGGCCAATGCCGCCCGCCTTGTTGCGAAAATAGGCAATGTTCTGCGTCACCAGCTCTTCCTGCGGGGCGGCGCCCTCGCCGCGTATCTCCGGCTGGGCCTCGCCCTCGGCGGCCACGTCCACGCCGTATTTGCGGCGGATGGCCTGCTTTGTCTGGCACGCCTGCACAAAGATGTAGTCCATCTGCTCAATTTCATACACCCCCGGCTGCGGTATCACCTGCCTGGGGTGGCGGTCTGTCACGGCCACGTCGCCCAGCGCGCAGTGGCAGCCCGCCTCGTTGTCCCAATCCACCTGCCACAGCGCGCCGCCCTGGGTGGGGGCCGTGCGCTCCTGAATGTCGTTTTTCTCCGTCAGGTGCAGCCGCTGCACCTCGTGGCGCAAAAGCGCCTCAATGCCGCGCGCCAGCGCCTCGTCCTCGGGGTGAATGGCCTCTACCCGCGGCATGGGGATGGTGGGGTCCACCTGGCTTTCCAGCAGCTCGTACACAATGTTGCGCACGTTTGTGGCCTTGCGCGGCGCCAGCGCGCCGCTGTGCGCGTGCACGTCCGCCGTGCCCTCATAATAGGCCGTGCGCATGTCCATGTTGTTCAGCTCGTCCGCATACGCGGCGCGCGCCTTGCGCAGCTTGTCCTGCCACCAGGCCAGCTTTTTGTTCTTTTTGAACATCGTCTTGTTCTCCTTTCTTCTGCGGCGCGCGGCGCCGCGCGGGTGTTGTGCGGGGCCCGGCACACCCGGGCCCGCGTTTGCAAAATGCCGGTTTCACAGCCCCAGGGCCGGGCGGCCGCAAACGCCCTTTGCCCTGCCGCAGGAAAGGGGCACAGGCCGCGGATGGGTTTTCTTTTTGCGGGCGCTGAGCATTGAGGCTTCTTTTTATGGGAAAAGTGCCCTACTTTCTTATGCTAAGAAAGTAGCAAAGAACCCGGGGGATTCCGCTCGCCTAAAAAATATGAATTCCAACGCCAACAACTGGCGAATTCATATTTTTTCATACGGCTCGCTCCGATTCCCCCCGGACCCCAGCCTGCGGCCCAAGAGCCGGGCTTGCGCCCGGTTGGCCTCGGCACGCGCCTGCGGGCGCAGAACGGCGAAGCTGTGGCATTTTTCGAACGCACACGAAACAGCAAGAATGACATTCGTGTGCTCGCATCCTTCGGATGCGTCGAAAAATGATATTGGGAATCGCGCCGGGCGCGATGGGGTTTCAGGCCCGCACACAGGCCAGCATTTCGCACCGCGTGCGTGCGGAAAGGCGCTGCGCAGAAATAATTTCCCCGGCAACGGCAGGCGCGCGGTTGGCCGCCCTATTCCAAATCCCGTTTTCCGGCACACGCGCAGCGTGTGAGCGCGCGAATGTCATTCTTGCTGTTTCGCGCGCGACGGAAAACGCCACCTCGTTTGCCGTTGGGGTTCCGGGGCCATCGGAGTGACGCGTTAAAAAAACACAAATTCGCCAGTTGTTGGCGTTGGAATTTGTGTTTTTTAGCGGAACGGAAGGCCCCGGCGCTTCTTTGCCACTTTCTTGGCGCACAAGAAAGTGGGACGCTTTCATTCGAAAGAAAAGCCTGAATTTTCAGCGCTTACGCAAAGCAAAAACCGCAGCGGCCTTACGGTCTGCCCGGTTTCGCAAAGGAGAAATGACGGACGCCCGGCCCGGAAATGGCTGGCGCTTCTTTGCTACTTTCTTAGCATAAGAAAGTAGGGCACTTTTCCCATAAAAAGAGGCCTCAATGCTCAGCACCCGTTTTTCTGCCTCACAAGCAAGCGGCGCGCTTTCCCCGGAAAGAAAGGCCCAAGCATTCAGCGCCTGCAGAAAACGCCTTTCACATTCCCGGGGGCCTTTGCGCCCACTGCCTCAAAACGGGCTGCCGTATTTTTCCACCAGGTAGGCCTTGCCCTGCGGCGGCGCGTTTTCGTAATCTTCCCACACGTCCGCCTCCCAGTGCACGCGCGGCGCGCTGTGCACGGCGGGCGGCCCGGCGGCCCACCACACGCAGAAATAGCGCAGGCTGTCCACGTCGTGCGTCAGGGCGTGCGGCTCTTTCGCATATACGTCGGGGCGCTGCTCGTCCTTTTGTATCTTCTGCAAACAGCGCCACAAATTCGGCGCCGCCCGGCGCAGAAAGCGCAGCCGCGGCCCGCCCTCGCCCGGGCGCAGCCATTCCTTCATGGCCGCGCACCCGGCGGCAAAATCGCTGGAGGCGCGCGTCAGCTCCACCCCGTTCTGGCTGAACAGCGCCGCCCGGCTTCTGCCCGTCACCTGCTCGCGGCTCCAAAGGTCCGGCGGGGCCAGAAAGGCCGCAATGTCCTCGCCCTGCGAAAGCGCCAGCAGCGTGGCCGCCGCCTCGCCAATGGTTTTGTTCGGCGCGTCGTATTCGCGGTAAATCAGCGCCCGGCCCTCGCTGTCCACCGCAACCCAGTGGGCCGAAAACATGTCCAGCCCATAGTCGATGGCCACATACCGCCGGGCGTTTTCCGGCACGCTGCGCCCCTCGCAGATGTGCGTTTCGGCGCGCACCTCGGGAAACATGGCCCCGCCCGGCACGCTCAGCGCCTCTTCCACGCTGGCGGGGTATTCCTGCAGGGTTTTTTCCTCGCCCAGCGCGCCCAGCGTGCGGGCATACCAGGCCTGGTTGCGCGCAGGGTCGGCCTGCCAGGGCAGAAATATTTTGTGAAAGCCGTTATCCGGGTTTGTAAAAATCTCTTCAAACAGCGTGCCCAGCCGGATGGTGGAAAGGCCAATCACCCGCCCGCCGCCCGGGCGGTTCACCACCGGGAAAATGGAGGCCCATATCTCCTCGGCATACTGCTGAAAGGCCCATTCGTCCAAAATGACAAGGTCTGCCGTAAAGCCGCGCGCCGCGCCCGGGCTGGATAAAAAGGCCTTCAGCACGCTTTCGGGCCCGTGGGCAAAGCGCACATGCACGCTGAGGCATGTGTGGCGAAACACCGGCCCCTGCCAGCCGGGCGGGGCCTTTTTCTCTTCGCAAATCAGCTCCGGCATGTGCCGCAATATCACCACCATGCGGCGCACAAGCTCTTTGGCCTCTTCCTCCGCGCGGGAAAAGCACACCACCGTGCGCCCCGAAAACAGCGCCACCGTCCACGCCGCCACCGAAAGCGCCAGCCAGGTGATGCCCAGCTGGCGCGCCTTTAAAATGACGTTCAGCCTGTGCGCGTGCAGCTGGCGCAGGGCGTCCTCCTGCATGGGCCACAGCCGGAAGGGCTGCACCAGCTCGGCGGCGTCCTTATCCTCAATGTGCACAAAGTTTTTGGTGAAAAACACAGGGTCCTGCCTGCACAGGGCCACCGTCTTTTCCCGCAGCTCGTGCGGCGTCATGCCCATGCCTCCTTTCCGTGTGGTTTGCCGCGCGGTTGGCCGCGCCCCGGGCGCAAAGCGCCAAAGGCGCCTTGGCCTGTTGCAAAGAAAAACCGGCCTTTTTCAAACCTGCCGCATCCGGCGTGTTGTAAAAAACAGGCGTTCAGCGCCTGCAAAAAGAAACCCCATCCGCGGCCTGTGCCCCTTTTTCTCCTCCAAAGGCAGGGCCCCTTTCCCCAAAAAAGAACCGCGGAAAAGGCAGCTGCTTTGCTTAAAACAAAAGCCGAACCCTCCGCCGCGCCCTTCTTTGCCTTGGGGGCCCGCCGCTGTCCTGCGGCTCAAAAATCATCCATTTGGTGACTTTTCGGGCAAAAAAATTTCCGCCTGCGCCGCCGCGCCCGCTGCCTTTGGCTGTGCGCCGGCCACGCCGCTTTGGGCCGCCCGGCCGCCGGGCGGCCTGGCGCGCCGCCTGCCCGCCGCGCTTTGCTTTGTGCCCGCCAGCGTCTCCAGCGCGCCCGCCGCGTCCAGCTTGCGCAAAAGGGCAAGGTCGTTTTCCGAAAGGGCCGGGGCGGCCGCGGCCGCGCCCTTTTCCGTGGGCTTGTCGCCCGCCGAATCCCGCACAAAGGCCGCGGCGCTGGTGTCGCCCTTCATGGCCTTGGCAATTTGCGTCAGCACCACCGCCTCATACAAATCCAGCGGGGCGCCGCGCGCCTGCGCCAGCAGCAGGGCCTTTTCCTCCAGCGCGCTTTCGGGCGCGGGCATGCGCAAAAACGCGTCCAAAATCTCGCGCATCGTCTTTTTGTTCTCTGCCTTTTTCCGCCCGGCCATGCCGCGCCTCTCCCCCTTGCCTGCCGGGCCTTTGCCCGGTTTTCCGAGTATAAGCATACCACACCGCGGCCGGACATTCCGGACATTCCGGACGCCCGCCGCTTTTCATTCCGTCTTTTTCGCGCCGCCCTTGGCGCGCCCGGGCCCGCACAGGCTGTGCAGGGCGTTCTTTCCCCGCGCCGCGCAGGCGCAAAAAGGCCCGGCCCAAAGGCGCGTTCACAATGCGATGCGCCCAAATTTCTGTTTCCGGGGCAATGGTTTCTTACGCCAACACGCCTGATAAAAAAACAAACAGGGGGAACGGCACACGGCCGTTCCCCCTGAACATTTCCTATCTCACCGCTTTGGCGAAATGGGCGGCGCAAGCCGCACAAGGGCCGGGTTTGCGAGCGGGGCCCCGGAATGAGCGCAGCGAATTTCGGGCGCGATGCAACACACGCGCAGCGTGTGACCGGCCTGCCCGGTTTCGCCAAAGGCGAAATGGGCGGCGCAAGCCGCACAAGGGCCGGGGCGTCACGCCGGGCCGTGCGCGGCGGCCTTTTCCCACGCGGCCAGCCAGCGCTCCACCCGTTTGCGCCAGGCCTCGCCCGTGGCGCCCAGCTCGTCGGCCACGGCCTCCCAGGGCATGCCCTCCAGGCAGGCAAGCTGCACGGCACAGCGCAGCGCCGCGTCCTCAATGCCCTCAATGGCCTGCAGGGCGTCGGCGTAGTCCTGCTCATACTGGGCGTTTTTCTGTTCCAGCGCGCGGGCCATGCGGCGCACCTCGGCGCGCTTTCGGGCCCGCGCCGCCGGGCCGTCCGCCGCGCACACGCCGCGCACCGTCACCGTGCCCAGCGCATACGGCGCGCTGCGGCCCGAGGCCTGCACCGTGTCTGTCACCACCTGCGGCGCGCGCAAAAGGCTCTCTTCCAGGCGGTGCATGCGCCGCACGCGCGCGTCAATGTCTGCCGGCACGGCCCACAGCCGCCGGAATTCCCGTTTTGTCATGGCTTTGCCTCCTTTTTTGTGTTGCGGCCGCGCTTGCGTTCCGCCCGGGCCCCGGCGCGCCGCGGCGGGGCCGCTTCCCGGCGGAAGGCGGCCTTTGCCCTGCCGGAAAATGCCGGGCGCGGCAGGCGCCCTTAGATCGGAAGAGCACACGTCTGAACTCCAGTCACACAGTGATCTCGTATGCCGTCTTCTGCTTGAAAAAAA
>UREN01000095.1 GCA_900546885.1 uncultured Oscillospiraceae bacterium
TTTTTTTTTCAAGCAGAAGACGGCATACGAGATCACTGTGTGACTGGAGTTCAGACGTGTGCTCTTCCGATCTAAATAGATGCACAAGACAGGCACAAACTGATTAAAGGTTATTCACACGGCATGAAAAACAAGGTGCAGATGCTGCTGTTTCTGATTGCGCGGCCGCCGGTGATTTTGCTGGACGAACCGCTCACCTCGTTTGACGTGGTGGTGGCGCTGGAAATCAAAAACCTTCTGCGGCAAATTAAGCACGACCATGTCATTGTGTTCTCCACCCATATTTTGCAGCTTGCCACAGACCTGTGTGACGAAATCGTCATTCTGCATGATGGCCAGCTCAGCCAGGTGGACCATGCGCTTTTGCAAAGCAAAGATTTTGAAGAGCAGATTATTGAGCTGCTGACAGAGCAAGACGCCCCGGCAGAAAAGAAAGAGGGGGGCGCCAATGGTTGATATGCTGGTAAAAACAGTTGAAATGAAAGCCGCATTGTGGCTGAACAGCTTTTTTTATTACTTTCGCCGCCTGTGGCTTATGGGCCGCCTGATGCCGGAAACCATCTATGCCAACACGGCCCTGAAAAAGGTGCTTTCGTATGTGGCTGTGGCGGTGCAACAGCTTTCCGGCTTTTTCAGCAAGCCGCTGTACCTGCTGTTGTTCGTCTGGCTGCCGGCAGTGTGGCTGCAGGCCAGGCAACCGCAAATGGCCGGGCAGCAGTTTGCGCTGTTTGTGTCCATTTTGTTTTTTTTGAACTGCATGGTGGGCCCGTTTGGGGACAGCAGCGTGTTCTCTGTCACGCGTGAAAAGGTCACTTTTCTGAAATACATGCGCGTCAGTGCGCGGCGCTATATCCAGGCGGCTTTGCTGCTGCGCTATGTGCCGTTTTTGGCATATTATCTTTTCTGGCTGGTTGTGGCGGCCTGCCTGCTTGGCGCGGGCCCGGCGGCAGGTGTTGCACTGTGGCTGGTGTTTGCGGCGTTCCGCATGCTGGGCGAGGCTGCGCACGTGTACCTGTATGACAAAACGGGCAGGGTGCTCAGCCGCAGCACGGCGTATGAGCTTGCCCTTATTGCGCTGGGGCTGGCGGGCGCATATCTGCCCGCAGCGCTGGGCATGCACTGGCCCGTGGCGCTGGCCGGTGTGCTGCTGCACCCCGCCTTTGTGGCCGTGTGCGTGCTGGTGGGGGCAGCCTGTGCGTATTATGTGGTGTGGGGCTACCGCGGCTACGAGCGCAAGCTGCCCCGCGCAATGGATTTGAATTATCTGCTGTCCACCATGCTGAAGGCATCTTCTGCGGCATCGGCCAAGGACGTAGAGGTGAAAGAGCGCGATGCAAAGCTGCAGGCAGGGCAGTATGCCCGCCTGCAAAAGCTGAAAGGGTACGATTACCTGAACGCCATGTTTTTCGCAAGGCACCGCCGCCAGCTGGTGCGCCCCGTTTGGTACAGGCTGGCTGTTGTGGGGGCTGTGCTGTGCGGCGCGCTGGCGCTGGCCGTTTTGCGGCCGCAGCTGGCCTTTGCGCTGGGCCGCAACCTCACGGCAATGCTGCCTTCCTTCGTGTTTATCATGTATGGCATAACTGTGGCGGAAAAGGCCTGCCGCGCCATGTTTTATAACTGTGACAAAGACCTTCTGCGCTATGCGTGGTACCGCACGCCGGGCGTTATCCTGCGCTGTTTTGCCATTCGCCTGCGGCGCGTGGCGCTGTACAATGGCATTGTGGCCGCGGCACTGTGCATGGTGGCCGCCGTGTTCTGCCTTGTGGGCGGCGCGGGCATTTTTACGGCAGATTTCTGGCTGTTTTGTGCGGCCATTCTGCTGCTTTCGCTTTTGTTTACGGCACATCACCTATGCCTTTACTATATTTTCCAGCCCTACTCGGAAAGTATGCGGGTGAAAAACCCCATGTTCAATGTGGTGAACTGGGGCATGTATTTTCTGTGCTTTTTGTGCCTGCAAATAGACGTGGGCGGCCTTGCCTTTACGCTGGCCGTTCTGGCGTTCACGGTGGTTTATATTGCAGTGGTGATGACGCTGGTATACGTCCGCTCGCCCAAGTCTTTCCGTGTGAAATAACGCGCCTTTTGGCGCGTTGGCGTAAAAACATTGCCGCGGAAACAGCAACCCGGGCACATGGCATCATCCGCGCGCTTTTCAGGCCCGGCGGCAAAAAGAAAAGGCCCTTCTGCGGGCAAGCCCGCAGAAGGGCAGAAAGGGGCAGGCGGCTCAGCGCCTGCGCGCGGAAAGCACGGTAATAAGGTCGCACACGCCATCCACAATCAGCCCAATGCCGAAAAAGCGGATTACGGTTTTGGCCACGCCAAAGGGGTTGGCTATCAGCACAATGCCCAGCACCAACGGCAGCACGGCGGCCCAAAGCACGGGCGTAAGGGCCGTGTGCAGGGTGCGCACGGCGTCCACAGCCAGCGGCAGCTTGCCAATGCCATCTATCAGCAGGGCAATGCCCAGCACCAGCGGCAGGAAGGAAAGGATGAACTGCGGGCGAAAGATGCACACAAGGCACAAAACAGCAGCCAGAAGCCCGGCCAAAAGCAGGCCAGGCAGGGAATAGCCCTGCTTTTTGCCCTGATGCCAGCGCCAGAAATTCCCGGCGGCATAAAGCCCGGCGCCTGCCGCCAACCCCCAGCAGAACACGGTGCCGGACATGCCGGGAAACAAAAGCAGCACAATGCCCAGCACAAGATACAGGGCCGCCATGCCCAATGTGGCATTGCGGGACCAGAAATATCCAAACATATCAATTCCTCCTGTTGGGCCGCTTGGCGGCCCGGATGTAAGTGTATGGCGAATGCCCGCCCGCCATGTTCGGGGCAGGGCACATACATAGTTCGGCCACTCTCAGTATACCATACTTACAGGGCGGCATAAACAAATACTTTTTAAAAAACGAAGCGGCAGGGCTTTTTGGGCAAAAGCTGCCGCAGGAAAGGACGGGATACCATGCAGAACCCAAGAAAAGTGGCTGTGATTGGCTGCGGCTTTGTGGGCGCCTCCATTGCGTTCAGCCTGATGCAGAAGGGGCTGTTTTCCGAGCTGGTGCTGATTGACAGCAACACGGCCAAAGCGCACGGCGAAGCAATGGATTTGAGCCATGGCCTGCCGTACACGGCGTCTATGGATATTTACGCGGGCAGCTATGATGACATTGCAGACAGTGCCCTTATTATCATCACTGCCGGTGCAAACCAGAAACCGGGCGAAACAAGGCTGGACCTGATTGGCAAAAATGTAGGCATTCTGCGCGCCATTCTTCCGCAAATTACCTCGCGCGGGTTTGAGGGTATTTTGCTCATTGTTTCGAACCCGGTGGATGTTTTGACGTATGCAGCGCAGCGCATTTCCGGTTACCCCGCACACCGGGTGATAGGCTCGGGCACTGTGCTGGACACCGCGCGCCTGAAATACCTGCTTAGCCGCCATTTGGGTGTGGATGGCCGCAGCGTGCATGCGGTGGTAATTGGCGAACACGGCGACAGCGAGCTGGCAGTGTGGAGCGGTGCCAATGTCTCTGGCATTGGCCTGGACCATTTCTGCGAGCTTCGCGGGCACTTTGACCATGCGGCCGCCATGAAGAAAATTTATGAAGATGTGCGGGACAGCGCCTACCGCATCATTGAAGAGAAGGGCGCCACATATTATGGCATCGCCATGGCCGTGGCGCGCATTGCGGAATGCATTGTAAAGGATGAGCACGCGGTGCTGCCAGTGTCTACCGTGCTGCAGGGCGAGTATGGCCTGAAGGGCCTTGCGCTCAGCATTCCGTCCGTGGTGGGCAAAAGCGGTGTAGAGACGGTGCTGGAGATTCCCCTCAGCGCACAGGAAAGCGCCGAGCTTCAGGCTTCTGCCGGGGGCCTTCGCCGCGTAATTGCCACCCTGCCGCTGTAACAGGCGGCCCTGTGTGACGCCGTCACAGTCACCGGCGGCTTTGTCTGGTATACTAAAGCCAGAACCGAAATCAATGGAAAAGGAGACAGGAACATGGCTGTTTTGAATATCACAAGCGAAAATTATGAAAAAGAGGTGGTGGGCTCGAAACTTCCCGTGCTGTTGGATTTTTGGGCCCCCTGGTGCAAATATTGCCGCCGCATTGCCCCGGTGGTAGAGCGTGTGGCACAGGAATATGAAGGCAAAGTGGTGGTGGCGCAGTGCAATGTGGATGACGCCCCGGCGCTGGCGCAGCAGTTTAAGGTGGATATCATCCCCTCGCTGTTCCTCATCAAAAACGGCGTGCCGGGCGAGAAGATTGTGAACCCGGCGTCTCAGGACGCGCTGGAAGCGTGGATGGCACCGCAGCTGTAAGGAGTAGGTGGCAATGTACAAGGCAGATTATGACATGATTGTGGTGGGCGGTGGCCCCGGCGGGTATACGGCTGCGCTGTATGGCGCAAGGGCCGGGCTCTCTGTTCTGGTGCTGGAGATGCTTTCGCCCGGCGGGCAGATGGCCACCACAGAGAATGTGGATAACTACCCCGGTTTCCCGGAAGGGGCCGATGGGTTCGAGTTGGGCGAAAAAATGCAGCAGGGGGCGCACCGCTTCGGCGCTGTGACAAAGTTTGAAGAGGTGAAGGCCCTGCACTTGGCAGAGGCCCCCAAGCGTGTAGAGACGGGCAAGGGCGTTTACACAGCCCGCACGGTGGTGCTTTCCACCGGTGCAAACCCGCGCAGGCTGGCCGTGCCGGGGGAAGAAGCGCTGGCAGGCCGCGGTGTAGCCTATTGCGCCACATGCGACGGAATGTATTACCGGGGCAAAGAGGTGGCGGTGTTGGGCGGCGGCAACTCTGCCGCGGAAGAGGCGCTGTATCTTTCCAAAATCTGCCCCAAGGTATACCTGGTGCACCGCCGCGACACCCTGCGGGCGGAAAAAAGTTCGGTGCAGGCGTTGCAGCGCGCAGGCAACATTGAATTTGTGTGGAACGCCACTGTGGAAGGCTTTGTCACAGGCGGCGAGCGCAGCAGCCTGCAGGCCCTTGTGCTGAAAAGCACACAGGACGGGCATACCTGGCAACTGCCCTGCGAAGGGGCGTTTGTGGCCATTGGGCGTGTGCCCAATACGGCGCTGGTGGCTGGCAAGGTGCAGCTGGACGCGCAGGGGTATGTGGCCGCAGACGAAACCACGCGCACCAGCGTGCCCGGCGTGTTTGCCGTGGGCGATGTGCGCACCAAGGCCGTGCGGCAGATTGTGACGGCTGCGGCCGATGGCGCTGTGGCGGCCCATTTTGCACAGGAATTTATCGAACAGCAGGCATAAGGCGGGCCCCGGCCGCCGCAAAGGCAGGCCGCGGCAGGATAATTGGAACGCTTTCGGAAAAAACGGCCTGCCCGCAGCGGAAAAGAAAACCAAAAGGCCCCGCAACATCAGGTGTTGCGGGGCCTTTTAAGCCAAGGTGTTTTGGGGCAGCCACTGAAACAGGAAAAGCGCGCACAGAGGCTGTCAGGCCTGCGGCGTGGCCTCCGGTTCCCCGGCCGGTTCAGCCGGTGTACAGCTGGCGTGTGTTTCCAGCGCTTTCACGGCATAAACCTTATAGGCAAAAGAGCGCACCGCAGCGCGCAGAAGCTCGGCCTCTGGCGGCAGAGAAGCCGCCGCTGCCTCCTGAGCGCCTTGCGGGGCAAATGCAGCCCGCAGGGCCGCCTCCAATTCCTCACAGAAACGGCCGTATGCATAGGGCGCCTCGTATTTGCGCTGCTGCATGCGCAGCAGCGCTGCAATTTCCCCAATGCTAAGCACCTGCTTCAGCAAAAAGATTACATACAGGTAGGCAATTTGCCCGGTAGAATATTTCTTCTTTTCCGGCGGCGCCAACAGCTTCATTTTTACATAGTTGTTTACCATTGTGGCGGTGACAGGCGTTTCCCCCTGCGGATAAAACGGGCCTACGGCCTCGTTCAGAACAGAGACTACCTGGTCTTTGTACAGCGCAATATGCGGCAGTTCTTCATAGCGCGGGCAATGATACTCTGCCAGCGTGCGGCAAACATCTGAAAAATTCTGGCCCATCTTCCTCTCTCCTTTCTTAACAGTTTACCATAGGCATATCCGGCTTGTCAAAAAGAAAAGCTTCTTGATGGAGAATGAAAAACTGTATAATATGGTGTTGAATACTATAATGCCAAAGCGTCGAAAGTGCAGCAGCGGGGCAGGGGACGGGCACAGTAACCGAAAGGCCGTGCGGCTGCCCACAAAACGCAAACCGCCTGCTGCAGGGAGCCACAGCCGCCGCCCGAAGGGCCGCCCAGCGAAGAACTTCGCAAGGTGCAAAATTTTTTAAAAACTGTAGGTTTGTCAAACATATTGGACGGTGAACTGGGAAGGAGTGCAGTAGTTTAAGGGCCTCATAGGTAAGTTGTTAGAGCGGCGGTTGTGGACAGCGAGCTGTCTGGTGAAGTCATCCAGAGAGTAAAAACTATGGCAGGAATAGAAGCGCTTCTGATCCTCGCGGTGACTACGCTCCACTTTACCGTTGTGGCGTGG
>UREN01000096.1 GCA_900546885.1 uncultured Oscillospiraceae bacterium
TTTTTTTTTCAAGCAGAAGACGGCATACGAGATCACTGTGTGACTGGAGTTCAGACGTGTGCTCTTCCGATCTCGTGTTTTGCCATGAAATATTTGCCAGCGCCGTTTTCGGATGGGCGCCGCCGGCCCTGTCCATACTCGAAAGCAGAACGATTTCGGAGGGCAGGGCATGCAGTATCACAAAGTGGAACTTTGCGGCGTGAACACGGCAAAACTTCCCGTTTTGAAGGAAAAAGAAAAGGCGGCGCTGCTGCGCGCTGTGAGAAATGGCGATGCAGAGGCGCGCCAGAAAATGATCAATGGAAACCTGCGCCTTGTGCTGAGCGTGGTGCAGAAATTTTCTGGCCGCGGGGAAAACCTGGACGATTTGTTTCAGGTGGGCTGCATTGGCCTGATCAAAGCCATTGACAATTTCAACCCGGACCTTGGCCTGAAGTTTTCCACCTATGGCCAGCCCATGATCATTGGCGAGATTCGGCGGTTTCTGCGCGACAACAACGCATTGCGCGTCAGCCGTTCCATGCGGGATGTGGCTTACAAGGCTATGCAGGCACGCGAACAACTGCAAAAAGAGCTGGGCCGGGACCCAACCCCGGAGCAGATTGCCCAGCGCATTGGGCTGCCCAAGCGCACGGTGACACTGGCGCTGGAATCTGTGGTGGAGCCGATCTCATTGTACGAACCGGTGTACAATGACGGAGGAGACACCATTTGCGTATTGGACCAGCTGGGGGAAAGCGGCTCGGAAGAAAACTGGATTTCCGCCATGTCTTTGCGCGATACGATGAATTCGCTTTCCCCGCGTGAAAAAAAGATTATGGCCTTGCGCTACCTTTCCGGCAAAACACAAGTAGAAGTAGCAAAAGAAATTGGCATCAGCCAGGCCCAGGTAAGCCGCTTAGAAAAAAACGCCCTGGCACGCATTAAAAGAGAGCTGTGAAAACGAAACGCGCCTGCCGCTTTGCGCCAGGCGTGTTTGACAAAAAACAGGGCCCTACTTATTCCGCAGCCCGTGCAAGTGCCGAAAGGTCCAGCACGCCGGCCTCCGGCTGCAAAAGTGCATATACGGTTTTGGCAATTAGCGTTACGCCGCCGGGGCTGTCGCTTTCAAAGTTCAGCGGCATCAGCGGGTCGTGCAGGGAAAGCCGCAGCAAAAACCATCCGTCGCCATGCTGGGCATCAAAATTCACACGGATGCCCTCGCGGTTATCTGGTGCAACGCTGGCACCGGGCACATCAGCCACTTTTTGTGCCATACGCTGCAGCACAGCGGCGCCATCGGCCTTAAAATCTGCCCGCAAAAGCGGAAGACGCACTTCTTTGCTTTCGGCGGGTTCGCGCAGGCCGGCAATCATCTCGTCCAGCCGGTGGCCGCGGCCCAGTTCTATCAGCAATTTTACCATTAGGTATGCGCCGTCATCCATGAAATAGTTTTCCTTCAGCGCGCCGTGGCCGCTTGTCTCCATGGCAAGCTGGCAATCGGTGCCCTCCCGGTTCAGGCGTACGGCCTCGTTGATAACATTGCGGTAGCCGCGCTTGAAGCGGTGATGCACACCGCCCTGCTGTGCAATAAACTGGGCAAGGCCGGTGCTGGTGACAGAATCTGTCACAATGGCGGTGCCGGGGTGGTCGCGCAGCAAAATTGCGCTCATCAGCGCAATCAGGCGGTTGCGGTTCAGCTCTTCGCCATTGGGCAGCACGGCCCCGGCCCTGTCTACATCTGTGTCAAAAATAATGCCAAGGTCTGCCTTTTCCTGCAGCACGGCCTGCCGGATGCTGGCCATGGCGGTTTCATCCTCTGGGTTTGGAATATGGTTCGGGAACATGCCGTCCGGCTCCAAATAGCGGCTGCCAGAGATGTCTGCCCCCAACGGTGCCAGCACCTTTTCGGCAAAAAAGCCGCCCGCGCCGTTGCCGGCGTCCACCACAATATGAAGCCCTGCCAGTGGGTGCAGATAATCTTCGGCCTTTACGCCATCGCGAATCAGCGTAACAAGGTGCCCGGCATAGATGCTCATGAAATCCTGTTGCTGCACAGGCTGGGACGAGGCCTTTGGCGGCTGTGTGGCCATTTGCTGCGCCTGGGCAAGAATGGCTTTGATGTCGCTGCTTTCCAGCCCGCCCGCGGGGGTGAAAAATTTCAGACCGTTGCGGTTGTAGGGCAGATGGCTGGCCGTCACCATCACTGCGCCGTCAAAAGGCTGCGCGCCCAGCACGGTGCACATGAACATGGCGGGGGTGCTGGCCAGTGAGACGTCTGTGCACAGGGCCCCTTCGGCGCCAAGCCCCTCCAGCGCCCAACCGGCAATGGCGGGCCCTGAAATGCGCGAATCGCGCCCTACGGCCACACGCACCTGCGCTTTCCCGGTGCGCTGCATTAACCAGCGGGCAAATGCCGCCGCAATGGGCACAACGGCCTCACGCGTCAGGTTTACAGGCTGGCCGCCTTTCGTTTCCACGGCCACCCCACGGATGTCGCTTCCATTTTGCAGTGCAGAAAGCTCCATAATATCCCAGCCTTTCTTTTTCCCGCGCCGGCACCGCGCAGAATGTGATACCGACGCCTTCATTATACCAGCCGTGCGTGCATGCGGCAACCGCCAAATCAGCGCAACAGGCGAAAATATAGCCGGGCGAAATGCGGCCAGGCTGTGTTGCGAAAACAGTGACGGAATTTGCATTTTTTTGTTCCCTTCCAGGGTGCGTTGTGTTACAATAAAGGGCGGCCGCCGGCCTTGTTTTACCTGCTGCGGCAAAACAGAGCAGAAACAGGCAGGGCGTGGGCGGCGCGCTTTGAAAACTGAACGGAAAAGGTGAGGAGAAGGAATGGAACAGCACGTATGCGATACCTATGTGCGCATTCTGAAAAACGAACTGATTGTTGCGCTGGGCTGCACAGAGCCCATTGCCATTGCGTATGCGGGCGCCCTGGCACGCAAAGTGCTGGGTGCAATGCCGCAAAAGGTAAATGTGGCCTGCAGCGGCAACATTGTAAAAAACGTAAAGGGCGTCACGGTGCCAAATTCCGGCGGGCTGCGCGGCATCAAGGTGGCCGCACTGCTTGGCATCACAGGCGGCGATGCAGAAAAAGAGCTTGCCGTGCTGGAAGGGGTTACCGATGATGCCCGGAAACAGACGCGCAGCCTGCTGGCGGCCGGGGTGTGCACCACAAGCCTTGTAGAAGGGGAAGAGAACCTTGTGGTTATCGTCACCGCCAGAGCGGGCGGCCACACGGCCCTGGTGGAGATACGCGGCACGCACACCCATGTGGCCCGCGTGGAAAAAGATGGCGCGGTGCTGCAAAGCAGCGCGGCAGAGGGCAGCGCGCAGGAAACTGCGCCCGATAAGGCACTTTTGAATGTGCGCGACATTCTGACATTTGCCGAAACGGCAGACCTCTCTGAAATAAAGCCCCTGCTGCTGCGGCAGGTGGAGTGCAACGTTGCCATTTCTTACGAAGGGCTGCGGCAGGGCTATGGCGGCGAAGTGGGCCGCACCCTGCTGGAACTGTATGGCACATGCTGCCCTGTGCAGGTGCGCGCCGCAGCTGCGGCCGCAGCGGGTTCGGACGCGCGTATGAACGGTTGCCCTATGCCGGTGGTGATCAATTCAGGCTCTGGCAACCAGGGCATCACGCTGACGCTTCCGGTGGTGGAATATGCCAAAGAGCTGCATGCTTCAAACGAGATGATGCTGCGCGCGCTTGTGCTGGCAAACCTGCTCAGTGTGCATCAGAAAAAATATATCGGCAGCCTTTCCGCCTACTGCGGCGCCACCAGTGCGGCCTGCGCGGCGGGTGCGGCCGTGTGCTGGATGAGCGGCGGCGGGTACGAAGAGATTTGCGGCACAATCACCAACACGCTTGCCACTTTGGGCGGGATGCTTTGCGATGGGGCAAAGTCTTCCTGCGCGGCAAAAATTGCCACGGCCGTGCAGACGGCGCTTCTGGCAGCGGCCATGAGCGCACATGGCCGCCGCTTCCGCCACGGGGATGGCATTGTCACACAGGATGTGGAAGAGACCATTGCAGACATTGGCTACATTGCCCGCGAAGGCATGCGCTATGCAGACAGCGAAATTCTTCGCCTGATGCTGGAACACGAGTGATTTTGCACACGTTTTCAACACAGGGCCCAATGTTCTGGGCCCTGTGCTTTTTTGTAAAAGGAAACCACCGGCAATGCCGGTGGTACCAAAAAGCTTTAGCTATGCGAAAAAGTATCCTCCTTTGGTAGAATAGTGGAGGTCTGCCAACCGCCAGAAAGAACCAAAGGAGGAATCAAGTCCAGATGAAACTTGATGTATCGAGTTTAGCACACACGAAAGTACAGTTTACAAGGGACTACACAGGGTAACGGTCTGACGGGAGGATTACCGCCCGTCAGATTTTCCATGTAATGTTCAAGCTGTCGCTTGTGGCGGCAACGGTGGTAATCATCAAATCCACCACCCGCCGCTTGTCGTCAAAGGATACATCGTCCCATGTGTCGAGGTAGCCGGAAATCTGGTTGACCTGTCCCGGGCTGATGGTTTCCACCGTCAGCTCGGCTATCTGCTTCACAAGTTCCTGCTTGCGCCCGTCCAGTTCCGCTATCTTCACATTCACATAGGAGAGCAGGACATTGTTCGCGCCCGTCAGACTGTCCACCAGCTTTTCAATCTCGCTGTCCACATGGAGAAGCTCTACTTGCAGGGCGGCGATTTTGGGATTGGCCTTTGCCGCTTTCTTCCTGCCCGTCAGCGTCTTGTGCTTTTCCAGCTTCTTCACCATCTGCTGGTAAACCACCGCTTCCAGTTCGGAAGTGATGATTTTCCCACAGCCCGGACAGCTTTTATTGTCCAGCCGTTTCGTACAGCGGAGATATTGCCTGCCGGACGGATTGAAGATACTCATAAGCGCATATCCGCAGTTCCCGCACTTGATTTTCCCCGCCAGCCATGTGTGGGTGGCTTTTCGGGCGGACTGGATTTTCATGTTGTTCATCAGCTTCTTGCGGCAAGCCAGCCATATATCCGCCGGAACAATGCCCTCATGGGGAGCCAGCACCAGCATTTGGTCTTTCAAGTCGTTTTTCTTGCTGGGCTTCACATCCCGCCCCTGATACAGATAACAGCCGTTTGTCCCCGTAAAGTCGGCGGCGTCATTGACGATAACCGTACCCTGGCTTTTGAAAAATTCGTACACATCCAAGTCCGCCTGCACATAGACGGGATTGCGTAACATCTGCGCCAGTGTGGGGCGTATCAGTTCCTTGCCGTAGAACAAAATCCCCTGTTCGGCAAAGTACCGGGTAATGTCCCCGTAAGAGGTTGTGGGCTGGGCGTACATCTCAAATATCAGCCGGATATTGGCCGCTTCGTCCGGGTTTACCACCAGCTTCTTTGTGTTGATACCGTCCATTTTGATAGGCTCGGTGTGGAAGCCGTAAGGGGCTTTCCCGCCCATCTTGAAGCCCCGCTGACTGCGGGAGTAGTAAGCGTCTGTCACCCGCTTCTGTATCGTTTCCCGTTCAAGCTGGGCGAACACGATACAGATATTCAGCATAGCCCGCCCCATCGGGGTGGAGGTATCAAACTTCTCCGTAGAGGACACAAACTCCACATCGTACTGCTGGAACAGTTCCATCATGTTGGCAAAGTCCAGAATGGAACGGCTGATACGGTCAAGTTTGTAAACAATGACCTTTGCAATCAAGCCCCGCTTAATATCCCGCACCAGTTCCTGAAACTTCGGGCGGTCTGTGTTCTTGCCGCTGTACCCTTTGTCTGTGTATTCCTTACAGTTCCCGCCTTTCAATTCGTATTTGCAAAACTCAATCTGGCTTTCAATGGAAATGCTGTCCTTTTTGTCTACCGATTGCCTTGCATAGATCGCGTCTATCCTGTTATTCATTTTGTCGCTCCTTTTCTTAAAAAAGAAACGGAGCTGCTGACAGTTCTATTATACCGCCAGCAGCCCCGCAAATCAACGATGGCTTCGGGAATTATGCCCCGGCTTCCTCTTTCTGCCGTTTATCGGCATATTTGCGAAACACCTCATAAAGCTGCTGCTCCAGTTCCCGCCGTTTGGCCGCTTCCTGCTCCGGCGTGAACACCGGGGAGAGGTTTTCCAGCGTGATTTCCCTGCCCTGAAAAGTCACGACTTCTGTTTCCTTTTTGTATCTGATATTGGTACTTATAAAATCACCTTTCCTTTCCATGCTGCCGCTGCTGCCGTTTCAGTTCCGCCAGTATATCCGGGGGAATACGGTCAACCAGCCTTTGCATATCGTGCAGTTCGCTTTCCAGCTTTGCCCGCTCCATGCGGTCTTTGATTTTGCCGCTCTCGCTGGCTCTGGCTCGTGCTTCCAGCTTCTCATTTTCTGCTAACAGGTCATTGATTGTGACCTTGTACTTTTTCAGTTGCCCGGAGAAGTTCTCCATCTGCGGGAACCACTTTTTCAGCATGGAGAGGGCTTCCTCTTTTTTCTTTCCGGCGTT
>UREN01000097.1 GCA_900546885.1 uncultured Oscillospiraceae bacterium
TTTTTTTTTTTAATGATACGGCGACCACCGAGATCTACACTCTTTCCCTACACGACGCTCTTCCGATCTATTGATGAAACAGCTCTACCTTTTCTATATCCTTCAGCGTAGAACAATTGATATACCGGTCGTCACAAATTGTGATATCCGAAATACCAGAGGAAATAATAGACGGAATCTCATGGTTCCGCACAAGCGTGCAATCCAAACGGTATTCGCGCAGTGAATAAATCCCTTCTGTCAGGCGTGGAAGGCTTACCCCGCCAATTCGGTATAGACGGATATAATGGGAATGTTTTTGCGCACGAAAATACACTTCGGCACGCTCAATCAAATCCACCACCGAATTCGCATAGCGCAAAAGATATTTCCCATCTTCTGTGATCCGCAGTGATCTTCCATCGCGAATAAAAAGCGGGCGGCCAACCTCTTCTTCCAATTTGCTCAGCGCTATACTAAGGCTTGGCTGTGTCACATACAGCCTTTCTGCAGCCTTTGTAATGCTTCCATATTCTGCTATCATCTTAAACTGCTTTAGCTGATCACTGTTCATTTTCATCACCTTCCTTCTTTATTATAAAATACCGCGTTATGTTTCACAATTCTCAATACTCTTCAAATAAATTTAAAATTATTTATAGGGCAATTAAAAAATTTTATTTGAACATGCTACTCTTCACAAAAAATACCCAGCTGTGCAGAAAACCTGCTGCAGCTGGGCGTGTGTTTGTAGCTCAAAAATCCATTAAGATATTCTGGTTACCTTATCTTTCTCTACCAATGCATATACCAGCGGGATGGGCGCAGGCGCTTTGGGGCCAAATGTCAGTGCACTGCGGTATTCGGCCTCGGCGGCGGCAAATTTCGCCTCGTCCTCGGCATACAACACCGCCAGCACATCGCCGGGTGCAACCGGGTCACCGGTTTTCTTTTCAATGCGCAGGCCTGCGGCGGGGTCTATAGTGCTTTCCTTTGTCTCGCGGCCTGCGCCCAAAAGCACGGCGCTGATGCCGATTTTCTCGGTGTCCATAGCACACAAATACCCTTCTTCTTCACACAGAACCTGCTTTTCATATTTCGCACGCGGCAGCGTGTGCGGGGCGCGGATATAGCCCGCATCGCCGCCCTGCGCCTGCACCATCAGGCACAATTTTTCCAGCGCCGCACCGCTGGCAAGGGCCTGTTCCACCATGGCCTCGCACTGCGCGCCGGTGCCCTTGCCCGCCAGCACAAGAATATTCGACGCCAGAGCCTTGCACACCAATAAAAGGTCCTGAGGGCCTTTGCCCATCAGCGTTTCGGCCGCCTCCTGCACCTCCAGGCTGTTGCCCACCAGGTGGCCCAGAGGCACGTCCATATCCGTGATAAGGGCCGCTGTGCGGCGGCCATTGTGCTCGCCTATGGCCACCATGGCCTTGGCAAGTGCAATGGAATCCTCCAGCGTTTTCATAAAAGCGCCGTTGCCCGTCTTCACGTCCAGCAGGATGCAGTCTGACCCTGAGGCCAGTTTTTTGGACATGATGCTGGAGGCAATGAGCGGCACACAGGACACGGTAGCCGTCACATCGCGCAGCGCATACATTTTTTTATCTGCCGGGGCCAAATTTCCCGTCTGCCCAATCACAGCAAGGCCTATCTCGTTTACCTGACGGAAAAACTGCTGCGGCGTCAAAGAAACGGTGCAGCCCGGTATGGCCTCAATTTTGTCCAGCGTGCCGCCGGTATGGCCAAGGCCACGGCCGCTCATCTTTGCCATTTTTACACCGCATGCCGCCACAATGGGCGCCACCACCAGTGTGGTTTTATCCCCCACGCCGCCGGTGGAATGTTTGTCTGCTTTCACACCGGATATGGCAGAAAGGTCCACCATGTCGCCCGAATGCGCCATGGCTGCCGTAAGCTGTGCGGTCTCCTGTGCGGTCATACCGTTCAGATAAATGGCCATCAGCAAAGCGCTTGCCTGGTAATCTGGCACAGAGCCCTCTGTATAGCCTTTTACAAAAAACTGAATCTCTTCCTGCGTCAGTGTGCCGCCATCGCGCTTTTTGGCAATGATATCGTACATTCTCAACATAATTCTTTCTCCTTTAAACAAAAAGGGCGGGCACGAAACGCACCCGCCCTTTGCAATTTTCTCTCAGCGGCTGCCCTTGTCGTACGGGACGCCGGACGCCCGGGGTGCCTGCGAGTTTTTGCTGGTGAATGCCAGCACCACCAGCGTGGCCGCGTAGGGCACCATTTTATAGATGTCGCTGGGGATGCCAAGGCCATTCAAAAGCGGGATGCCGGAATACACCGAAGCAATGGTCATCATCAACCCGAAGAAGAACGCCGCAAACAGAATGCGGGCTGGCTTCCACTGGCCGAAAATAAGCACCGCCAACGCCAAAAAGCCGTAGCCGGACACCGTGGCGTTGAACTGAGTGGAGGTGGGGATGACGAACACAAGCCCGCCAATGCCCGCCAGCGCGCCCGAAATGGCCACGCCTGCATAACGCATCTTGTACACATTGATGCCCACCGAATCTGCCGCCTGCGGGTGTTCGCCGCACGCGCGCAGGCGCAGGCCAAACTTGGTTTTATACAGCACAATGGCCGACACAGCCAAAATGGCAAACCCAAGGTATGTGGTGATATAGGTGTTCTGGAACAGCAGCGGCCCCAGCACAGGGATGTCGCCCAGCACGGGCACCTTCTCCATCCGGAAGGTATTGGTGAACGGCACCTGCTGCACCGTGCGGATCATGCGCGCCACAAAAATGGCAAACGCAGGGGCAAACATGTTGATGGCCGTGCCGCTGATAACCTGGTCGGCCTTCATATTGATGGCCGCATAAGCATGCAGCAGGGACACCACAATGCCCACCGCGGCAGCAATGAGAATGGCAAGCAGCAACAGCAGCTGTGGCGGAATGTTTACGCCGGCTTCCTGCATGACGTTGATAAACAGGATGCTGGAAAATGCGCCCATAATCATGATGCCTTCCAGCGCGATGTTCACAACGCCCGAGCGCTCGCTGAACATACCGCCCAAGGCGACCACCAGAAGCGGAATGGAGAAGAACATCATCTGCTGAACAAGAAAGTAGATTGTGCTCATTCTTCGCCGCCTCCTTTCACGGTGCCCCCGTCTTTTGCTGGCTCTGCATTGGCATTTTGGCTTGAAGCCTTACCTTTCCCCGCCCGTTTGACCACCTTGGTCACAAGGCCGCGCAGCAGCAGCGAGAAGGCCGCAAAATAGATGATAACCGCAATAATAATCTCTATAACCTGCGGCGCAAAGCCGTACAGCTGCATGTTGAAGCCGCCCTGGTTCAGGTAGGCCATAAACAGGCCCGCAAAAATAATGCCAATGGGGTTGTTCAGGCCCAGAAGCGCCACCGGGATGCCGTTGAAGCCCTCTGCGGCCAGCGTGTCCACCACTTCAATGCCCTTGCCGGCACCGGCCAGATACAGGCATGCGCCGCCCAGCGCACACAGCGAGCCGGCAATGGCCATAGAGAGGATGATGCTGCGCTTTTCGTTGATGCCCGCATATTTCGCCGCATCGCGGTTATAGCCGCAGGCCTTCAGCTCGTAGCCGAACTTTGTTTTTGCAATAAGGAAATAGATGACAATGCCGGCCAGGATAGCCACAAAAATGCCCGCATTCACACTGGACGCCGAGGCGCCGGAACGGAAAACCTGGTCCATACCAAGCTTGGGTGCATTGGCGTTGGCCGCCACGGGCAGCGATTGGTTTTTCTGGGAATCGAAAATGGTCTCTACCACAAGGAAGTTCACGCCGTACATACCGATGTAGTTCATCATGATGCACGCAATCACTTCATTTACATTGCACACGGCTTTCAAAAAGCCCGGCACAAAACCCCACAGGGCCCCTGCCAGCATGGCGCCCACAAGGCAGGTAATCCACAGCAGCGGCCCGGGAATGAACGTACATTTCACGCCGATTAAAACCGCCACATAGGCCCCCACCACGAACTGCCCCGGGCCGCCGATATTGAACAGGCCCGTTTTGTTGGCAAAGCCCACCGAAAGGCCGGTGAGAATGATAGGGGTAGCGGAATAAAATACCTGCCCCAGGTTTTTCATATCGGAAAACGCGCCGGTGAGAATAGAGATGAAACCGTTCACCGCGTTGGCGGGGTTTGAAATAAGAAGCACAAGGAAGCCTACCACCAGCCCGCACAAAATAGCAAGCACAGAGCCCATAAAGCTGACAAAGCCCTGCTTTTGGGTCAGGGGCGTCTTTTGTTTTTTGTTCATTTTCCTGCCCCCCTCTTCGAGCCGGCCATATACAGGCCCAGCTCCTGCACGGTAATGGCCTTCGGGTCAAGGTCTGCCACAATCTGGCCTTCATAAATAACCAAAATGCGGTCTGAAAGCTGCATTACCTCGTCCAGCTCCAGGCTGACGAGCAAAATGCCCTTGCCTGCGTCGCGCTCGGCCACAATTTGCTTATGGATATATTCGATGGCGCCTACGTCCAGCCCTCGTGTGGGCTGCACGGCAATGAGCACATCCGGGTTCCGGTCTATCTCGCGCGCCACAATGGCCTTTTGCTGGTTGCCGCCGGACATGCTGCGCGCAATGGTGCGCGCCCCCTGCCCCGAGCGGATGTCAAACTTTCCAATCAGTTCGTCGGCATACTGGTAAATAGCGTCATACTTCAAAAAGCCGTGCTGGCAGAACCGCGGCTCGAAATAGCTTTGCAAAACAAGGTTATAGGCAAGGTTATAATCCAGCACCAGGCCGTGGCGGTGCCGGTCCTCCGGGATATGGCCCAGGCCGCTGGTGTTGCGCGTGCGGATATGTGCGTGCGTCACGTCCTGCCCTTTCAAAAGGACATGCCCGCTGTCCGGCTCGTGCAGGCCGGTCAGGGCGTAGACAAGCTCTGTCTGCCCGTTGCCGTCGATGCCCGCCACACACACAATTTCTCCGCGCCGCACCTGAAAGTTTACATGGTCCACCACGTTTTTGCCCGTATGTTTCGAGCGCACACAGATATCCTTTGCCTCCAGCACCACGTCCGCAGGCTTGGCGGGGCCCTTTTCCACCACAAGGTTCACCTTGCGGCCCACCATCATCTCACTCATTTCCTCTTTCGAGGTAGAGGCCACATCCACTGTGCCGATGCATTTGCCTTTGCGCAGCACAGTGCAGCGGTCTGCCACAGCCTTGATCTCGTTCAGCTTATGCGTGATGAACAGAATGCTTTTGCCCTCTTTGACAAGCTCTTTCATAATTTTCATCAGCTCGTCAATTTCCTGCGGCGTCAAAACGGCTGTGGGCTCGTCAAAAATCAAAATCTCGTTCTCACGGTACAGCATCTTCAAAATTTCCACACGCTGCTGCATGCCCACGCTGATATCGGAAATCAGGGCATCCGGGTCTACCCGGAAGCCATACCGCTCTGACAGGGCCATTACCTTTTCACGGGCCTTGTCCATTTTCAAAAAGCCGCCCTGCGTGCTCTCCACACCCAGAATGATGTTTTCCAGCACAGTGAAATTGTGCACCAGTTTGAAGTGCTGGTGCACCATGCCAATGCCAAGGCGGTTGGCATCGTTCGGGTCTTTCAGCTGCACCACTTCGCCGTTTTTCTTAATCACGCCTTTTTCCGGCTGATACATGCCGAACAGCACACTCATCAACGTAGATTTTCCCGCACCGTTTTCGCCCAAAAGCGCATGGATCTCGCCCTTTTTGAGCTGCAACGTTACATCGTCGTTTGCAATGATGCCCGGGAACTCTTTGGTGATGCCGCACATCTCGATGATGTAATCCATGTCGTCCTCCTATCCCCCTGCCCTGTCAGGCAGCGCCGCACCGCACGGCTTTATTTATTTTTATTATAAGGGAATTTGTCGATGAACACAAGAAAAATGTGTGATTGACAAAGCGGTTCTGTGCAGGTACAATAAGATTCGCCCCCACAAAGGGCTGATAGGCGGGTATGGCGGAATTGGCAGACGCGCCAGACTTAGGATCTGGTGCCGCACGGCGTGCAGGTTCGACCCCTGTTACCCGCACCAAATCAATATATTCCGAATTCAATCTTTCTGATTGGAGATGGGTTCGGATTATTTATTTTTTCGCCCGTTATGGAACTGCCTGTTTCCGGAATGCATCTTAGGCTTATAAGGCGTAATCCGGCAAATGCATCGAATAGGAGGAGAAGTGCATGGGAG
>UREN01000098.1 GCA_900546885.1 uncultured Oscillospiraceae bacterium
TTTTTTTTTTTTAATGATACGGCGACCACCGAGATCTACACTCTTTCCCTACACGACGCTCTTCCGATCTGGCGCCGGGCGCATCGTTCTGCACGGTGTGCGGCGCGCATCTTGTGCCTGCGGCGCAGGCCCCGGCACAGCCAAAGGAGGGGGAGCCCCATGTGTGAAACCCAAAAGCCGCGCCCGGCCCAGCCGGGTGCGCCGCTGCCCTTTGAGGCGGTGACAAACTTCCGCGAGCTGGGCGGCTACGAGGCCGCGGGCGGCAGGCATGTGAAGTGCGGCGTGTTCTACCGCGCGCCCGCGCTGGCCAACGTGAAAACGCCGCACGACGTGGCGCTTTACAAAAGCCTGGGCGTGCACACGGTGTTTGATTTGCGCAGCGCCGCCGAGCGCACCGCCTGGCCAGACCCAAGTTTCGGCGAGCCCCAGCGCTTTGACATCCACGCCATCACTTCGCAGGACGGGCAGGAGGTAAGCTTCGATTTGGAGGCCATCTTCCGCGACAACGACGAGGCAGACACCCTGCTGCGCATGGTGCGCGAAAGCTATGCCACCATGCCGTTTGCCAACGAGGCCTACCGCGCGCTGCTGCGCTGCGCCGCCCAGGGCGCGGGGCCCATTTTGTTCCACTGCACCGCCGGCAAAGACCGCACCGGCGTGGCCGCCATGCTGCTTTTGAAGGCGCTGGGCGCCTCGGACGAGACGGCGCTGTTCGATTTTGAACAGACAAACGTGTGCAACGCCGCCGCGCGCGAGGCCTTCTGCGCGCAGCTTTGCGAAAAGCTGCCGCCCCAAACGGCCCGCACGGTGGCGCAGGTGGCAACGGGCGTGCAGCGCGAAAACCTGGTGCGCACCATGCAGGCCGTGCGCGGGCGCTATGGCACGTTTGAGGCGTATTTTGAGGCCGAGCACGGCCTGGACGCCCGCGGCCTTGCGGCCCTGCGCAACATGTACCTGGAATAGGCCGCACGCGGCCTGTGCGCCCGGCTGTGCCGGGCAAACCGCGCAAAAGGGCGCCCGCCGCCCCTTTGTATCAACGGGGCCCCGCCCCGAACAGAAAAGGAGAATGAACCATGTCCACCCCCCATAACGCCGCCCAAAAGGGCGATTTCGCATCCACCGTGCTGATGCCGGGCGACCCGCTGCGCGCAAAATTCATTGCCGAAACCTTTCTGGAAGACGCAAAGCTGGTTACCTCGGTGCGCGGCATGCTGGGCTACACCGGCACCTACCAGGGCAAGCCCGTCTCGGTGATGGGCTCCGGCATGGGCATGCCGTCCATCGGCATCTATTCGTGGGAGCTGTTCACCCAGTACGATGTGGAAAACATCATCCGCATCGGCTCTGCGGGCGCATACAGCGAGCAGGCCAAGCTGTTTGACGTGGTGCTGGCCACGGCGGCCTATTCGGAATCCAGCTATGCAAAAACGCAGAACGGCGACACCGCCGACACCCAGAAGCCCAGCGAGCTGCTGAACGCCAAGCTGCGCGCCTCGGCCCAAAAGCTTTCCATCCCGCTGATTGAGGGCGTCATCCACTCGTCGGACGTGTTCTACCGCACGGCGCCCGCCGCGCCCGGCCAGCCGCTTTACTGGCAGGCCCTGCGCGATGAAAAGGGCTGCCTTGCCGTAGAGATGGAGAGCTTTGCCCTGTTCCACAACGCCAAGGTGACGGGCAAGCACGCGGCGTGCCTGCTTACCATTTCCGATTCGTTCACCTCGCACGAGGAAACCACGCCCGAGCAGCGCCAAACCAGCTTCACCCAAATGATGCAGGTGGCGCTGGGCACGGTGCTGGAATGACGGGGAAGGGGGCATGTGCTGTGCAGTTTGACCGCAAGGCCCTTATCCGCGCCGCCTTTGCCGCGCGCGAAAATGCCTATGTGCCCTATTCGCACTTTGCCGTGGGCGCGGCGCTGCTGGCCAAGGACGGCAGGGTGTACACGGGCTGCAACATCGAGTGCGCCACCTACACCCCCACCAACTGTGCCGAGCGCACGGCCCTGTTCAAGGCCGTAAGCGAGGGCGTGCGCCAGTTTGAGGCCATTGCCGTGGTGGGCGCCAAGGTGGGCGTGCCGGACGACGCCCTTGTCACCTCGCCCTGCGGCGTGTGCCGCCAAATGCTGTTCGAGTTCGGCGGCGCGCAGCTGGCCGTCATCATGGCCAAAAGCGAGGACGATTTCATCGAAATGCCCCTGGGCCAGCTTCTGCCATTGGGTTTTGGCCCGGAAAAGGTGCTGTAAAGGTGCGCTTTTTTGCGCTGTGCGGGGCATTTGTAACAGAAAAGTGACATCCGTGTAAAGCCTTGGTATTGAAAGCGGGCACATTTTCTGTTATACTAAGTTTCGCTGAAATCTGCATTTTGCAGATGCAGATGAGGAAGGTGCCAGGGGGGCAAGGCCGCCCGGCACGAAAGAAAAGGAGAGAAAAACATGAAGAAACTGCTTGCCATCATGTCTGCCATGCTGATGGTGGTGTCCCTGCTGGCCGGTTGCGGCGGCGCGCCGGCTTCCGGCTCTGGTGCCGGCACCAGCAGCGGCGGCTACGAGCTGGCGCTGGTAACCGACATCGGCACCATCGACGACAAATCCTTCAACCAGGGTTCCTGGGAAGGCCTTGTGAAGTATGCCGAGGAAAAGGGCATCAGCCACCAGTATTACAAACCCACCGAGAAGAGCACCGATGCCTACCTGTCGGCCATTGACCTGGCCGTGAAGGGCGGCGCCAAGGTGATTGTGTGCCCGGGCTTCCTGTTCCAGGAGCCGGTGCAGATTGCCATGGAAACCTACCCCGACGTGACGTTCATCGCCATCGACTGCACGCTGGAGAACCCCGCTGAAAACGCCATCGGCATCACCTATGCCGAAGACCAGGTGGGCTTTTTGGCCGGCTATGCGGCCGTGAAGGACGGCATGACCAACCTGGGCTACATGGGCGGCATGGCTGTGCCCGCCGTGCAGAAATACGGCTTCGGCTTCCTGCAGGGCGCCGAGTATGCCGCGCAGGAGCTGGGCATGGAGCCGGGCTCTATCACGGTGAAGTATCACTACACCGGCGGCTTTGACGCCACCCCCGAGGCCAAGGCCATGGCCGCTTCCTGGTATAAGGAAGGCGCCGAGGTTATCTTTGCCGCAGGCGGCGCCGTGGGCAACTCGGTGATGGCCGCTGCCGAAGAGGCCGGCACGAAGGTGATTGGCGTGGACGTGGACCAGTCCGGCGAATCCAACACCGTTATCACCTCTGCCATGAAGGGCCTGGGCACCTCTGTGTACGACACCATTGCCGCCATCTATGACGGCACGTTCACCGGCGGCACCAACGTCACGCTGGACGCCGCGCAGGGCGGTGTGTCCCTGGCTATGGATACGGCCAAGTTCGACACCTTCACCCAGGAAGATTACGACAAGCTGTTCGCCGCGCTGGCCAACAACACCGACGGCATTGTGGACGGCATTGTGAACACCACTTCCGACGACGGCTCGGTGGCCTCTGCCGGCCTGACGCTCAGCTGCGTCACCGTGGAAGAAGTGAAATAAGCCTTTTTGCAAAAGGCCTGTGCCTGGCGCAAAACCAAAGGCCGGGCAGTTCCGTTTGGAACTGCCCGGCCTTTTTCTGTGCCTGCGGCTTTGCGGCATGGCGCACGCGCCCCGCGCCGGGGCCTATGCGCCGTACAGGGTGCGGCCAAATTCGCGCGCGCGGGCAAGGTGGCCGGTTTCGCCAATGCGCGGCGGGCCGTTCGTCTCGCCGCAGCCGCCCGCCAGCAGCACGCCCCTGTCGGAAAAGCCGATATAGTTCACCAGCGCAAAGCGGTAATAGCTCACCGCCTGCTCAAACGTCCAGAACAAATCGTCCGCCGCCGTCATCAGCAGGGCGCAGTCCTTCTTCGGGTAGGCCTCATAGCGGCCCAGGGGCGGCGCATCGTCCGGCCGGGCCAGGCTGTAAAAGCGCTCCAGAATGGCTTTCATGCGCGCGCAAATGGTCCAGAAATACAGCGGCGAGGCAAACACCAGCGTGTCGCACCAGGCAATGTGCGGCACCAGGGCGGCAAAACCGTCCTTCTGCACGCAGGGCTTGCCATAGCGGCAGGCGTTGCAGCCAAGGCAGCCGCGAATCTCTTTGTTTTGCAGGTACAGCACCTGCACCTCGTGCCCGGCCTCGCGCGCGCCCTGCGCAAAGGCGTCCGCCAGCTGGCGGGTGTTGCCCCGGGGGCGCCCGCCCGTCACCAGCACCAAAATCTTTTTCATGCTGCATCTTCCTTTCCTGCACATGGGCCGCGTGCGGCCTGTGGGTATCATACCGCGCGCGCCGCGCCGCGTCTGTATCACGCGATACACAAAGCGCCCCGCGCACGGCGAAAAAATGCTTTTATTTGAGGGCCATTTGTTCACGGTTTTGATACAATTATGTGATAAAATAACTTTATTCCTATATTTTACCAATGTAACCAGGAAGAGGAAAGGCAGGCGAGTTTCATGCCCATTGACAAAACCATCGATTATTCCGAGGCCACCCCGTACATCTGTGAGCTGAGCCGCAAGTGCATTGAAAATGCATACATCGACCCGGCGCTGTACACCAAGTATGACGTAAAGCGCGGCCTGCGCGATTTGAACGGCAACGGCGTGCTGACGGGGCTTACCGAAATCAGCGACATTGTGGCCTTTGAAATGAAGGACGGCGTGAAGACGCCCTGCGAGGGCCGGCTGTATTACCGCGGGGTGAACGTGCGCGACATTGTGCGAGGCTTTGTCACCGAAAAGCGCTTCGGCTTTGAAGAAGTGGTGTACCTGCTGCTGTTTGGCGAGCTTCCCAAAGCGCCGGAGCTGGAAAAGTTCCGCGCCCAGCTTTCGGCCTACCGCGCGCTGCCCACCAACTTTGTGCGCGACGTCATTATGAAGGCGCCCAGCGCCGACATGATGAACACCCTTGCGCGCAGCGTGCTTACGCTGTACGGCTATGACGCCAGGGCCGACGACAACTCGCCCGAAAACGTGCTGCGCCAGTGCCTGCAGCTCATTGCGCTGTTCCCCATGCTCAGCGTATACGGCTACCAGGCCTACAACCACTATGTGTGCGGCAACAGCCTTGTCATTCACAACCCCGTGCCAGAGCTTTCCACCGCGGAAAACTTTTTGCACATCCTGCGGCCCGACTCCCGCTACACCGCGCTGGAGGCAAGCGTGCTGGACCTCGCCCTTGTGCTGCATGCCGAGCACGGCGGCGGCAACAACTCCAGCTTCACCACGCATGTGGTCACCTCGTCGGGCACAGACACCTATTCCACCATTGCGGCGGCCCTGGGCAGCCTGAAAGGCCCCAAGCACGGCGGCGCCAACGTGAAGGTGGTGCGCATGTTCGACGATATGAAGCAGCACCTCACCGATTGGAAGGACGAAGAGGCCGTTTCCAATTACCTGCGCAAGCTGCTGAACAAGCAGGCGTTCGACAAAGCGGGCCTCATCTACGGCATGGGCCACGCGGTGTATTCCCTCAGCGACCCGCGCGCCGATATCTTCCGCGCCTTTGTAAAAAGCCTTGCGCAGGAAAAGGGCAAGCTGGACGAATACGAGCTGTATTCCAGCGTAGAGCGCCTTGCCCCGAAGGTTATTGCGCAAGAGCGCCGCATCTATAAGGGCGTGGCCGCCAATGTGGATTTCTACAGCGGCTTTGTGTACAGCATGCTGGACCTTCCGCACGAGCTGTATACGCCCATTTTCGCCTCCAGCCGCATTGCCGGGTGGAGCGCCCACCGCCTGGAAGAACTGGCCAGCGGCGGCAAAATTATTCGCCCCGCCTACAAGTGCGTGCAGCCCGAAATGCCCTATGTGCCGCTGAACCAGCGCTGAAGGCAGCCTGCAAAAGCCCCAAAGCCCCTGCCCGGCAGGGGCTTTTTTGTGTGCGGCGGGGCGGGCAACGGGCGGCGCCTTTTTGGGGCCCCAAAAGCAAGAGGGCAGGGGGCGGGCTGTAAGGCCGCTGCGGTTTTTGCTTTGCATAAGTGG
>UREN01000099.1 GCA_900546885.1 uncultured Oscillospiraceae bacterium
TTTTTTTTTTTTAATGATACGGCGACCACCGAGATCTACACTCTTTCCCTACACGACGCTCTTCCGATCTATCAGCCTTTGGCAGTCCCTCTAATGACAACGGTATTTCTGTGCATACATTTGCCTGTTATGAAAAAGGCGGCGAAAAAAATTGCATGGGTGCTGATAAGCACAGTTCTTGTGTCAAATACAGTGCTGTATATTTTCAGGCTTGCAAAGTACCTAAAAACGTAAGCTGCGCACTTTGCGGGATAAGGCATGCCGGTGTTTTGCCAAAGAGCTTGCAGGCACAGATAAAAAATTGGCGGTAACGGCCCCGGCCCCTGCACAGCGTTCAGGGGCCGGGGCTGTTGCCCTGCGCTGCACAAAAAAGCGGCCCCGCGCACACTGGTGCGCGGGGCCGCTTTTTGCTGATATGGCGCTGCCCTGTGCGGGCCCTTACCGGCATGCGCGGCACGCCGCGCAGCCACCCGGGCCCGCGCTTTGCGCCGCGCGGCCAAACACCTGCTCGAACAGGGCCTGCGCCGTGGGGGTGGCCGCAAGGCCGCCCTCGGCCGTCTCTTTCAGGGCGGCGGGCATGCTGTCGCCCACGCGCTTCATGGCCACAATCACCTCGTCGGCCGGAATGGCGCTTTGCACCCCGGCCAGGGCCATTTCGGCGCAGGCAAACGCAATGGCCGTGGCGGTGGCGTTGCGCTTGATGCAGGGAATCTCCACAAGGCCGGCCACCGGGTCGCACACAAGGCCCAGCATGCTTTTCAGCGTCAGCGCCACGGCCGAAAGCGCCATGGCGGGCGTGCCGCCGCACAGCTCTACCAGGGCGGCGCTGGCCATGGCCGCGGCCGAGCCGCACTCGGCCTGGCAGCCGCCCTGGGCGCCCGCCAGGCAGGCGTTGTGGGCAATCACCAGCCCCACGCCCGCGGCGCAGAACAGCGCCATCACACACGGCTCTTCCGCAAGGCCCAGCGCCTCCCCGGCGCCCAGCACGGCCGCGGGCAAAATGCCGCACGAGCCCGCCGTGGGCGCGGCCACAATGCGGCCCATGGCGGCGTTCCATTCCGCCACGGCCACGGCCTTTGCCAGCGCGCCGCACAGCGCGGGCCCGCACAGCCCGGCCCCGCCGCCCGCAAAGGCGGCGGCCATGCGGTGGGCGTCCCCGCCCGAAAGGCCGCTGGCGCTTTTCACGCCGGGCGCAAGGCCCTGGCGCACGCTTTCGCGCATCACCGCCAGGTTCTGGCGCATCTGTTCATACAGGGCCTGCTGGCTGCGCTCTGTGCTGCGCGCCTGCGCCGCAAGCACCACAGCGGAAATGGGCGCCTTCTGCGCCTCGGCCTCGGCGGCCAGCGCGGCCAGGGAATCGAAGTGAAGTTCAGTCAAAACGGGCATCTCCTTTCGCTTACACAGGGGCCAGCAGCGTCACGGCCTGCACATTGGCCAGCGCCTGCACGCGTTCGGCCACGGCGGCCTCCAGCGCGCCGTCCACCTCAATGGTCATGACGGCGGTGCCGCCCTTTGCGGCGCGCGCCAGGCGGAAATTGCAGATATTGGCGCCCGCGCGGCTCATCTCTTCCGTCACGGCGGCAATGGTGCCGGGCGCGTCCAGGTGCACCACCACCAGCGCCGCGTGCGCGCCGTCCAGCTCTACGGGCAGGCCGTTCACCTGCGTCACCAGAATGTTGCCGCCGCCCACGCTGGCCCCCTGCATGCAGATGTGGCCGCCTTCTTCGCCCCAAAGCGCAATGCGCGCCGTGTTGGGGTGCGCGCCGTCTATTTCACCGGGAGCAATCGAGACGGCAAGGCCCGTCATCTGCGCCAGGGCAAGGCTTTCGCGAATGCGCGCGTCGTCCGGCGCCATGCCCAGCACGCCCGCCACAATGGCCTTGTCTGTGCCGTGGCCGCGGTAGGTTTTGGCAAAGCTGCCGTGCAGAAGGATGTCGGCCCGCACAGGCCGCTGGCCCAACAGCGCGCGGGCAATGCGCCCCAGCCGCGCGGCGCCTGCCGTGTGGCTGGAGGAAGGGCCTATCATCACCGGCCCAATGATGTCAAACACGTTCATAAAAGCACTCCGTTCCGTGCGTTTTTGTGCGCCGCAGCCGGGCGGGGCTTTGCCCGCCGCTGTGCGCCCTGTGCCTATTGTACCACATTTGCCCGTCACATGCAGCGTTCCCCTTGCGCCGGGGCAGGGAAGACGGCGCGCTGCGGCCCGTGCCTGCAAAAGGGCCCTGCCTTGGCAGCAGGGCACAGCGCAATGAGAAAAAACAGGCGCGGCGGCGGGCGGAAATTCTACTTGACGCGCGGCGAAACCTACGGTACACTGAAAATAGTGATAACTCATATTTTTTAGGAGGTTTTATCATGAGCGAGACCATTGTAGTGGTGGGCGCGAACCATGCGGGCACGGCCGCCATCAACACCATACTGGACCATTACAAAGACAAGCGCGTGGTGGTGTTTGACCGCGGCAGCGTCATCAGCTTTCTGGGCTGCGGCATGGCGCTGTGGATTGGCGGGCAAATCAGCGGCCCCGACGGGCTGTTCTATGCCTCGAAAGAGGCCTTTGAGCAAAAGGGCGCCACTGTGCATATGGAGACGGAAGTAACCGACATCGACTTTGCCGCAAAGCGCGTCACGGCCCGCACGAAGGACGGCAGCACCATCACCCAGGGCTATGACAAGCTTATCCTCTCCACGGGCTCGGTGCCCATCTGCCCGCCCGTGCCGGGCATGGAGCTGGAGAACGTGCAGTTTGTGAAAGAATACCGCCATGCACAGGCTGTGGTGGAAAAGCTGGCCCACAGCGAAATCCGCCGCGTGGCCGTGGTGGGCGCGGGCTACATTGGGGTAGAGCTGGCCGAGGCCTTTGTGCGCAACGGCCGCGACACCACGCTGATTGACTGTGCGCCCACCTGCCTTTCGGGCTATTATGACGACGATTTCTGCGCCCGCATGGCGGACACCCTGCGCCAGGGCGGCGTGCAGCTGGCCTTTGGCCAGACGGTGCAGCGCATTGAGGGCGAGGGCCGCGTGCAGCGCGTGGTGACAGACCAGGGCGCCATAGAGGCCGACATGGTGGTGTTTGCCATTGGGTTCCGCGCCAACACCAAGCTGGGCGAAGGCCATTTGGACCTGTGGCGCCATGGCCCGTACCTGGTGGACCGCTGCCAGCGCACCAGCGACGCGGCCGTGTTTGCTGTGGGCGACTGCGCCACGGTGTACAACAACGCCACCCGCGGCACAGACTATATCGCCCTTGCCACCAACGCCGTGCGCACGGGCATTGTGGCCGCGCACAACGCCTGCGGCACGCGGCTGGAGGGCAACGGCGTGCAGGGCTCGAACGGCATCTCCATCTGGGGCTGGAACATGTTCAGCACCGGCCTTTCGCTGAAAAAGGCGCGCTCGCTGGGCTATGACGCCGCGGCCACCGACAGGGAGGACTGGCAGAAGGCCGCCTTCATCGAAAGCGGCAACTACAAAACCTGGCTGCGCGTGGTGTACGACAAGGCCACGCGCCGCATTCTGGGCGCCGAGCTGGCCAGCAGCCAGGACGTCTCGATGGGGCTGCACATGTTCTCGCTTGCCATCGAGCAGGGCTATACCATCGACCAGCTCAAGCTGCTGGATATTTTCTTTTTGCCGCATTTCAACGCGCCGTACAACTACATCACCATGGCCGCTTTGGGCGCGCAGTAACGCACAGCGCCCCGGCGCAGAAGCCAACAGCAAAGCCCCCGTTTTCACAGCGAAAACGGGGGCTTTTTTTGCATGGATGCGCGGCGCGTTACGCCTTGCCCACAGAGCCGAACAGCTCCATTTTTTCCCGCACGGTGGCCTTAATGGCCTCTACGCCGGGGGCCAGCAGCTTGCGCGGGTCAAAGCCCTTGCCCTGCTTATCTTTGCCCTCTTCCACATATTTGCGCGTGGCGGCGGCAAAGGCCAGCTGGCACTCGGTGTTCACGTTGATTTTGGAAACGCCCAGGCTGATGGCCTTTTTAATCATGTCGGCCGGGATGCCCGTGCCGCCGTGCAGCACCAGGGGGATGTGATTGGTGGCCTCGTGAATGCGCTGCAGGGCGTCAAAATCCAGCCCTTTCCAGTTGGCGGGGTACACGCCGTGGATGTTGCCAATGCCCGCGGCCAAAAAGTCTACCCCAAGGCCCGCAATCTGCGCGCACTCGGCGGGGTCGGCCACTTCGCCGGCGCCAATCACGCCGTCCTCTTCGCCGCCAATGGCGCCCACCTCGGCCTCAATGGAGGCGCCCTGTGCATGTGCAAGGGCCACCAGCTCTTTCGTCTTTTCCACGTTCTCTTCAATGGCATAGTGGCTGCCGTCGAACATGATGGAGGAGAAGCCCGCCGCCAGGCACGCCTTTGCGCCCTCGTAGGTGCCGTGGTCCAGGTGCAGGGCCACCGGCACGGTGATGCCAAGGCCGTCCACCATGGCGCTCACCATGGCCGTCACCGTCTTGAAGCCCGTCATGTATTTGCCCGCGCCCTCGCTCACGCCAAGAATCACCGGGCTCTTCATCTCTTCGGCCGTCTGCAGAATGGCCTTTGTCCACTCCAGGTTGTTGATGTTGAAGTGCCCCACGGCATAGTGGCCGTCGCGGGCCTTTTTCAGCATTTCCGTTGCGTTTACCAGCATAGTATGCATCCTCCATTTTCTGTGGTGAGGGCGGGCGCGGCCCAGCCGGGCACAGCGCCTTTGTCACAAAATTAACTAACCCTAGTATATCGCACAGGCGGCCCAAAAGCAACTAAGAACCGCGCGTGTTTGCGTGCGCTTTTTTGTACAAAATGTACGAATACACAAACGGCACCACCGCCAGCGCCAGAAAAACCGCAAAGCTGGCGGCAAACATGGCTGCCTGCGGCAGAACAAAGCTCAGCACGGCGACGCCCAGCCCGCCCCAGAACCACAGCGGCCCTGCAAAGCGGTGGGTGCGCCGCCAGTTCTCTTCGTCCGCCAGGGCCCAGGGGCTTTTGATGCCGCAGAAATAATTGTGCCGGAATTTGGGCATAAAGTTGCCTATCACACAGAACAAAAGGCCCAGTGCGGCCAGCATCAGCCGCGAAACCGGCACCTGGCGGAACACCCCGGGAAACAGCGCCGCCACCGGCACGCTGCACGCCGCCAGCAGATAGAACAGCGCAAAGGCCAGCCGCAGCACGCGGTAGCCCCTTGCAAATTTGCGGTAGTTTTCGCGGTGCGGGTCTATGCGGGGCAAAAACGCCAGCAGCGCCGTCAGCGCCGGGCCCGCAGCGCACAGCAAAAGAAATTCCGGTTTGCTGCCCAGGCGGTTCACCTCGCCGTCCAGCGAGAACTGCATGGGCAGTTGCTGTGGCAGGCTGCGCCACAAAACGGCGCACAGCACCAGCGGCGCAAACGCCAGCAGCCATATCACGGCCTCCAGCCCGCGGCCGGGCGTGGCGGGGCGCTTCCCAGCGCCCGGCCCCTGCGGCGCAGGCTGGCCTGCGCCGCTTTCCACGCGCGCATCTACGCGCGCGTGTGCGCGTATTTTTGTTTTATTATTGCTTTGTTCCATTGTTGCCCTCAGCTTGCCCTTAGTTTGCCCTCAGTTTGCCCTGCACGGTGTTTGCAGGTGCCAGAAAATGGCGCCGCCATGCGGTTTTTCGGCTATTTTTTACCTTGCCCTTCGGGGCGTGCGCGGCCCACTTGCCCGCCCGTCTGCTTTGGCCCCGGGCC
>UREN01000100.1 GCA_900546885.1 uncultured Oscillospiraceae bacterium
ATCACTGTGTGACTGGAGTTTAGACGTGTGCTCTTCCGATCTCAGGGACAAACAAAGGAAGAGTATCCGGAAGCGCTCTGCGAATGACCATCACTGTCAGACTTAAATTTGTAAACAGATTGATTCTTCTTGCGTCTGCCTCTATCCCAAAGGTTTCCAAAATTTTCCCAAAAAGCTGCCGCTGCTTTTGCCGAAACACCTGATAGCTTTCCTTTGACAGACGTTTAAAAATCAGCTGCTGCTCCTCAATTGTTAAAACAGCGATTCCACTTTTCTCTCCATAACAGCAATCATAGAGAAATTTTTTCACAGTGTCGCGCCATGTTAATGCAGGATCAGCCATCAGTTTTTGAACATACTCAACAATTCTAGGCTGCTGCCAATATAATGTTTCAAGCACCAGATCTTCTTTTGTTGAGAAAAACGAATAAAAGAATGTTCGCGAAATACCGACCTTTTTATAAACCTGTTCCACCGTTGTATGCTGTATGCCCTGTTTTGCCATGAGTTCAAGCCCAACTGTAATAAGTGCTGTTCTGATACGCTCCTTATCTTTCTCAGAATAAGCTACCCGTGGCATTACATCACCTCGCGCAAAATAAAAACAAAATATAATTTTCGTTTTTATTTTAATACATTTAATAGAAAAATGCAAGAGAAGTATACTATTAAAATGAGGTGATTTCCTTTTGACGTCGCCCCCACCGGTGCGACTGGCGTGACTGGACCTAGCGGACCGACCGCCCCGTTACCCGCGGGCCTGCCCCACGCAGCGGGCGGCCCTCTGCGCGCTTGCGCGCCGTGCTTTGCACAGGCTGGCACGCAAAGCAAGCGCCGCCTGTGCAAAAAAGCGCTGGACGCGCGGGGTGGGCCCCGGCCCGCCAGGCGCGGAAAAAACAGGAAATGTGCGCCCGGCCGTTTAAGCCGCGGCAAAGCGTGCCACACTATGGCTGACACCGCAAAAGGAGGCCAGCCAGATGGAAAAGCGTGAAGTGAAGCGCGGCGAAGTGTTTTATGCAGACCTCAGCCCCGTGGTGGGCTCGGAGCAGGGAGGCGTGCGGCCGGTACTTATCGTGCAGAACGATATTGGCAACCGGTTTTCGCCCACGGTGATTGCCGCGGCCATCACCTCGAAACAGGATAAGACAAACCTGCCCACCCACATTCCGGTAAAGGCGGGCACGGGCGGCCTTTCGCGCGACAGCGTGGTGCTGCTGGAGCAAATTCGCACGCTGGATAAACACCGCCTGCGCGAAAGGGCCGGGCGCGTGGGCGCGGAAGAGATGCGCAAGGTGGACGCGGCGCTGGGCGTAAGCTTTGGCCTGCAAAGCGGCGTGTGAAGGGCCGCGGCGCACGCGCCCGGCCGGGGCGGCGCGGGCATGAAAAAGGGGAGGGCGAATGCCCTCCCCTTTTTGGGGGTGCGCTGGCGGCGCCATGCGCCCCAATGCCCGGTTCAGCGCCTTTGCCTGCGGCAGGCAGAAAAACGCGCGGCACGGCCGTTTGGGCCATGCCGCGCGTTCTTTGTTTTGAGGGCCTTGTTTCAAGCGGCCCGCTGGCGCTTTTGTTTGCGCCGCGCTGTTGCCGCGCCTACTGCGCCCGGGCCATCATCATTTTGGCGGCCTTGTAAATGTCGCCGCAGCCCAGCGTGATAACAAGGTCGCCGGGCTTTGCATGGGCCAGCACATGGTTTACCACTTCGTCAAAGGTGGAAAACCACACGCTGCCGGGTATTTTGGCCGCAAGGTCTTTGGTGCGCACGGTGTAGTCTTCCGCGCGCTCGCGGCTGCCCATAATTTCGGTCATCACCACATGGTCTGCAATGGGCAGCACGCGGGCAAATTCGTCCAGCAGCATCTGCGTGCGCGAATAGGTAAACGGCTGGAACACCGCCCACACCTGGTTGTAATCCATCTCTTTGGCGGCGCGCAGGGTGGCCTCCAGCTCGGTGGGGTGGTGGGCGTAATCGTCCGCAATGGTTACGCCGTTCACCTCGCCCAGTATTTCGAACCGGCGCCCTGCGCCGCGGAAGGCCGCAAGCCCCTGGGCGCACTGGCCGGGCGTGCAGCCCGCGCCCTCGGCGCAGGCATAGGCGGCCAGCGCGTTGTACACATTGTGGTAGCCCGGCACCGAAAGGCGCACATGCACGCCCGGCACGCCGTGCACGGCCACGTCAAACTCGAAGAAGGACGGGCGGTACTCCCGCACGTTCACAGCGCGGTAATCGGCCTGCTGGTGCACGCCGAAGGTGCGCACGTCGCGGTCAATGTCGTCCACGGCGGCCAGCGTGTTGGCGTCGTCGATGTTGGCGATGACGCGGTGCTCGGTAAGCAGGGCAAATTTGCGAAACGCCGCCTTCAGGTTGTCCATGGTTTTGAAAAATTCCAAATGGTCGGCGTCAATGTTCAGCACAACCGACGTGTGCGGCACAAGCTGCAAAAAGGTGTTGTGGTATTCGCACGCCTCCACCACAATGTTGCGCCCCGCGCCGTAGCGGCCGTAGCCGTCAATCAGCGGCAGCTTGCCGCCAATGACGGCCGCGGGGTCCAGCCCGGCCATCACCATAATCTGCACCGTCATGGCGGTGGTGGTGGTTTTTCCGTGTGTGCCGGAAATGCAGATGGGGCAGGGGTAGGTGTTTGCCACATAGCCCAGCAGCACGCTGCGCTCTACCGTGGGGATGCCCAGACGCTGCGCCTCTTCCACCTCGGGGTTGCCCTTCAAAATGGCGGCCGTATACACCACCAGCTGCGCGCCGTGCACATTTTCAGCCCTGTGGCCGTGATACACCGGGATGCCCATGGCCTTTTCCCGTTCCACAATGTCGCCTTCGCCCACGTCCGAGCCCGTTATCTCATACCCCACCGCGTGCAGAATTTGCACCAGCGGAAACATGCCGCTGCCGCCAATGCCTACAAAGTGGAGCTTTGTTTTTCCGTCCAGCAAATTGCTGTTGAAACCGTTCATGCTGTGCCCCCTAGATTTTTTATACAAAATATTATATAATAATTTTAATAAAAAATAAACATTTTTGCGTTCACTTTTATGCGAACTTTGCTATAATAGAAACACTAAGACGTTTTTTGCCGAACCGGTGTGTTGATGAGGGTGAAAACAACGGCGGCCCGCGGGCCGCGCGCAATGAGAAGGAGAGGACAAAACCATGGCAAGCATGCGGGGCCCCGTGCAGGATTATGAGCTGAAAGACGGCGTGCTGCGCTGCCTTGTAGAGGATAAGGCGGCATTTTATAAACAGGACCCAACGCGCGTGCTGGCGCTTTTTACAGCCAGTGCCGCCGAGGGCTGCGGCATTGACGACGACACCTACGCCGCCGCCATGCAGGCGGTGGGCGGCATAGCGCGGCTGCACGCGAAAGTGGTGCGCGAGGCGGTGCAGAACATTCTGCTTTCCGACGCGCCGGAAAAAATCATCCCCCTGGTGGCGGGCAACGCCCTGGGGCAATATGGCATTACGGGCACAGGCCAGGGCCTGGAAGAGCTGCGCGACGTGCCCTGCACCATGGAGACAAGATGGTGGAGCTTTTTGCGCATGTGCAACGCGCACTATGCGCTGGTGTGCGAGCGGCTGGGCTTTTCCCAGCGCTTTGCAGACGTGCTGGCCGGGCTGGACAGGCTGGCCGCCACCACGGCCCTGCCGCAAAGCGTGCCAGAGCTGAAGCGCCTTTTGTGCCGCCTGCCGGAATTTGACTACGAGGCCGCCGTGCGCACGCTGATGCGCACAGACGTGCGCTGGGCCGGGCAGCTTGCGCTGTATGACGCGCTGTGCTTTTCCGGCGAGCCGTACCGCATGCGCCATCTGGCCGTGACGGCGGCAGACCTTGCCGCGGTGGGCATTATGGGCCAGAAGGCCACCTGGGTGCTTTCGCAGCTGATGGAGGCCGTGCTGAAAGCGCCGGAGGTGAACACCCAGCCCGCGCTGATGGCCCTGGCCCAAACGCTGGCGGCAGAGTATAAATAAGCCCGGCAGTTTTGCGTGAACAGCAGTGTGAAAAAACGCCCGGCAACCCGTTCAGGGTTGCCGGGCATTTTTCATGCGCCCAAATTGCCGGCCCAAAGCCTTTTGGTTGCACCGGCGCGCCGGAAGGCGCTTTTTGTGTGCCCGGCCCGCGGCGTGCTGCCGGAAAGCGCGGGCGCCTACCGGGGTGTGCGGATGTCGTCGATCAGCTGCTGCAGATGGGCAATCACCTGAGGCGAAAGGCCGCTGGTGTCCAGCAGCTGCCGGTCGTCCAGGCACAGCAGATAGTCGGTTGACACAGAGAAAAAACGGGCAATTTTTACCAGCATGTCAATGGACGGCTGGATGTTGTTGTTTTCCCAGTTGGAAACGCTTTGCTTTGTAACGCCAAGCGCCTTGGCCAGCTGTACCTGGCTGAGGTTTCGGGCGGTGCGAAGCTGGCGTATTTGGCTACTCAGCATAGTTACCTCCCGCAAAGTGAAAATATTACAATACTATTGTATGATAAGAGTTGACAATATAAAAATACTATAGTATTGTAATAATGTACTTGCGCAAGAATCTGCGCAGATGCACGATGTGAAAGGGGTAATGACAAAATGATGGACGTAGCGAATTATCCGAAACAGACAACGCTATCGGTGCTTGGCTGTGAGGATACGGGGATGGAGGAAATGATAACGACGTTTATGGACGCCTGCCGAATGGTATTTGAGGAAAAAGGCCAGCAGGTGGAGATATACCCCGAGATGTTCAAAACCGCCAATGCGGGCCGGAAAATGGGCGGGCTGATCAGCCTTGCAACCAAGCTGGCCCAAAAGCCGGAGCAGGGCTTCACCGTGGACGGGCTGGAGGATGAGTATAAGATTTTTCTGGTGGCTGGGCAATACCGCGATTCCATATCGTTCGACGTGTATTGTCAGACGCTTTTTGCGCTGAAAAAAGGAGGCTTCGGCAAGCGCCAGCGGGAATATGAATACAAAGGAAGCCGGTATGAACGGGCGCTGAACTATGTGGCGGAAGCCTTTAAGGCATTTACAGCTGACGATGAGTAAAACCGGAGGAAAAGAGGTGTTTGGCAGTGGGCAATGAATATTACTGCAAGTGCAAAAAATGCAAATACATAGACCCAACGGAGACAAGCGGATATAAATGGTATTGCGAATATTATAAAACGTATGAAGACCCGGACGAAGTGAAGGAGTGCAGGCATTACTGCGAGCGCTGAGGCCCCGCACGGCGCGCAAATTTGCGCCGCTGTAGGTTTGTCAAACATATTGGACGGCGAACTGGGAAGGAGTGCAGTAGTTTAAGGGCCTCATAGGTAAGTTGTTG
>UREN01000101.1 GCA_900546885.1 uncultured Oscillospiraceae bacterium
GAGAAGAAGTTTTATGCCATTACATTGTCATACAGATCCCGGCTCATTGATAGATATCGGAAGCTCTGCTTTACCGAACCGGTTTTCATTTTTTTTGAAATGTATTATGGGATGGAAACTGGCGATTGTGCATAAATTTTATCCTGAAAATTTAGAGGCCGCTTGGGATAAACCATATTGCGGGACATGGAAATTCCAGAATATAATAAAAAAAGAAAACGTAACGTAATGTTACGTTTGGAACAAGGGTAAAGCGAAAGGCAGGTTTTGAACATGGATATCGACACAAAGCAGCTTCCGCAGAAATTGCAGCAGGAGATTATCATGACGTTCCAGGGATGCAAGCCGCAGGGGCACCTCCGGCTGGGGTTGGGAAGTTCTGAGAAAGTAGGGCAGGTGGCAAAGACGCTGGTGGAAACTGGCCCTGTTCTGCTGATGGCCACGCCGTCCATGAAGAGACTGGGTGTGGCGCAGAAACTGCAGGCGCTGCTGGAGCAGGCCGGCCTTGAAACGGACATGTTCACCGATATCCTGCCGGAACCGAAGGTGGAGGGCATGCTGCTTGCGGCCAAAGCGGTGAAGGCAAAGCCGTATACACTGGTGGTTGGCCTTGGTGGCGGCAGCGCGCTGGATACGGCCAAAATGACAGCGCTGTTTGCCACCAGTGCGTATGACCCCATGACACTGATGCGCGATGAAAGCCTGTGCACAGAGGGGCTGCCTACTATTTTGCTGCCCACCACGTCCGGCGCGGGCAGCGAGATCAGCCCCTTTATTGTCATCAGTGACAATGGCGACAAGTTCTTTGTAGACCACCCCTGTGTGTACGGCACGGTGGCCATTGTGGACCCGTTGCTGACAGCCACCATGTCGCCGCGCATTACGGCGGCCACGGGCCTGGACGCACTGACGCATGGCGTGGAGGGCGTATGCGGCGCCAACATGGCAAACCCGTATTCCATGGCTTTATCCGAGCGGTGTGTGGAGCTTGTGTTCCACTGGCTGCCGGTGGCTGTGCGCGAGCCGCAGAATTTGGAGGCGCGTTATTACATGAGTTTTGCCGCCGTGCTTGGCATGATGGCCTATATCCAGGGTGGCGGGCTGTATGCGCACAGCATGTCTTACATCCTCACAAAGCATTTGGGCCTTCCGCATGGTATGGGCTGCGGCATCACACTGCCGTATACGCTGGAATACAACAGCGCGTATCTGGACGCTGTGCTGGTGCAGTACGGCAAAGTGCTGTTCGGCAAACAGGTGCCCAAGGAGGAAGTGCTGAAAGCGTTCCGTGATTTGGTGGTGCGCGTGGGTATGCCGGCAAGCCTGCGTGAGGCAGGCATGAAACAAGAGGATATCGACATGTTTGCACACGAATTGCACGATGAAAACTACCGCAAAAAGAACCCACGTGAAATGAGCATGGAACAGGCGCGTCAGTTCATGAAGGCCATGTACGAAGGAACCAGCGGCGAATGCCACTGATGAGGCGGAAAGGAGAACACGGATGGAACTGCAACAAATGCGCCGGCTGGCGGCGGATATCCGCATTGACGTGATTCGCCAACTGGAAGCGTTCGGCGGCGGGCATATCGGTGGCAGCATGTCCATTGCCGACACGCTGGCGGTGCTGTATGGCGGGCTGATGCGCGTGGACCCCCAAAAACCAAACTGGCCCCAACGCGACAGGCTGGTGATGTCGAAAGGCCACTGCGGCCCGGCGCTGTACGCTGCGCTGGCAGAATGCGGCTTTTTCCCAAAGGAGAAACTTCTCACCATGAATCAGAATGGCACCATGCTGCCCAGCCACTGCAGCCGGCTTTTGACGCCGGGCGTGGACGCAAGCGCGGGTTCCCTGGGGCAGGGCATCTCGGTGGCGTGCGGCTTTGCCATGGCGGCACGCCTGCAGAACAACCCCTGTATGACGTACGCCATCGTAGGCGACGGCGAGATGCAGGAGGGCCAGGTGTGGGAGGCCGTGCAGTTTGCAGCACACCAGAAACTGGGCCGCTTTGTGCTGATTGCGGATATGAACAAAAAGCAACTGGACGGCCTTGTGGACGACGTGTGCTGTGCCTTTGACGTGCCGGGCAAGTTCCGCGCATTCGGCTTTGAAGTGTACCAGGCGCAGGGCGATGATGTGGCCCAGATCGCAACGTGCCTGACCGAGATCTGCGCGTGCGGCGACCATGTGCGCCCCAGTGTGCTTTTGCTGGATTCCGTCAAAGGCTGCGGCTGCAATTTTGCCGAAGAGACGTTTGACAACCACTGGATCGACTTTGACGCCGCAATGGCGCAAAGCGCCATTGATGAAATAGAGCGCCGGCTGGCCGCCGGCCTTCTGCCGGGAGGAGGGGCTGCAATATGATCAGGTTGACACAAAGGCGCGCACCCAGCAGCATCTGCATGCGCGATGCATACTGCCGGGCGGTGATGGAACTGGCTCGCAAAAACCCGGCTATCGTGTCGGTGGAGGCGGACGTGTGCTCTTCTATGGGGATGGAGCCGTTTCGTCAGGAGTTTCCCGAGCGCTCCATCAACTGCGGCATTCAGGAGGCAAACGCCGTCACCATGGCCTCCGGCATGTCCTTGATGGGCATGATCCCCACATTTAACGCGTTTGCCACGTTTGCCTCGCGCCGCGTGTACGACCAGGTGGTGATATCCTGTGGGTTTGCCGGCGCCAACGTCAAAATTTTCGGTGGCGACGCGGGCATCACTGCCGCTTCGAACGGTGGCACGCATATGGCCATGGAGGATGTCAGCATCATGGTGGCCGTGCCGGGTATGACGGTGGTAGAACCGGCAGACCCAGTGGCCTTGGCCGGCGTGGTGCCGCAACTGTTTGACAAGTACGGCAACGTGTATCTGCGCTGTGCGCGCAAGCTGGTGCCTCAGATTTACGAAGAGGGAACCGATTTTACAGTGGGTAAGGCCAACGTGCTGCGCGAGGGCACAGACGTGACGCTGGTGGCCTGCGGCATTATGTTGGCCGAGGCACTGAACGCAGCCGAGGTTTTGGCGCGCGAGGGCATTTCCGCAGCAGTAATCGACTGTTTCACCATCAAGCCGCTGGACGAAGAATGCCTTGCTGAATGGGCGGAAAAGACGGGCGCAGTGGTGACGGCTGAAAATCAGACGGTGATCGGCGGGCTTGGCTCAATGGTGGCTTCCTGCCTTGCCAGAAAATGCCCGGTTCCCATGGAAATGGTGGGTGTGCAGGACAAATTCGGCGAAGTGGGCGATATTCCTTATCTGCAAAAGAAGTTTGGCCTGACGGCTTTGGACATTGTGGCGGCTGCCAGGAAAACCGTTGCGCGTAAGGGCTTGAAGCGGGAAAGGAGCTAGAAAGGCAATGGCGCTTTTACAATGGAATCAGCTGGCGGCCATGAACCGCCACTATGTGCACTATTCCCTGCGGGATTTCTTTTCCACGCAGCAGAAGCTTGGCATTCGTGAAATCTGCCTATGGGCCGGTGCGCCGCACCTGTTGCTGGATGATGAAAGCCGTCCGGACGCCACAGCTCTGCTGGCCCTGGCGGGGGAGTACGGGCTTTCCATCCGCGTGCTGGCCCCAGAGTGCACACTGTATCAGTATTTTATCAACAGTTGGAACGAAACGGCGCGCGAAAAGGCATTGGGTTACTTTACGCAAGCCATTCTGCTGACGCAGGAGTTGGGCGCGCGCGTGATGCTTGTGAACTGCGGCGGCGGAGCGAAAGATATGTCCGAAGTCCAAGCGCAGCAGCATGCGGTGCAAATGCTCAAGCGGCTGGGCGCCGTGGCGGCACAGCACAGCGTGACGCTGGCACTGAAAGCGGCGGCACAGGGAGAATCCAACATTGCCACCACACTGGGAGGCGTGTGCGGGCTGCTGCAGCAGGTGGCGCATCCCAATGTGAAGGCGGCGCTGGACGTGTGTAACGCCAACGCCAGCTATGAAACGGCAGGCGACTGGTTCGAAGCGCTGGGCAGTGACATCGCGCTGGTGCAGTTGACGGACGGCAGGCCAGGTGGCCACCTTGTATGGGGTGACGGCATCGTCCCGCTGGATGATGTGCTGGGCGTGTTGCAGCGCAACGGATACGACGGCCCATTGGCACTGGAAGTGAATGACTGGGGCTATTATGATGACCCCATGGCTGCCGATGCGCGCAACATAGCGGCGCTTCGCGGCCACTTTGCCTGAGGGCACAAGGAGGGATAACGCGATGAAATTGATTCGGAAAGACCAGATTTGTGCTTTCAATATCCATTATGCCTATTATTCACTGGAATACTGCCTGAACAGCCTGGAAAAGCTGGGCGTCACCAAGGTGGAATTGCTGGCCGGGCACCCCGGCCTATGGCTGGACCACAGGGGTTTTGAAGATACGCGACCCATCCGCCGCATGCTAGCGGACAGGCACATTCAGTGCCCGGTAATTACGCCGGAAAACTGTGAATTTGCCTATCAGTACGGCGCGCCGGAAAAAGAACAGTTCGAGCGCAGCTTCCAGTATTTTGCAAACGGTATTCGCATGGGCGCGGAGCTGGGCGCAAAAATTCTGATGGCCAATTCCGGATGGGGCTACTGGAACGAACCGTTTGACGACGGCATCAAGCGCGCGGCCGAGATGCACAGCCGCCTGTGCGAAGTGGCTGAGGAATACGACATGTATATCGCGTGCGAGTCGCTGCGCCCGCAGGAATCACTGATTGGCGAGACGCTGGGCAAGGTGAAAACGCTATTTGACATGGTGAATCATCCACGCTTCAAAGCCATGGTGGACCTCACGGCCATGGCGGTGTCCGGCGAGAGCATTCAGGAGTGGTTCGATGTGTTCGGCACCGAGAATATCATCCACGCCCATTTTGTGGACGGGAACCCCTACGGCCATCTTGTGTGGGGCGAGGGCAACCGCAATTTGCAAAAGGATCTGGAAGTGATGCTCGCTAACGGTTACCAGGGCGTATACAGCCAGGAGCTTACGGACGCAAGCTACTTCGCGGACCCGTACGATGTGGACAAACGCAATGTGTGGAGCCTGTTCCAGTACGCTGAATAGAGATCGGAAGAGCGTCGTGTAGGGAAAGAGTGTAGATCTCGGTGGTCGCCGTATCATTAAAAAAAAAAAAA
>UREN01000102.1 GCA_900546885.1 uncultured Oscillospiraceae bacterium
TTTTTTTTTTTTTAATGATACGGCGACCACCGAGATCTACACTCTTTCCCTACACGACGCTCTTCCGATCTTCACATCCGTGAGGTCATGGGTTCGAGTCCCCTCTTCTCCACCACAAAAAAGCCCGTGGAACCAACGTTCCACGGGCTTTTTCTGTTCCTTCTGTTCACACTTTTGTTCACACTTTTCTCCACTTTACCAAAAAGCAGAGCGCGCGCTGTGCTCCATATTGTGCTTGGCTGTATCGGCTCTGTTCTCTACACCGAGGCATATAACGGAAGCCCCCGGCGCCAGTAGCGCTTCGGGGGCCTGTATGATTTCTGCAGCTGCTTTGCCGCCTGGCCAACGCCCATGACGGCAAGGCCGGACGCCACATCTACAGCCGTGATGAGGTCTGTTGCCGGAAAACCCGGCATAACCACATACAGGGCCGCACGGCCAGGCTATTTCAGCACAAAGCGGTTGCGCTTAAACTCCAAAAGCCCCTCGCGGCGCATGCGGCCCAGCTCTGCGCACATGGCACTGCGGTCTACCGAGAGGTAATCGGCCAATTGCTGGCGGTTAAACGGAATGGAAAAACTTCCCCCGCCCGCCTTTTTGGCCTGTTCCGAAAGGTAATACAGCAGTTTTTGCCGTGTGGTGCGCTGCGAAAGGCAGCCCAGCTTTTGCGCCAGCACACGGTTTTTCTGCGCAAATATGGCAAACAGGCGTTGCAGCAGCCGGGCGTGCAGCCCGCAGGCAGCCGCGTAGGGCGCAAGCAGGCGTCCTGTATCCAGCAGCAGGGCCACGCTTTCCCGGCAGGCCACAGCGTCGTTGCACATGGGCTCTTCCCCCACCGCATAGGCCTCGCCAAACAGCTCGCCCGGGCCTATTTCGGCCAGCAGGCTGCGGTTGCCCCAGTGGTCCTCCCGCTGAATATGCACCTGCCCGCACAAAAGCACCCCCATGCAGGAAATGCGTTGCCCTGCGTGAAAGATGGCCTCGCCCTTGCCATAGCTGCGCTTTTGGGCGCCCAGGCAGGCCAGCGCCTCAAGAAGCTGCGGCGCTGAAAGCCCGGCAAACAGCGCCGTATTTTGCAATACCGGCAGATATTCTTCCATATTTTTCTCCCTATTTGTTGTATTTCCAACAGTATTTCCCTGTTTAATCTAGTAAAATCAGAGAAGAAAGTCAAGCAGGAGGATGCAACTATGCTACGCAAAATCATTCACATAGACGAAGAAAAATGCAACGGCTGCGGCGCCTGCGCGGCGGCCTGCCACGAGGGCGCCATTGGCATGGTGGGCGGCAAGGCAAAACTGCTGCGCGATGACTATTGCGACGGCCTGGGCGATTGCCTGCCCGCGTGCCCCACCGGCGCCATCCGTTTTGTGCAGCGCGAGGCCGCAGCCTATGACGAAGCCGCCGTAAAAGCGGCGCAGGCCGCGCGCTGTGCCCCAACCGGCGGCGGGTGCCCGGGCGCGCGCGCAAAAGCGCTGCACAGGGCCCCTGCATCGCCCGAGGCGCCCCTGGCGCCAGCGCCAAGCCAGCTTGCGCAGTGGCCGGTGCAAATCAAACTGGCCCCGGTGAACGCACCCTGGTTTCAGGGGGCACACCTGCTTGTTGCGGCAGACTGCACCGCCTATGCCTATGCAGATTTTCACAACCGCTTTATGCGCCGCCACGTCACGCTGATTGGCTGCCCCAAGCTGGACGGTGTGGACTATGCCGAAAAGCTGACGGCCATTCTGCGCGAAAACGAAATCAAAAGCGTCACCGTGGTGCGCATGCAGGTGCCCTGCTGCGGCGGGCTGGAACAGGTCGTAAAAACGGCCCTGCAGGCCAGCGGGAAATTCATTCCCTGGCAGGTGGCTGTCATCTCCACCGAGGGCAACCTGCTGGAGCTTTGAGGCCGCCCGGGCAGGCACAGAAAAGTGGCAGAATCCCTGCCGGGCATTTTGCCCCGCGCGCCCGCGAGGGCCAGCTTTCACAGCACCCCCCCTGCCGCCTCGTTCTCTGCCGGGCGGCAGGCGCGGCGCAACAAAAAAGGGCGCGCGGCCTTTTGCTGGCCGCGCGCCCTTGCATTGTGTGAAACCCGATTCTTGCGTTGCTTATTTCACTTCCGGCAGGCTGGCCGCAGCAGCGGACTGGCCCACACGGCGCGTCTTTTCGTCCGGCGCCTCGGGGCGGAAGGTCACGTCCGGGTACTCTTCGTCCATCACACGGCTGGCTGTATCCAGAATGATATCGCCGCCGCGCCCGCTCATCACGCGGCCCATCATCTGCACATGGTGGATATCGTAGAACATGGCATACAGCGCCAGCGTGTGGCCCAGGTATACGCCGATGGATTCATACACCTTCACGGCGCGCTCGTCGCCCTGCGCCATCAGCGCCTGCACCTCTTTCAGCTTTTCCGCCGGGGAAGCGCCTTTCAGCTCAATGCCCGCGCGCGGCGCCAGCTTGATGACGCCGTCCTGGCTGAAATATTTCACGCCGCAGCCGATGTCGCCGCTCCACTCGTCCTCCATGGCGCCGGGCTGGCCGTCCACGGGGGCAAAGGCAAGCTCGTTCAGCCAGCCACAGATGTTCCCATCGCCGTCCACATAGCCCACGGCCTCGCTTGTGCCCATGGCAATGCCCATGATGCCGTTTTCGCCCAAGCCCATGGCGCCGGCCAGCGCCGAGACGTCGCCATCGTTCGCCACCACCACGGGAATCTCATACCCCAGCGTGTCGCCCAGCTCTTTGGCGGCACGGGTGTAGATATTCTTTACCTTTTTATCAAAATCTTCCTTGCCCACTTTCAAAAACAGCGAGGCCACCATGCACTTGTTGTCGATATATACACCGGCGCTGGACACACCAATGCCCTCTACCTTGCGGCCGTTTTCCAGTATCTTGGCCGCCGCCGTGTGCAGGGCCGCCAGGATGCCCTGATAGTGATAATCCGGGTCGGCAATTACTTTCGGGAACCACACCACTTCTTCGGAATACACGGGCTCGCCGTCAATCACAGCGGACACCTTGCGGTCCGACCCGCCGGCGTCAAAGCCGATGCGCGCGCCATTGGTATGGCGGCCAATGGCCTGTGCGCGCTGGAAAGCCGCAGGCTTTTTCTCGTAGGGCAGCACTTCCACCGTGAACTGCGTCTCGTACACCTGCTCCATAAAGCCCTTGTCGAAAGCGCGGCTGCCGGTGGCCGTATAGGCCTGACGGATGCGCTCGCCCACGGCCTCATCGCCGCACACATACACCTTGAAGCCGCCCCAGCTCCACAAAAGGAATTTCACCAGTCTGTCCACATAATAGGCGTCCGCCTCGGCCATGTCCGGCGTGCCGTACACCTTTGTCTCATAGGTGCCAATCTGCCCGCCCGAGCGCTCTACCGCGATGCAAAGCGGCTTTTTTGCCCCCTTCTGATACTCTTTGAAAAACAGGCCCAGCGGCACAAAACTGCTGTCCAGTTCCGGCAAGTTCTTAACCGGGATCTCTACGTTCAGAAATTTCATCGCAGATTCTCCTTTTTTCTTTGTTCCAAGGCCCGCACAGGGCCGAAGCTTTCCTTTTTATTGTAACATGTGCGCTGCAAGCCCGCTTGCGCTGAGCGTGTCCTTTTTTTGCACAATTTGCCGCCGCACTGTGCAGATTATACAAAGAAAGGCCTGCCGTTTCCGGCAGGCCCGCATGTTACGCTTCCACGCGAAGCAAGGCATATTCTTCATATTGCGTGCGGTGCCAGCCGCCCACAAAGGTAAGCGTCACGCCCTGTTCGGCCGCCTGCTCGATATACACGGGCGCGTCGGAAAGCGCCATGGCACCTGTGGTGAAGAAGTACAGCGGCCGGTTGCCCACAGCCGGGTCTGCCCGCAGGGCCTCCACCGCCTCGCGCACGCTCATTGTCCCGCCGCCAATGCCGTCCTCCAGCCCGTCCCATGTGGTGAAGCTGATGGGCTCGCTTCGGGCCGGGTTGCGGAATTCAAGCCCCGGCTGATAGGCCGAAAACAGGCTGATATAGAATTCATTGTCCGTGAAAAGAACAGCGTCCGGCTCTGTCACCTCCACCAGCGCCTGCGCAATGGTTTCGCTGCGCACATTCTCCTGCGGCGGGCGCACCACCTCCTGCAGCGAGCGCAGCATGGCGGGCACCGTCAGCAGGGAAAACACCAGCATGGCTACGCCAAGGCCGCGCTTTACCGCCCCCTTCTGCACCTGCGTGAGCCGCGCGGAGGCCGCGATGTCCGGCACAGACATCCACAGCGCGCACACAAACATCATGCCCATCACCACATGGCGCTGTTCTGTGGCATATACCAGCAGCTGCTGCAGCACCAGGCAATACCCTGTGCCGCACAGCCACGCCAGCAAGGGCATTGGCGCAGCGCGCAGCCAGCGCCACATCAGCCATGCCAGCACGGCCAGCGCGGGCAAAAGCACAAGCAGGCCGCGCTTTGTAAGAAAATAGTACATTTCCACATCAAAAAGCGTCTTCATGCCAATGCCCAGAAAATCTTTTCCTGTTTGCAGAATGCTCTGTGTCTGCAAATCTATTTGCGCATTTGCCTGTACGCTGCCCGCCAGCTGCACTGCCAGAAGCAGCACGCCGCCCGCCATCAGGGCAAGCGCCCCCGCGTCCACCCCGGCCAGCTTTTTGGCACGCACGCTGCGCGCCAGCATCTCCAGCGCCCACTGCGCCATCAGAAAGCCCACAAAC
>UREN01000103.1 GCA_900546885.1 uncultured Oscillospiraceae bacterium
ACGGCACGCCGGCGGCCCGCTGGCCCGGCTGGCGGGGGTTTGGCGCCGCGCGGCCCAAAGCCGCCTTGCTGCGGCGCGCAAAAACCGCGCGGGAAAGCGCCGGCGCCCCGCCGTGCACAAAAAACCCGGGCAGCCACCCACAAAACAGTTGCAAAAGCGCGCGCGGGTGTTGTATAATTCAGAGTAACAACGTGGCGTGGTGCGCTGTTTTGCCTGTGCGCCGCGGCACCGGCACAGAGAGGAGTGGTATACGTGCACGCGCGCAAGCAAAGGCGCTCTTTTTCCGGCCTTGCCATAAAGCTGGGCCTGCTTTTTCTGTGCGTATACCTGGCGGTGAGCTTTGTGTGCGCACAGATGGAAATTGCGGCAAAGCGCCAGCAGCTGGAAAATGTGACCCAGCAGGTGGAGGCGCAGCAGGCCCAGAACGAAGAGCTGCAGCGCACCACTCAGGCGGATGACGAGGCCTCGTATATGGAACGTGTGGCCCGCGATAAACTGGGCTATGCGCGGCCGGACGAGCGCGTTTTCATCGATGGCGCCGAGACGGGCGGCTGAGGCGGCCGCCTGTGCTGTTTTGCGGTTTGCGGTGGCTGGCACCGTGAGATTTTTATAAAAAAGGAGTTTCTCATTTCATGGCAGTTGAGGTTGGAAGCATTGTTGAAGGCAAAGTTACCGGCGTAAAGAAGTTCGGCGCGTTTGTGCTGCTGCCGGACGGCAAAACGGGCATGGTGCACATTTCGGAGGTTTCGAACGAATATGTTCAGGAGCTTTCCGATGTGCTGAGCGAGGGGCAGACGGTAAAGGTAAAAGTGATGAACGTGTCGGACGACGGCAAAATCGCCCTTTCCATCAAGCGCACCCTGCCCAAGCCCAAGCCCACCCGGGCAGACCCGGGCCGCGTGTGGCAGCCGCGCCAGAGCGCACCTCAGCAGAATATGTCGTTTGAAGATATGATGAGCCAGTTCAAGTCGCGCAGCGAAGAAAAAATATCCGACCTGCGCCGCGTCACCGAGAACCGCCGCGGCGGCGGATATTCCCGCAGGCGCTGAACCAAGAAAAACAAGACGGACCCAGACGGGCGGCCGGCACACCGGCCGCCCTTTTTGGCGCCGTGCAGCAGAGAGGAAGGCGAAACCACCACGGACATTTATTTTGTGCGCCACGGCCAGACAGATTGGAACATCACCTGGAAACTGCAGGGCAGGGCGGATATCCCCATCAACGCCAACGGCCGGGCGCAGGCCGAGGCCCTGCGCGCCCGGCTGGCCGGCGTGCGGCTGGACGCGGCGTACGTCTCGCCGCTTTGCCGCGCGCAGCAGACGGCGCATATTCTGCTGCGGGGCACAAACGTGCCTTTGTATACCCAGCCCGCCCTGGCCGAGCGGGATTTCGGCGCCTATGAGGGCCTGCGCAAGGAAGATTTCGACTTTGAGGCCTTCTGGCACCCGGAGGTGCCCTGCCCCGCGCCGGGCGCCGAGCCGGCGGGCGCGTTTTATGCCCGCGTGCAGGGCTTTCTGCGCGCGCTGGGCCGCGGGCCCGGCGCCGTGCTGCTGGTGGCGCACGGCGGCGTCAGCATTCCGGTGCAGCTGTTTGCGCGCGGGGTGCAAAGCCTTGGCCCCGGCGGCGCCTATGTGCCGCTTATTTGGCCGCATGGCAAGGTGCTGCACTTCACCGTGCCGCAGGCAGTGGGGCAAAAAGCATAAAATTCACGGAATTTTCATGCAAATAACTGTGTAAAACGGGAATCTCTTCCTTGTAACATGCCGGGCCGCATGCTATAATAACAATAACACCAGGTGCAGAGAGCCGCGGTGCACGGCAGTGCCGGCGGGCGCGGCTGCCCTTTGCACACCGGTGCAGAAAAGCGCAGCGCGCACGGCGCGCAGCCGCGCGCAAAGCTCCGCTTTTGGAAAAAAGGAGGCTTTGGCTTATGAAACTGACATGCACGGGAAGAAAGGTTTCGCTGAAGGAGGCGTTTTTGCAACGCGCCCAGACAAAACTTGCCAAGCTGGATAAGTTCTTTTCCCCGCAGGCGCAGGCCCAGGTGACGGTGACGGTGGAGAAGGGCTGGCAGACGGTGGAGCTTACGGTGAAAGACAAAGGCTACACCTGCCGGGCCGAAAAATCTGCCGACCGCATGGAGGACGCGCTGGACGCCGCCTACGACCTGCTGGAGCGCCGCATTGTAAAAAACCGCAAGCGCCTGTCTGACAGGCTGGCCCAGCCCGCCATGGTGAATTTTGAGGCGCAAACGCCCACAGACGCCGGGGAAGAGGAGGCCTATGTGCCGGTGCGTGAAAAGCACTTCTCGGTGAAGCCTGTGACGGTGGAAGAGGCCATTTTGGAAATGAACCTTTTGGGGCACGAGTTCTTTTTGTTCCGCAGCGCCGATACAGACGAGGTGCAGGCGGTGTACCGCCGCCACAACGGCACCTACGGCCTGCTGGTGCCGGAGCGCTGAAGCATGTACAAAACGCCGGGGCCTGCCAGCAGGCCCCGGCCTTTTTTATTGGGAAAAGAGGGAAGAGATGAACATACGCCACGCAACCGGGCAGGATATGGACGCTTTGTGCGCGCTGTATGCCGAGGGCAGGCGTTTTATGGCGGCGCACGGCAACACCGCACAGTGGCGCGGCGGCTACCCGGGGCGCGCTTTGCTGGAGGAAGATTTGCGCCGCGGGCAGCTGTATGTGTGCGAACAGGGCGGCGCCGTGTGTGCGGCGTTTGTGTTTTTTGTGGGCGAAGAGCCCAGCTATGCGCACATAGACGGCGCCTGGCTGTGCGGCGGGCCGTACGGCGTGGTGCACCGGCTTTGCTCACCCGGGCGCGCAAAGGGCGCGGCCACGGCCTGCCTGCAGTTTTGCATGCAGCGCTGCGAAAGCCTGCGCATAGACACGCACCAGAACAACCTGCCCATGCGCAGCCTGCTGCACAAGCTGGGGTTTGCGCCGTGCGGCGTCATCCGCCTGGCAAACGGCAGCCCGCGCCTTGCCTTTCAGCGCAGGTGCGGCGCGCCGTTTGCCTGCCCTGCGCCCGGTGTGCTATAATAGGCGGGTAGCAGTAAGCCCGGCCCGCGTGCCTTTTGCCGCGGCGGCCGGGGAAGGAGAATGAATTTGGAATACCGCATGATTGCGCCGTGTTATTTTGGTGCAGAGAGCGCCGCGGCGTTTGATATCCGGCGCATTGGCGCAAAAGATGTGACGGTGACAGACGGGCGCGTGGCCTTTACCGGCGGCGCCGGCGTGCTGGCCGCCGCAAACCTGCACAGCCGCTGTGCAGAGCGCATTTTGCTTTTGCTGAAAACGGGCCGCGCCGAAACCTTTGACGCGCTGTTTGATTTGGCCTACAGCGTGCCCTGGGAAGAGCTGATGCCCGCGGACGCCGCCTTCCCCGTGAAAGGCAGCAGCCTTTCCAGCCAGCTTTCCAGCGTGCCGGCGTGCCAAAGCATTGTGAAAAAGGCTGTGGTAGAGCGGCTGAAAAAGGGCCACCGCGTGCAGGTGTTGCCCGAAAGCGGCGGGGAATACCGCATTCGCTTTTCCCTTCGCAAAAACGAGGCAGAGATTATGCTGGACACCTCTGGCGAAGGGCTGCACAAGCGCGGCTACCGCAGGCAAAGCACCCTGGCGCCCATCAAAGAGACGCTGGCCTGCGCCATGCTGGATTTGGGCCGCATCTACCCCGACAGCACCGTGCAGGACCCATTCTGCGGCAGCGGCACGCTGTGCATTGAGGCGGCCATGAAGGCGCTGCACATTGCGCCCGGCCTGCACCGCCGCTTTGCGGCCGAGCGCTATGCCTTTGTGCCGGCGGGCACATTTCAGCGCGCGCGCGCCGATGCGCTGGAACAGGTGGTGCGCGACGCGCCCTTCGAGGCCGTGGGCTTCGACATTGACGGGGACGCCGTGGCCCTTGCCGCCCACAACGCAAAGCTGGCCGGGGTGGCCTCGCATGTGCGTTTTTACAGGGCGGATGTGAAAGATTTTGCCCCGCGCGCGGGCAGCCTTGTGTTTACAAACCCGCCCTATGGCGAGCGCCTGGGCGACGCCGGGACGGCCGCCGCGCTGGAGCGCACGCTGGGCCAGCGCCTGACGGCGTGCAGTGTGAAGGGCGCGTATATCATCACGGCGGACGCCGATTTTGAGGCGCACTTCGGCCGCAAGGCCCAGCGCCGCCGCAAGCTGTACAACGGCATGATACCCTGCCAGGTGTATATGTATTACTGAGAGCCCGGGCGCCCGCACGGCGCGGCCCGCCCAAAAGGAGAATGGACATGAGAGAAAAATTCTGCATGCGCTGCGGCACGCCCCTGAACGGCGCGGCCCAGTGCCCGGCGTGCGGCTACGAGCCGCAGCACGATGCCTATGAGGTGCCCGGCGGCCCCGTGCCAGAGGGGCAAAGCGCCGCGCAGCCCGCGGCCGAACCCACGCCTGCCGCGCCCCGGGAAGCCACGGCGGGCCCCGCCGCGCCGGAAGAAAGCGCCCCGCAGGCACCGCAGCCCGC
>UREN01000104.1 GCA_900546885.1 uncultured Oscillospiraceae bacterium
TTTTTTTTTTAATGATACGGCGACCACCGAGATCTACACTCTTTCCCTACACGACGCTCTTCCGATCTCGTACAGGCCGTACCATCCTTCATTCGATGCAGCCCTGGAATTGACGTTGAAGGGCATGCCCTCCGGCGTGTTGGTGATAAGGCTTTGGCAGGCGCGCTGCTGCTGTGCAGGGCTGCCGGAGACATCCAGAAACAGGTTCACTACCGGCGCACCGGCCTCGCTGCCGGTAAATGCCTGCATCAGGCTGGCCGCCTGTTCGTAGGACGATACCACCAGGAAATAAGTGCCATAGGTAGAGTAAAACTGCTCTACTTCTTCCGGAAGCCCTTCCATCGGGCGCACCGCCAGCGTCTGACCGGCAAACGTCACCGTCTGCGGCATGGGGCCGCCATCTGTGCTCTTGAACAAAGCCTCGTTTTCCGCCAGGGTTTCGTGTGTGCCAAATGCGCGGTTGTAGTCTTCCACGCCAATCAGCTGCACCGTGTTGAGAGAGGCACTATTGGCCCGGATCACGCCGTTTTCATCCATAGATACCGCATTGCCAGAACTGCAGGCGCGCCAGGCAAATTGTTGCTCTACGCGCGAGCCGCTTTGCTGCACAGCGCTTTCCACGGCCTGATACACGTCCTCCAGGTTCTGGCCTCCCTCCAGCGTCACCGAGCCGCGGATATCCGTGGGGTAAAGAGAGCGAAGCATATCGCTTTGCCCGGTGTACAGGCCCACGGTAGTGGACACCGTCACCAGCACCATGGTGAACAGGATGCAGATGGCCGCAAGCCCCGCTGCATTTTGCTTCATGCGGTACATCATGCCGGAAACACTGATAAAATGCCCCGGCTGGTAGTAGAAGTTTTTGCGCCTGCGCAGCCATTTTAAAAACGCAATGCTGCCCGCGGTAAACAGGCAGAAGGTGCCTAAAATCACACACAGCACAGCGGCGAAAAACAAAAGCAAGGCGTTCAGCGGTTCGTTCACCGTCACAGCAATATAGTAGCCCCAGCCTAGGCTGAGCACGCCCACCACAACCAGCAGCCAGGAGGCGCGCGGTTCTTTCTCACCCACGTTGCCGCCGCGCAGCAGTTCTACCGGTTTCGCAAGGCGCACATGGTGCAGGTTATAGGCCAGCGTGCACAGAAAGATGATGCCAAACAGCACCGACGTAACCAGCATGGCAACGGGCTCTATGCCAAAGGCGATGGGGGTGGAGATATCCATCATATACAAAAGGCCCAGAAACAAAAGCTTCGACAGCAGCATGCCGGCGCCCAGGCCAAGCACAAGGCAGATGGCGGCAGTATACAGCGTTTCCCACAAAAGCATGGCGGCAATGTGTTTTCGCTCCATGCCAAGCACGCAGTAAAGGCCAAGCTCTTTTTTGCGGCGCTTGATAAGGAAGCTGTTTGTCCAAAAGACAAGCGCCACACAGAAAACGCCCACAACAACGGTGCCAAGAAAGAAAATGGTAAGCGCAATGGCCGCGCCGGGCACCTGCAGCAGCCCCTCGTTCATGGCAATGGATTGCATGATATAATACATTGCCACGCTTACGCTGCAGGTGAGAAGGTAAGGAAAATATGTGGTGCGGTTGTTTTTCAGGTTCTGCCAGGCAAGTTTGGGGTACAGCATGCTTTTCATACAGCCTCGCCCCCTGCGCTGAGCAGCATCAGCGTGTCGCTGATTTTGCCGAAAAATTCACCCGGCGCTGCCGTGCCGCGATACAGCTCGTGGAACACCACGCCGTCTTTGATGAACAGCACACGTTTGGCACAGCTTGCCGCACGTGTAGAGTGCGTCACCATCAAAATGGTCTGCCCGCTCTCGTTCACCTGGCTGAAAGTTTCTAACAGGCGGGCGCTTGCCTTGGAATCCAGCGCGCCGGTGGGCTCGTCTGCCAGCACAATGGCCGGGCGGGTAATCAGGGCGCGCGCCACAGCCGCGCGCTGCTTTTGCCCGCCGGACACTTCATACGGGTACTTTTCCAAAAGCGGTGTGATGCCCAGCACGTCGCTTACCGCCTTCAGCCGCGGCACCATATCGTCATAGCGCATATGGGAAAGCACCAGCGGCAGCAGAATGTTATCTTTCAGCGAAAAGGTATCCAGCAGGTTAAAATCCTGAAACACAAAGCCAAGCCGCTGGCGGCGGAAAGCGGAAAGCTGTTTATCCGGCACATCGGCCAAATTCTGGCCGTTCAGGCGCACGGTGCCCTGTGTGGGCCTGTCCAGCGTGGCAAGAATGTTCAAAAGCGTTGTTTTGCCGCTGCCGCTCTCGCCCATGATGGCCACAAATTCCCCCGCCTGCACGGAAAAGGAAACATCGCTCAGTGCCTGCACCTGGTGTGCGCCAAAGCGTGTGGTGTATATTTTTTTCAAATGCTCTACCTGCAGCAAAGCCATAATCCACTCCCCTTTTCTGCGCCGGGCCGCCTTTTTCTGGTTGGGCCGCAGCGCCTGTTCTGCCCCTTATGATACCCGGGAACAGAACACCCTGCCATAGCGCACGCTTACATCTGCCTGTGGCGGGCTTACGCTTTTGTAAGCATGCGGCCTGCCCGCCTTTTGTGCGGCAAAGCGTGCCGCGCGGAACCCGGGCCGCCTTCGCAAAACAAAAAGTGGGGGTCATTCCACCGCAAGGGAAACCTGCGGAAAGCAAAGCACAGCGCGCGTGCCCTTGCCCTGTTCCGATTCCAGGCGCAGCACATGGCCCAGCTTTTGCGTAATTTGCCTGCAAAGATACAGCCCAAGGCCAGAGCTGTGCCGCTGGCCCCGCCCATTCAGGCCGGTAAACCCTCGCTCAAACACCCGGGGCAGCTCGTCCGGTGAAATGCCAATACCGCTGTCTTCCACCACCAGTGCGCCATCCTGCGCATATACCTTTACAAACCCGCGCCGGGTATACTTTACCGCATTTGTCAAAAGCTGCTCTATCACAAGGCCCAGCCATTTGGTGTCTGAAATAACCTGGATGCCTGTGGCCTGCACCTCCAGTTTCACCTGCTGTTTGCCTGCAAACAGCGGCTGTACGCGGCGTACAGCCGCCTGCACCGCCGCATCCACATCAACCTTCTGGGCGCACAGGTCTTTCGTCATGCTGGCCATTCGCTGATAGCTCATCACCATGTCCACATATTGCTGCGTCTGAAACAGTTCACTGAGGAACAGCCCCTGCGCAGGAAATTCTTTCTCCTGCGCCAACAGCTGCATGGCTGCCAGCGGTGTTTTCACCTGGTGCGCCCACAGGGTGTAATATTCCTGTGCGTCCCGCCTGGCGGTCTCGCTGCGTTCTACTGCGTCACGGCGCGCCGCGTCCACCGCGCGCACAAGCGCCTGCCAGTCCCTGTCCAACAAACCGCGAGGTGCAGGCATCTCTTCCAGTGCTACGGCACTTTGGCGCAGCAGCACTTGCAAAGCATTGTGCACGGCACGGTACCGGTATAACCCAACTGCAAAGGCCAGGGCGGCGCCTGTGCCCAGCATCAGCGAGGTATACACCGCCATCTCGCGCGGCGCATGGTACAATTCCGTAATAAGAAACAGAAAAGCGACGGCCAGCGCCAAAAGGCAGGCCGCCGCCCGTTTTTCATACAGATAGGCAAATGCCAGTTTGCATTCTTTGTTCATGGCTGCTCCTCCACAAGATAGCCCACACCTTTCTGCGTGCGCACCAGCCCGCCCAGGCCTATCTCCTCTAAATGGCTGCGCAGGCGGGCCACATTTACGGTGAGGGTGTTGTCATCCAAAAACGCATCCTGCCCCCAAAGCGCGCTGATCAGCGTATCGCGGGTGACAATTTCGCCCTTATGCTCGAACAAAATCTGCAAAATGCGAAACTCGTTCTTGGTCAGCTCCAGCTTTTTGCCCTCATAATGCAGGCAGGCGCTTTTCAAATCCAGCACGGCGCCGCCCACGGCAAGGGCGGCGCCCGCCTGTGCCCCAAACGAATAGGTGCGCCGCAAAAGGGCCTCCACTTTGGCCACTGCCACAGATAAATCAAAGGGCTTTGTAATAAAATCGTCCGCGCCCATGCTAAGTGCCATGACGATATTGAGGTTTTCACCGGCCGCCGAAAGGAACAGCACCGGCACTTTGCTTACTTTTCGAATTTCCGCACACCAGTGATACCCATCAAAAAACGGAAGAGAGACATCCATCAGCACAAGGTGCGGCTCGAAGCGAAGAAATTCATCCATCACATTTTCAAATTCTTCTGTGCGGCACACTTCATACCCCCATTTTGCAAGCGTGCGCTGCAGCACACCCGCAATGGCGTCATCGTCTTCCACAATCAGAATTTTATACATTTCCACATCGCCCCCTAACTTTATCAACGCACATCGCGCGCACATTTCTTCAAATATTCAAAGATACAAGAAAAGGCAGGCCCTTTGGCCTGCCTTCTTTGGCTCCCCCTGTCTGGCTCGAACAGACGACCCTGCGGTTAACAGCCGCATGCTCTACCG
>UREN01000105.1 GCA_900546885.1 uncultured Oscillospiraceae bacterium
CGCTGTTTCCGGCAGCGCGGCGCGTGTTTTTTCTTTTTGGGGGCATATTCAGGTGGTTTCTTCCAGTTCCATGCGCAGGTGGCGGATGATGCGCTTTTCCAGGCGCGAAATATAGCTTTGTGAAATGCCTATCATATCTGCCACCTCTTTCTGTGTGTGTTCCTGCTGGCCGCACAGGCCAAAGCGCAACTCCATAATCTGCCTTTCGCGCGGGGAAAGCCTTGCCACGGCAGCAAGCAGCATGTCTTTTTCTGCGTTCTGCTCCAGCTGGGCGCCCACCTGGTTCTGGTCTGTGCCCAACACATCTGAAAGCAGCAGTTCATTGCCGTCCCCGTCGGTGTTCAGCGGCTCGTCAATGCTGCTCTCCTGCCGGCGGTTGCTGCTTTTGCGCAGATACATCAAAATTTCGTTTTCAATGCACCGGCTGGCATAGGTGGCCAGTTTAATTTTTTTAGATGGCACAAAAGTGTTCACCGCCTTGATCAGGCCAATGGTGCCAATGCTGATAAGGTCTTCCACGCCTGCCGTTTTGCTCTCAAACTTTTTGGCAATATACACCACAAGGCGCAGGTTGTGCACAATAAGCAGCTCCCGGCTGTTGGCGTCTCCCCGCTCCAGCCCGGCAAACACCAACGCCTCCTGTTCTTTCGAAAGCGGCGGAGGCAGCGTTTCCGGGCCATTGATATAGTAAGTATAATCCGGCGCATGCACACAAACCTGCAGTTTGTGCCAAAACCCGCGCCACATCTTCTTCAGAAATTTTCCTTTCATTTCTATCCTCCTCTCAGCGCCGGGCTGACGATGGCACTGAACGCCCCGTCTGCAAACCGCTCCGGCGTGAACACGGCCAGCGCGTTATGCACTGTTTTTTCCCCTTTTTCCCCCAATGTCAGCCATTGCGCCGTCACGGCAGGCAATGCGCGCGTGCCAAGCGCTGTCTGGGTAGGCACCAGCCGAAGCGCGTACGGCGCGCTGGAAAGCTGCCCCTGTTCTAAAAAAGCCTGCAGCTGTGCGCCAAGCTGCGGCGGCAGCGCCGGTTTTACCATGGGCAGGCTGAGCAGAAACGCCTCTTGCCCGCTGACAGGGTCGCGCACAGAACAGCCCGTATCCAGCAGGGCAAGGCCCCGCACACATGTGCCGCCAAACCCGGCGGCAAACGGCACATGCTGTGCGCGCTGAGGCCTTCCAAAGCACAGGTCCACCACGCGCACAGCGCAATATACGCCCGCCACGCAGGCAATGAGCAAAAGCGGCGGCACATTGAAGTAGATGGCCATATTATTCACTTCAATGCCGCCAGCCACCCCATAATACAGCGCCGCAAACACCACACCGGAAAGCAATACGTTCAGCGCCGCATACCACCACAATGTTTTAAAAAAGCACCGCAGGCCGCCCGGCGGGAAAGCGGCCAGCACAATGAGGCAGGCTTCGGCCGCCTTCATCCCCCACATAAGTATGGCCGGAAGCGGTGGCAGCAGCAGGGCAAGCGATGCCGCCCCCGCCATCATGCCGCCCAGCGCCATGCGCCAGGCACGGTATTCCCGCCCGGCAAGGCGCGCTGTGCACCGCAGCAGAAAAAGGCCTATCACGGCGTTGACCAAAAATAAAATGTCCACATAAACAACGCCGCGCATGCTGCGCCCCCTTTCCACTGCTTCAGTGTAGCGCTGCCGCCATGCAAAACATGTCAAAGCCACGCTTGAAAAGCATTTCAGGGCGTGATATAATAAGCATCGATTTATGGCATAAAGCCATGCCGTTATTCTGAAAAGGGGGGTGCACTGTAATGTTCTGGAGAGTTGCCAACATCTGCTTGTCCAAAGGTGCTGTTTTGGCCGTTCCGTGTATTAGTGCGCCCATTTGCAGGTAGAAACGGCTTTCATTTGCACATTTTGAAGGGCCGCGGCTACACTGCCGCGGCCCTTTTCTGTCTGGGCGCACGGTTCCCTCCCCAAAAATTTCTGATAAGGAACGGTGCTGTACCAATGAATTTAGAAAAACAATTATTTCTGTTACAGGCGCATGAAGCCGTACGGGGGTTTCGAATTGCCGGGGCCGTGTGGGTTCTTTTGCTTGTGGGGCGCGGTTTTTCACTGGCCACTGTGGGCATTGCAGAGGGCGTGTTCCATGTGGTAAGCATGCTGTTCGAAGTGCCCAGCGGCATGCTTGCCGACCTGATGGGCCGCAGGCGCACCTTAATTGCCGCAGGGCTTGTCAATGCCGCTGCAGGTGTGGCCATGGCGGCGAGCTGCGGCCTTGTGGGGGTGTGCGCTGCCATGGCGCTGGAAGCGCTCAGCTTCAACCTGGCCTCCGGCACACTGGAGGCGCTTACCTATGATACACTGGCAGAGGCCGGCCAGAAAAGCCGCTATATTCAGCAGACTTCTCGCCAGTATACGCTGTATTCCGTCACGCAAAGCGCCGCCAGCCTGATGAGCGTGGTCACCATTCGGCTGGGTTTTGTAACCGCTTATCTTCTCAGCGCATGTGTGGGGCTTGGGTGTGCCGCCCTGGGCGGCCTTTTAACAGAGCCGGATATCAGTGCAAGGCCCCGTGTGCCTCTGCGGCAGCTGCCGCGCCGCCTGGCGGAACATGCGCTGGAAAACGTCCGCTTTCTTCTGCACAGGCGCAGGTTGGCCGCCAGAATGCTGTGCATCAGCCTTGTGTGTGCCGCGGCCTATCTTACGCAGATGTTCTGGCAGCAGGGCCTTGTAGACGCGGGCCTGCCCGCCGCCCTGGTAGGCGTGCCGCTTTTTCTTTTGATGCTGGCCGATGTGCCGGGTGCCCTGCTGGCGCCCAGGCTGCCCGCACGCCTTGGCAGCCTGTTTTTGGGGTGCGGGCTGGCTGTCTCGGCCTGCACCATGCTGGCGGGCAGCGCCTGCCTGCCCCTTTGTCTGGCAGGGGCAGTGGCTGCCGGGCTTCTGGAAAGTGCATTTACTCTGCGGGCCGACAGCTTGATGCAACCGTTTTACCCCAGCGCCAGCCGCGCAACTTTGACCAGCGTGGACAGCATGATGTACAGCATTTGCATGGTGGTGCTCTCCCCGCTGGCCGGCGGCGCCGCAAGCGCATGGGGGGCGGGGCCCTGCATTTTTCTGATAGGTGCCGGGCTGATGTTGGCCACCAGCGCCGCCGGGCTTTTGCTTTTATGGGAAAGGAGAAAGCGTCATGCACGTTGAACTGGTTCCATTTTCTTTGCGCGAGCGGGCTGTGCTTTTGCGCGATATCGCCGCGTTCTGGCAGCATCATGCCGCCCTTGTAAGCAAAGAGGAAACCGTGGCCTTGGCACAGGCAGAAGATACCTTGAAAGAATGGCTGGGCGAAGGGCATACCCTCTTTTCCATTTGGGCGGATGGCCAACAGGCCGGGTTTCTGCACTTACAGCGCACGGGGCCCATTGTGATGCAGCTGGAAGATATTTTTGTGCAGCCGCCGCTGCGTGGCCGGGGCATTGCCACGGCTGCAATTGCCCAGGCAGAGGCGCTGTGCCGCCAAATGCCCGGCATTGAGGCCGTCACCCTGCAGGTGGTTCCCCGCAACGAAGCCGCGCTGCGGCTTTATCACAAGTTGGGGTACGACACGCTTTCGCTTGTAACGCTGCGAAAAGAGCTTGGCCCCAACCCGCGCCGCCGCAGGCTGCGGCTTCGCGGGCTTACTTTCCGCTTTTAAAAAAGGCC
>UREN01000106.1 GCA_900546885.1 uncultured Oscillospiraceae bacterium
TTTTTTTTCAAGCAGAAGACGGCATACGAGATCACTGTGTGACTGGAGTTCAGACGTGTGCTCTTCCGATCTGCAACGCAAAAAAACATCAGCAGTTCGCCCCGGCACTGTGCTATAATGAAGCAAACACCGGGGCCCCGCCGGGCGGCTGCCGGGCAGGGAGGCATGCGGCATGACGCAGAAAAAGGTAACCATTACAGATATTGCCAAAGCTGCCGGTGTGTCCAAAACCACCATTTCGCGCTATTTGAACGGCAGGTTCGACTTAATGTCGCCCGAGACGCGCAGGCGCATCGAATCGGTCATTGACGTATCGGGCTACCAGCCCAGCACCATTGCGCGCAGTTTGAAAAACAAGCGCTCGCTGCTGCTGGGTATTGTGGTTTCAGACCAATCCTCTCCGTTCTCCACGGCGGTTTTGCTCGGCGTGGGCGACGCGCTGCGCAACACGGAATATGTGCCCGTGTTTGTAAATTGCGATGATGACCCGGCCAAAGAGCGGTATCAAATTTCTTTTCTGCTCTCGCGCGGGGTGGACGGCCTGATTGTGAACACCACCAGCTACGAAAATCCCTTCCTTGTAAACCTGGAGGCCCGCGGCGTGCCCATTGTGCTGTGCGACCGCTATATCAAGGGCCATACCTTTGACATTGTCACAACAGACCATGCCTCCACCATCCAACAGCTGCTGGCCCACCTGAAGGGCCAGGGCTATGGCCTGCCCGCGCTGTTTTCCCAGCGGTGGGACAACAACTCTGTGCGCCTGCAGCGCCGCCAGGCATTTTTGGCCGGGGCCGAGGCATTGTTCGGCCTGCGGCCGGGCGAGGCGCCTGTGTATGAGGTGGACGGGCAAAACCCGGCCAGCGCAGTGCGCGCCCTGGAGGACCTGATGGCCCGCTGCGCGCCCGGGCAGCGGCCCGCTGTAATTGGGGTGAACAGCGTCACCACCACCTACACCCTGCACGCCATGCGCGAGATGGGCCTGGCCATTCCGCAGCAGATTGGCCTGTGCGGGCCGGAGGACTGGAACTGGGGCGACCAGATGAACTGGCCCGAACTGACAGCCCCCCAGCTTACTACGGCCAGCGTGCACGCAAGAGAAATAGGCGCCACGGCCACGCATTTGCTTTTGGCCCGCATTGCGGACCCTTCGCTGGCCAAGCAGGAGGTTCTTTTGCCAAGCGAGCTGAGCCCGCGCGCCTCTACTTTGCTTTTCCCCCCGACAGCCTGATGTTTGAACGGCCGCGCGCAGCGGGCTGGCCCTGCGGCGCGCGCCGGTTTCCGGTTTCATAAAAACTGCACAGCCACAGGCAAGCCGGCGTTTTTACGCGGGCCTGTTTGCGTGCGCCGCAGGCGTGTGCCACGGCGCAGACCTTTGAACATTCCAGAAAAGAGGTTATGAACCATGCCTTCCAAAATATTGCTTGTCGGGGAACCGATGGGCCTGTTCATTGCCAAAAGCGAAGGCCCGCTGGACAGTGTGGGGGAATACTCCTTTGCCGTTGCCGGCGCAGAATTCAACGTTGCCGTAGGCATGTGCCGCCTGGGGCACGATGTGGGCTACCTGACAAAGCTTGGCACAGACCCGTTCGGCAAGCACATTCTGCATCTGATGGCTCAGAACGGCATCAGCACGGAACTCACCCAATTTTCCGGCGAGCGCACCACCGGCTTTATGTTGAAATCAATGGTCTCGCACGGAGACCCGGAAATCTATTATTACCGCAAAAATTCCGCCGCCTCCACCCTCAGCGCAGAGGATGTGGCGCAGCTTGACCTCTCGGCCTATAGTGTGCTGCACATGACGGGCATTTTGCCCGCCCTGTCGGACAGCACGCGCGCCGCCACACGCCTGCTGCTTCGCCTTGCAAGGGAAAAGGGGCTGATGTTCTCGTTCGACCCCAACCTGCGCCCCCAGCTTTGGCCGGATGAAAAGACCATGGTAGATTTTATGAACGAAGTGGCCGCGCAAAGCGATGTGTTCCTGCCCGGCATTGCCGAGGCAAAAATTTTGTGCGGGCTGCAAGAGCCCGAGGCCATTGCCGCACATTACCTTGCCGCAGGCGCAAAGCTTGTGGTGGTGAAGCTGGGCGGAAAGGGCGCCTATTATGCCCGCAAGGGCGAGGCCGGGTTTGTGCCCTGCTATACCGTAAAGAAAGTGGTGGACACCGTGGGCGCGGGCGATGGCTTTGCCGCGGGCCTGCTTTCCGGCCTGATGGAGGGCCTGCCCCTGCAAAGCGCCGTGCTGCGCGGCAACGCCATTGGCGCCATTCAGGTGATGAGCCGCGGCGACAACGACGGCCTGCCCACCCGCGCGCAGCTGGACGCCTATATGAAGGAGGAAGAGCATCATGCATGAAGTGCTTCGCACGCTTTCTGAAATTGGCATTGTGCCCGTTGTGGCGCTGAAAGACGCCGCGGACGCCGTGCCCCTTGCCAGGGCCCTGTGCGCAGGCGGCATCCCCACGGCCGAGGTAACCTTCCGCACCGATGCCGCGGCGGCCAGCATCGCCGCCATGCGGCAGGAGGTGCCCGAGATGCTGGTGGGCGCAGGCACTGTTTTGACGGTGGAAAACGCCGAAGCCGCTGTGGCCGCGGGCGCTGCTTATATTGTGACACCCGGCATCAGCGAACCCGTGGTGCGCTGGTGCATCGAGCACGGCGTGCCCGTGCTGCCCGGCGTCAGCACCGCATCTGAAGTGCAGAAAATGCTGGAATACGGCATTGAGATCATGAAGTTCTTCCCGGCAGCTGCCTCTGGCGGCATTGCCATGCTGAAGGGTTTGTACGGGCCCTTCCAAAAAGTGCGCTTTGTACCCACCGGCGGGGTAAACGCCTCAAACCTGAACGATTTTTTGCGCCTGCCCAACGTCATTGCCTGCGGCGGCACCTGGATGCTGCCCGCCGACGCCATTCGGGAAAAGAACTTTGCCGCCGTCACCGCCCTGTGCGCCGAGGCTGTGCGCGTGATGCACGGCTTTACCCTGCTGCACGTGGGCATGAATACCTCCGGCCCGCAGGAGGCCCGGCAAACTGCCGACGCCTTTGCCGCGCTGTTTGGCCTGCCGGTAATAGACCTGCCCGCTGCCGTGTTTGCCGGCACGATGCTGGAGGTGGTGAAAAAGCCTTTCCTTGGCACGCACGGCCACATTGCCGTGGCAGTGAACGACATTGACCGCGCGGTGGCCTATTTTAAGCGCCGGGGCTATGCTTTCCGCGAAGAGGGCGTAGCCAGAGACGATAAAGGGCTGATTGCCATCTATTTTGAACAGGAGTTCGGCGGATTTGCCGTGCATCTGCGCCGGAAAGATTAAGCCCGCACCCTAAAAAGGCGCCCGCCTTTGTTTTGCCGCGGGTGCAAAAAAGCTTTGTTTTCCACGGCGGCTGGCCCTTGGGCCGGCCGCCGCTGTTTTTGGGGGAAGGATTCCTTTTCGGGCCACATTTTCTGTGGCCGCCGGGCAAGTGCGCCAGGGGCCGGCCTTTGGGCTTTCTGTTGCCCGCGCCGCCTGCGGGCGCCCCGTGTAAAACAGAAATGCCAGATCGGAAGAGCACACGTCTGAACTCCAGTCACA
>UREN01000107.1 GCA_900546885.1 uncultured Oscillospiraceae bacterium
ATAGAATTTCTGGTGGTGCAAAAGAGTCTTTTGAGGATGCAATACATAGCCCAATCGAGCATTCTTTAGAGCATTCTTTAGATTAAAACTGTTAAGTTAAAACCATCCTTCTAATCTGTTGCACAAAAAAGCGCGCAGCGCGAACAATAATCCAAATATTGTGTAAAAAAATCTATTTATGAAACCGTTTGGCCCCCGTACAATGGTAGTGACAAGGCGGCAGGCCAAATGCCCCGGGCGGGGCTGTTTTCTGTTTTTCCCGCTGCACGGCGGTGCGGCGCACTATTTTGCAAGGCATCCATTCTAAAAAAGAAAAAGGAGCTGTTAGAAGCATGTCTATTCTGGTAAGCGGCGGCGCCGGCTATATTGGCAGCCACACCTGCATTGAGCTGATGAACGCCGGCTATGAAATTCTGGTGGCGGACAACCTGTACAATTCGTGCGAGGAGGCCCTGCGCCGTGTAGAGCAAATTGCCGGGCGCAGCGTGCCCTTTGTGAACATCGACCTGTGCGACGCTGCGGCGGTGGACGAGATGTTCCGCACGCACCCGGGCATCGAGGCGGTGATTCACTTTGCCGCGTACAAGGCCGTGGGCGAAAGCGTGGCAAAGCCGCTGGAATATTATTCGAACAACCTCATCAGCGCGCTGAACGTGCTGAACGCCATGAAAAAATACGGCGTGAAGAACTTTGTGTTCTCCTCTTCCGCCACGGTGTACGGCGACCCTGCCAGCGTGCCCATCCGCGAAGATTTCCCCGTGGGCGCCACCACCAACCCCTACGGCGCCACCAAGGTGATGAACGAGAACATTCTCACCGACATCTGCAAGGCAGACCCCACCATGAACGTGGCTCTGCTGCGCTATTTCAACCCCATTGGCGCGCACGAAAGCGGGCTGATTGGCGAAGACCCGAACGGCATCCCCAACAACCTGGTGCCCTACATTGCCAAGGTGGCCGTGGGCAAACTGGAAAAGGTGCATGTGTTCGGCAACGATTACCCCACCCCGGACGGCACCGGCGTGCGCGACTACATCCATGTGGTAGACCTGGCGCGCGGCCATGTGGCGGCGCTGAAAAAGCTGGCCACAAACTGCGGGCTGTTTGTGTGCAACCTGGGCACAGGCCACGGCTACAGCGTGCTGGACGTGATTCGCGCATATTCCAAGGCCTGCGGGAAAGAGATTCCCTATGTGATAGACCCGCGCCGCCCCGGCGACATTGCGGAGTGCTATGCAGACCCCACCAAGGCCCGCGAAGAGCTGGGCTGGCAGGCCGAATACGGCATTGAAGAGATGTGCGCCTCCAGCTGGAAGTGGCAGAGCATGAACCCCAACGGCTACAAGGGCTGAGTGCGGGGCATAACATAAAGTTAAAGGAGCAAGACAACAACATGAAAAAACCTGTTCTTGCGGTGATGGCCGCCGGTATGGGCAGCCGGTACGGCGGCCTGAAGCAGATAGACCCTGTGGGCAGCCACGGCCAGCTGATTATTGACTATTCCATCTTTGATGCGCGGCGCGCGGGCTTTGAGACCGTGGTGTTTATCATCAAGCACGAAATTGAGGCCCCGTTCAAGCAGGCCATTGGCGACCGGCTTTCCAAGGTGATGGATGTGCGCTATGCCTACCAGCAGCTGGACGATTTGCCCGAGGGCTATGCTGTGCCGGCGGGGCGCGAAAAGCCCTGGGGCACCAGCCATGCCATTCTGGCGGCGCGCGATGTGATAGACGGGCCGTTTGCCGTAATCAATGCAGACGACTACTACGGCCCCGAGGCCTTCCGCGTGATTTACGACTACCTCACGGCCCACCCGGACCAGGACGGCCTGTATGAATACGCCATGGTGGGCTATCAGCTGAAGAACACCGTGACGGAAAACGGCCATGTGGCCCGCGGCGTGTGCGTGACGGACGCGGACGGTTACCTTACCAGCGTCACCGAGCGCACGCACATTGAAAAAACGGCCACCGGGGCGCGCTATACCGAGGACGGCGGCGCCACCTGGCACGAGCTGCCGGGCAGCACCATTGTCTCGATGAACATGTGGGGCTTTACGCACAGCTTTTTGCCCGAGGCAAAGGCGCGTTTTGCCGCCTTTTTGGATGATGCGCTGCAGACAAACCCGCTGAAGGGCGAATATTTCCTGCCCAGCGTGGTAAGCCAGCTTGTGGGCGAGGGCAAGGCCCGCGTGAAGGTGCTGCACAGCCCGGATAAATGGTACGGCGTGACATACCAGGATGACAAGCCCGTGGTGGTGGCCGCCATTGCCGAAAAGACGGCGGCCGGCCTGTACCCGGAAAACCTGTGGGGGGTGTGAGAATGCGCCAGCCTGCAGAACACACCCTGCCCGAGGCGCTGGCTGCCTTTGACTTCGGCGGCCAGGTGGCGGGCGCCCTGCGCTATGGCCAGGGGCATATCAACGACACCTTCTGCGTCTATGTGCAAACGCCGCAGGGCGATGCGCGCCGGTTTATTTTACAGCGCATCAACACCGACACCTTCCGGGACCCCAAGGGCCTGATGGAGAACATTGTGGGCGTGACGGATTACCTGCGCGATGTGATTGCACAAAACGGCGGCGACCCCGCGCGCGAGGCCATGACGGTGCTGCGCACGCGCATGGGCGGCACGTTTTTTGCCGGCAGTGAGGGCGGCGCATGGCGCGCCTACCCCTTCATTGAGGGCACCGTGTGCCTGCAAAGCGTGCAGGCGCCCGCCCAGTTCTACGAAAGCGCGCGCGCTTTCGGCCGCTTTCAGCAGCTTTTGGCGGGCTACCCTGCCGCCACGCTGCACGAGACCATTGAAAAATTTCACGACACGCGCCAGCGCTTTGCCAACTTTGAAACGGCGCTGGCCGCCGATGCGTGCGGCCGCGCCAAAGAGGTGCAGGCAGAGGTGGAGTTTGCCATGGCCCGCAAAGCGGACTGCGCCTACCTGATGGACCTGCTGGAGCAGGGCAAGCTGCCGCTGCGCGTGACGCACAACGACACCAAGCTGAACAACGTGCTGCTGGACAAGGCCACCGGCAGGGGCATTTGCGTGATTGACCTGGACACCGTGATGCCCGGCCTGGCGCTGAACGATTTTGGCGATTCCATCCGCTTTGGCGCCAACCACAGCGCCGAGGATGAGCCGGACCTTTCGAAGGTGAACTTCGACATCTCGCTGTACGAGATTTATGCCAAAGGCTTTTTGGAGACAGCCGGCAGCGCGCTGACGCCCCTGGAAAAGCAGTGCCTGCCCTGGGGCGCCAAGCTGATGACGCTGGAGTGCGGCATCCGCTTTCTCACCGATTACCTGGAGGGTGACCATTACTTCAAAACACACCGCCCGGGCCAGAACCTGGACCGCTGCCGCACCCAGTTCAAGCTGGTGGCCGACATGGAAGCCCAGTGGGACGCCATGCAGGCTGCGGCGGAAAAATATTTCTGAAAAGTTATTATAAAGCGGCCCCGTGTTCCGGTGGAACACGGGGCCGCTTTGTACACGCGCGCTGAACGGCGGCGGGCGCATGCTGCCATAAGCGGAGCGAACTGCTAACAGCAAGTTAGCAGGGATAAAAG
>UREN01000108.1 GCA_900546885.1 uncultured Oscillospiraceae bacterium
ACGCTGCGCGTGTGCTGCTTCGCGCCCGAAATTCGCTGCGCTCGTTTCGGGGCCCGTGCTCGCAGCCCCGGCCCTTGTGCGGCTTACGCCGCCCATTTCGCCTTTGGCGAAACCGGGCAAGCCGGTCACGCGCTGCGCGTGTGCTGCTTCGCGCCCGAAATTCGCTGCGCTCGTTTCGGGGCCCGCGCTCGCAGCCCCGGCCCTTGCCGGGTTTACACCCGGCATTTCGCCTTTGGCGAAACCGGGCAGGCCGGTCACACGCTGCGCGTGTGCTGCTTCGCGCCCGAAATTCGCTGCGCTCGTTTCGGGGCCCGTGCTCGCAGCCCCGGCCCTTGCCGGGTTTGCACCCGGCATTTCGTTTGCCGCAAAAACGGCCTGCCGGGCTTCCTCTGTTCCCGCCATGGGGCCCTTTTCCCGGCCTGCGGCCAGGGCCGCCCCGGTTTCGCCTGCGGCCGGGCCAGGCTGCTGTGCCATGCGCCCCGCGCCGCCCGCCCCCTTGCCTTGAAGTAAGGGTTTGCCTGCCGTGCCTTGCGTCATGTGCTTCCTCCTGTCTCTTGAAAAACATCCATTCGGTGACTAAAAAGGGAAGAAAAAAAGCGTATCCGCCCCAAGGGCCTCACAGCCGCCCTCTTGCGGGGCGGGCGGCCCCGGGCACGCCCATACAAAACCGCGCAGCGCCGCACGCACACCGGCGCGCCGCCGCGGGCGTCAAAATCCCATAAACCGGACAGAAAAGCTGTTATTCTATACGCATAGGCACAGGCCTCACCGGCCCGGCGGCCTGCACGCCCCGGGCGCCTGCCCCTTGCCGCTGCCTGGCTGCATGTTTCTCACATCCTCTCTTTCGTCACCCACTTGGTGACAATTCCAGTTTACCATGATTTTCCTCCGTGTCAACCATTTGGTGACTAATTTTTGAAAATTTTCTTTTTTGTGTTGCATTTGGTGACGAAATGTGTTTCAATGGAAGCCAAAGGGGCGGCCGCGCCCCAATGGGCTTTTTCCATGCACCCCGCGCGCGGTTTTGAAAGCCGCGCGCCGCGCCGGCAGGCTTTGTGCCCCCGCACACGCCTTTGGCGCAGCCCGCGCCAAAGGCAGGTTTTTCTGCCCTGTGCGCGGCCATGCCGCCGGGGTTTCTCGGCCAGGCGGAGGCCCGCGCTTTTCAAAAGAAAGGGCGCGGCCCCCGGCGCAAAGCCCTCTGATGGCCCGCGCCCGGGCACACGCCCGCGCCCCATCTGCGGCGCACGGCCCCCGACGGCCTGCGCGCCCGCGGCCGCTTTTCCCCCTGCGTGCAGCCTGGTACACCGCCCCGCCCCCCGCACCGGCGGGCTTCCCCCCTTCGCGCGCGGCTTTGGCCGCCGCTGCCGCCCGCGGGCGGCGCCCGATTTGGAAAGGAGACATTGCAATGGAACGCACCTTTGGCCAAAACCTGCGCGCTTTGCGCACCGAGCGCGGCCTTTCGCAGGAAGAGCTTGCCGCCCAGCTGGGCACCACCAAGCAGGTGGTAAGCCGCTATGAAAACGGCCAGCGCACCCCCAAGGTGACGGTGGTGGAAGCGTTTGCCCGCCGCCTGGGCGTGCCGCTTGCGGCCCTGCTGGGCGAGGCGGCCGCGCAAAGCGGGGCGCTGCGCGTGCCCGTGCTGGGGTATGTGCGCGCGGGCATTCCCCTGACGGCCGTGGAGGACGTGCTGGACTATGAGGAAGTGCCCCCCTCGCTGGCGCACCTGGGCGAACTGTTTGCCCTGAAAATAAAGGGCGACAGCATGGAGCCGCGCATGCTGGAGGGCGACGTGGTTATCTGCCGCCAAACGCCGGATGTGGAAAGCGGCGCCACCGCGGTGGTGCTGGTGAACGGCGACGAGGCCACGGTGAAAAAGCTGATGAAGCACAAAAACGGCATTTCGCTGGTGGCGAACAACCCCGCCTACCCGCCCATGTTTTACACGTTTGAGGAATGTGAAAGCCTGCCCGTGCGCGTGGTGGGCCAGGTGATAGAGCTGCGCGCCAAAGCGTTCTAGCCGCCGGCCGCGCGCAAAAAAAGCGCCCCGCCGGGCGCACAGGAGGACGCATGAAACACACTTTGAACATTGCGCTGCTGCAGCTGGCCCCCTGCGGCACCCTGCAGGAAAACCTGCGCAAGGGCGCGGCCGCCTGCCGCAGGGCCAGGGCCCTTGGGGCAGACCTTGCGCTGTTTCCGGAAATGTGGAGCAACGGCTACGCCATCACCGCGCGCCCCGCGGCCCGGTGGCTGGCGCAGGCCGTGCCCGCGGGCGGCCCGTTTGTGCAAAGCTTTGCCGCCCTGGCAGGGCAGCTTCAAATGGCCATTGCCGTCACCTTTCTGGAACAGTGCGCGCACGGCGTGCGCAACACGCTGGCCCTGTTTGACCGCTTTGGCGCGCAAAGGCTGCTGTACGCCAAGGTGCACACCTGCGATTTTGGCGCGGAAAGGGCCCTTGCGCGCGGCAGCGGGTTTTTCACCGCCGCGCTGGACACCGCCTGCGGCCCCGTGCAGGTGGGCGCCATGATTTGTTATGACCGGGAATTTCCCGAAAGCGCAAGGCTGCTGATGCTGCAGGGGGCCGAGCTGATTCTGGTGCCCAACGCCTGCCCCATGGGCGTCAACCGCCTGGCCCAGCTGCGCGCCCGCGCGTTTGAAAACATGCTGGCCGTGGCCACCTGCAACTACCCCGCCGGTGTGCCCGATTGCAACGGCTGCTCCACCGTGTTTGACGGCGTGGCCTATGCGCCGCCCGGCTTTGAGGCGCCCGGCGAAGAGGACGCCGCGGGCGAGCGGGATATGTGCATTCTGCGCGCGGGCGGCGAAGAGGGCGTTTACCTTGCCCGGCTGAACCTTGCGCGCCTGCGCGCCTACCGCGAAAGCGAGGTGCACGGCAACGCCTACCGCCGCCCGCAGCTTTATGCCCCGCTGGCCGAAACGGCCGTGCGCCCGCCCTTTGTGCGGCCGGGCAGGCGGCCCTAGGCGCGCCCTTTGCGGCCCTGCGCCCCGCCGCCTGCGCCGCGCGCCGCGCGCTTTGCTCGCAAACAAAACCAGCCCCCGCGGCCGTGTGGCCGCGGGGGCTTTTGCATGGGGGCTTTCTTTTTTGCACGTTTTTCATGCCGCGGCGTTTGCGCACCGCCGGGCCGCGCGGCCGCGAGCCCATTTTCCGGGCTGCAGCGCCCCTTCCAGCCAGCGCGCGGCGGCAAAGGCCAGAAAAGCCATCATGGGCGCAGCGGCGGGCGACATGTACATCAGCGAGGCGGGCTCCA
>UREN01000109.1 GCA_900546885.1 uncultured Oscillospiraceae bacterium
TACACTCTTTCCCTACACGACGCTCTTCCGATCTGGCTGCGGCGCGGGCTCGTCGTCAAAGGTAATTTCCTGCACCAGGGGCTCGGGCGCGCCGGGCACGCCCACCGTCTCCAGCGGAATCTCCACCGGCGCGCTCGCCGCGTCCGGCCCAGCGGGCTGGGCCGCGCCGTCCGCCTGCGGCCCAAACACGTCGCCAAATACCATTTCCCCAATATTTTTCTGCGGCGCGGCGGGCTGGCCGCCCACCGGCTCAAACAGCTGCGTCACACCGGGCGCGCCCGTCTCCGGGGCGCTGGGCTCCTCGTCGAAGAGGTCCAGCTTTTGCATGCCGGCAAAGGCGTCGTCCAAATTGCCGTCATCGGCATTGCCGGGCGCCGGGCCATTCTTCACCGGGCCCTGGTCAAAGCCTTCCCCGGAAAAGAAATCATTATTAGGCACAAAAAACACCGCCTTTTTCAATATCAGTCGTTCCTGCTTGCCAGAAAGCTCCGCCCCAAAGCGTGGCGGAATTATCTATTATACTACAACAAAAGCGCCCTCAGCGCAAGCTTTTCAGGAAAATTGTGCCCCCATGCGCGCGCCGCGCACCCCTTTTTTCCAAAAAGGCCTTGCAGTTTTTTGCGCTTTGGTGTATGATGAATTAGCACTCTTATGTTTAGAGTGCTAAAATCAAAAGGAGACGATGGACACTATGGCAACCAAACAGTTCAAAGCGGAATCGAAGCGTCTGCTCGACCTGATGATCAATTCGATCTATACGCACAAAGAAATCTTTTTGCGCGAGCTGATTTCGAACGCAAGCGACGCCATCGACAAGCTATATTTCCGCAGCCTCACCGACGACACCGTGCAGGTGAAAAAGAAAGACCTTGGCATCCGCCTTTCGCTGGATAAGGACGCGCGCACGCTGACCGTGAGCGACAACGGCATTGGCATGACGAAGGACGAGCTGGAACAGAACCTGGGCACCATTGCCAAAAGCGGCAGCCTGGATTTTAAGCAGAACACACAGGCAAATTCCAAGGTGGACATCATTGGCCAGTTCGGCGTGGGCTTTTATTCGGCCTTTATGGTGGCCAAAAAGGTCACTGTCATCAGCCGCGCGCACGGCGAGGCCGGGGCGTGGAAGTGGGAGTCCCGCGGGGCGGAGGGCTACACCATCACCCCCTGTGAAAAGGACGCCTGCGGCACGGACGTCATTCTTGTCATCAAGGACGACGAGGGCGAAGAGCACTACAGCGAATTTCTGGACGATTACCGCCTTGCGGGCCTTGTGAAGAAATATTCCGATTATATCCGCTGGCCCATCCGCATGCTGCGCGAGAAATCGCGCCCCATTGAAGGCACAGATCAGGACGAAAACGGAAACTATAAAGCGCCGGAATATGAAAGCTACACCGAAGACGAGACGCTGAACAGCATGGTGCCCCTGTGGAAGCGCGACAAAAAGAAAGTGACCGATGAGGAATACGCCGATTTCTACAAGCAGAAATTCGGCGATTGGGCCGCGCCCGCAAAGGTGATACAGTCGAAAACCGAGGGCACCGCCACCTACAACGCGCTTTTGTTCATTCCCTCGCGCGCGCCGTACAACTATTACAGCAAAGAGTATGAAAAGGGCCTGCAGCTGTATGCCAGCGGCGTGCTGATTATGGAAAAATGCGCCGACCTTCTGCCCGACCACTTCAGCTTTGTGAAGGGCCTTGTGGATTCGGCCGACCTCTCTTTGAACATCAGCCGCGAGATGCTGCAGCACGACAGCCAGCTGCGCCTCATCCGCACCTCGCTGGAACGCAAAATCAAAAACGAGCTGGCCGCCTGGCTGAAAAACGACCGCGAGGCATACGAAAAGTTCTTTGCCGATTTTGGCCTGCAGCTGAAGATGGGCTGCTATGCCTCGTTTGGCGCCAACAAAGACCAGCTGCAGGACCTGCTTTTGTTCCACAGCGCCAAAGAGAACAAGCTTGTCACCCTGCGCGAATATGTGGAAAAGATGCCCGAGGGCCAGCCGCACATCTATTATGCCGCGGGCGAAAGCACGGCCCTGCTGGCCAAGCTGCCCGCCGCCGAGCGCGTGCTGGAAAAGGGCTATGACGTGCTGTTCCTGACGGACGATGTGGACGAGTTTGCCCTGCAGATGATGCACGATTACGACAAAAAAGAGTTCCGCAATGTCTCGGGCAGCGATTTGGGCCTGGAAAGCGAGGACGAAAAGAAGGCGCTGGAGGAACAGAACGAGGCGCACAAGCCCCTGCTGGACGCCATGAAAGAGGCCCTGGGCGGCAAAGTGGCCGGGGTGCGCCTTTCTGCCAGGCTGAAAAGCCACCCGGTGTGCCTGTCCAGCGAGGGTGCGCTTTCCATCGAGATGGAAAAGGTGCTGAACAGCATGCCCACGCAGGAAAAGGTGAACAGCCGCAAGGTGCTGGAGTTAAACGGCGAGCACCCCGTGTTTGCCGTGCTGGAAAAGGCGCAGGAGAGCGGCGACAAAGAAAAGCTGGCCGCCTACAGCGAGCTGCTGTATGCCCAGGCGTGCCTGATTGAGGGCCTGAGCCTGGAAGACCCCGTGGCCTACGCCAACGCCGTGTGCAAACTGATGGTGTAAGCCCGCTGCCCACTGCCGAAGCGCAGAGAAAGCCCCGCGGCAAGGGGCGTGTTGACACAAGAAAACATCGGTTTTGGGCTGACAATTTTGCCGCCTAGCGCATTCAAAAAGCCCGGCAATCCTAACAACGGATTGCCGGGCTTTTTCTGTTTTGTTTCGGGCAGGGCGCGTTACACCATTGCGCCCGCCATGCTGAAGGCAAACACAAACAAAAGCACATACATCAGCACGGCCAGCGCCCAGCCAATGGCCTTCACCACCAGGTAACCGCGCGCCAGGGTGCGGCGGTTGGGCTCTGCGCCAGATTCAAACGCCCAAATCAGAAGCACAATCCACCCCACCAGCGGCAGCGCCCCCACCAGCAGCGTGCCGACGGTGCGGCCCAGCGTAAGGGGCTCGGGCTGCGGCTCCCAGGGGGTATAGGGCTGTGCATAGGCCCCGGGCACGGCATAGGGCGGCATCCCCGGCGCCGGGCTGACGTTCCGGGCGGGCGGCGGCACAGCGCCGGGCGCCGCATACGGCGGCGCGGCCTGCCAGATCGGAAGAGCACACGTCTGAACTCCAG
>UREN01000110.1 GCA_900546885.1 uncultured Oscillospiraceae bacterium
TTTTTTTCAAGCAGAAGACGGCATACGATATCACTGTGTGACTGGAGTTCAGACGTGTGCTCTTCCGATCTACCTTTTTCTGAAATAGAATAGTGTGTCCATTTTCCCTCTTTGCGCCCGACAACTATTTCCGAGTCACAAAGAATTTTCATATGGTGGGAAAGCGTTGGTTGCGTGACATTGATTTCTTCTAGCAACTTGCAAGCACATTTTTCACCTGAACGCAGCAGTTTTATAATCCTAATGCGGTTTTCATCACAAAACGCTTTGAAAATTGCCGCAATTCTTTTTTCATCCATCTCTCTCAATCACCTCCTATAGATAAATGTCTATGTGTTATTATATGCAACACATAGAAAAATGTCAATATATTTTTTTGATTTAAGTGAAACAGCGGTAGGAAAACTAAATCCTACCGCTGTCTTCTTATGCAAAGATGATTTCTTTTTCCACAATCTCCTTTGCACACGCCCGTATGTTATTCATTCTCTGTGTCCATTCCAAAGCGTTTTCCGCCTTTAACTGCTCCGTAATACCCTGCACCCGTTTCATCTGCTCTGTGAGCCTTTCCATGCGTTCCTGCGCCTGCCTGTCGATGTCAGCAAGGTAATTGTTTAGTCTGCCGCTTGTGAACAAGGTTATGTAGGTGGCTCGGCGGTATTCTTTCAGATACCGCAAGTGCCGCTGTCCCCACAAACCAATAGGCTGTTCTTTTTCGGCTGGTAAGATAAGACATGGGATATAATAATCTCCTTGCAGTTCATACCACAGACCATTTTTATCATCGTAAATGTACTTGTCCATTGAAAAATCCTCCGTTATAATATATTCGCACATACATCACAGTTCTCCGATTGCCACACTTTGTTATATCTTGTTATGAGATTTTCTTGCCCTTGTATTTGCCCTTATGAGCAATGAGGGAAAGAGTAAACTTGTGTGTAACCGTATAAAGAGATAAGGCAGACACATTGCGATAAATCCTTTATTTTCAAGGCTTTTGGAGGATTTTATTAAAACACTGTAACCTCTGTTGAGAGGTCATAATTTACTGATATTCAAATTAGAATTTTTCTGTCCGTTACTCGAACTCCACCGTGGCGGGCGGCTTGCCCGTGCAATCGTACAAAACGCGGTTCACATGCGGCACCTCGTTCACAATGCGGCTGGCTGCCTTTGCCAGCACGTCCCACGGCAGGGGCGCGGCCTCGGCCGTCATAAAATCGGTGGTGGCCACGGCGCGCAGGGCCACGGCGTAATCGTAGGTGCGCTCGTCGCCCATCACGCCCACGCTGCGCATGTTTGTCAGGGCCGCAAAATACTGCCCCAGCGCCCTGTGCGCCCCGGCGGCCTCCACCTCTTCGCGGTAGATGGCGTCCGCCTGCTGCACCATTTTCACCTTTTCGGGCGTCACGGCGCCAATGATGCGAATGGCCAGCCCCGGCCCCGGGAACGGCTGGCGCGAAACCAGCCGCTCGGGAATGCCCAGCTCACGCCCGGCCTGGCGCACCTCGTCCTTGAACAAATCGCGCAGCGGCTCAATAATCTCTTTGAAATCCACGCAGTCCGGCAGGCCGCCCACGTTGTGGTGGCTTTTAATCACCGCGCTTTCGCCGCCAAGGCCGCTTTCCACCACGTCCGGGTAGATGGTGCCCTGCACCAGGTAATCCACCGCGCCAATGCGCCTGGCTTCCTCTTCAAACACGCGGATGAACTCTTCGCCAATTATCTTGCGCTTCTGTTCCGGCTCTTCCACGCCCGCCAGCTTGCTGTAAAAGCGCTGCTGCGCGTTCACGCGGATGAAGTTCAGGTTGTACGGGCCGTTCGGGCCAAACACGGCCTCCACCTCGTCGCCCTCGTCTTTGCGCAGCAGGCCGTGGTCTACAAACACGCAGGTAAGCTGCTTGCCCACGGCGCGCGCCAGCAGCACGGCGGCCACGGACGAATCCACCCCGCCGGAAAGGGCGCACAGCACGCGGCCGCTGCCCACGCGGGCGCGCAGGGCGGCCACGGTGTCCTCTACAAAAGAATCCATCTTCCAGGTGCCCTTGCAGCCGCACACGTTGTGCACAAAGTTGGAAAGCATGCGCGCGCCCTGCTGGGTGTGCAGCACCTCGGGGTGGAACTGCACCAGATACAGCCCGTGCGCCGCGTCCTCGGCGGCGGCCACGGGGCAGCTTTCGGTGTGCGCCGAAACGGCAAACCCGGGCGCGGGCGCCTCAATATAGTCGTTGTGGCTCATCCAGCACACGGTGTCGGCCTGCACGCCCTCAAACAGCTTCGAGGCGGCCGCGTCAATGTGCACCAGCGTTTTGCCGTATTCGCGCTCGGGCGCGCGGCACACCCGGCCGCCCAGCACATGCGTCATCAGCTGCGCGCCATAGCAGATGCCCAGCACAGGCACGCCCAGGCTGAACAGCTCTTTGCCTATGGTGGGCGAATCGGGCAGATACACGCTGTTGGGCCCGCCCGTCAGAATAATGCCCCTGGGCTGTTTTTCCCGAATGGCCTCAAAGGCCTTTTTATACGAGACAATTTCGGAATACACATGGCTTTCGCGCACACGGCGCGCAATCAGCTGGTTATACTGGCCGCCAAAATCAACCACAAGCACCATTTCGTTCATACGTTCCTTCCCCCTGGCGGCCCCGCAAAGCCGCGCGCAGCCGGCGCGGCGTGCCCTGCGGGGCAAATTTCCACAGATATACAGTATAGCAAAAAAAGCGTGGAATTTCCACGCTTTTTGCC
>UREN01000111.1 GCA_900546885.1 uncultured Oscillospiraceae bacterium
CCCTGCTGCGGCGGCTGCGGCGCGGCGGGCGGCGCACAGGCGCCCTGCGGCGGCACAGGCTGTGCGCCGGGCCCCTGCGGGCCATAGTTATAGGGCGGCTGGGCCGCGCCCTGGGGGCCACAGCCATAGGGCGGCTGGCCGGGCGCCCCATAAGGGGGCTGCGCGCCGCAGGGCCCGGGCTGGCCGCACTCGTACCACATGGGCTGCGCCTCGCCGAAGTAGACGGCCACACGGCGCGAGCGGAACAGATAGACACTGCCCGCCACGCAGAACAGAATCTGCTGCAAAAGCGAAATAAACAGCTCGGCCAGCACGCTTACCGGCGCGCCCCAAATGCCGCCAAACAGCATGACGCACAGCACAATCAGCGCCTCGGCCCCGGTGGCGGCCGGGAACACATAGCGCGCCGCCCGCTTTCTGGCAAGCAGCAGCCCAAAGGCCACCAGCATGGCACACGAGGTGGCCGCGCCCAGCAGCGGCAGCGGCGCCCACACATAGGCGTTGACCTCCCAGTTCACCAGCCAGCTCAGCAGGCCGCTTGTGCCGCGCATGGCGCACAAAACGGTAATCAGCGCCAGCCACCCGCCCAGGCGGGTGTAATCTTTCACCTTCACGGGGTACATATGCCTTCCCTCCCTGCAGGCGGCTAGGCCTGCTCTTTGATGTCGCCGCGCGCATAGGCGGCCACCAGGTGTTCCAAATCGTCTATCTGCCCTTTCAGCCGGCGGCCCTCGTCGGTGTCCTCTACATAAATGCGCCTGCCGGCTGTCTCGAACACGTTTACGGTAGAGAGAATATCCAAATTCTCCTCCACGGCCTTCTGCGTGCTTTCAAACGGGCCGTGGCTGCGCAGGCTGAGCCCGTGGGACGAAAACACCAGCGTATACCCCGCAATGCCCGTGCGCGTGTGGTAGGCCTTGCAGAAGCCGCCGTCTATCACAATCAGCTTGCCGCCCGCCTTCACCGGGCTCTCGCCGTTTTTGGCAAGCACGGGCACATGGCCGTTGATGATGTGGCCGGTGGCCCAATCCAGCTCAAACTCGGCAAACAGGCGGCGCACCGTCTCTTCGGCCACGGCGGCGTCCTCGTTTTCCACCAGGGAATAATAGGGGTTTTTGTGCTCGGCACAGGCCTCGGGCTCGCCGATGAAATACTGCTCGAAGCAGGCCATTTTGGCGCGCCCAAACACGGGCGAAAGCGGCCCGCACCACAAATACCACAAAAAATCCTGCCCTTTCCGGCGCGCGGCGCTGCCGGGCGGGGCAAAAAAGCCCTGGCGGGCCAGCGTTTCGCATTGGTCCATCCAGGCGCGGCCCGCAAACGTCTTGCCGCCCAGGTGCACCAGGGCAAAACGGCCGTCCGGCTCCATGGGCACGGCGCCGTGGAACAGAAGGTTGCCGTTCTCTTTTTTATAAATGCCGCCCTTGGCGTACAAAAAGCGCGCGTGGCGCGCAAGGCGCTCGCTTTCGGCAAAGCTTTGGCACAGTTTGGCCAGCACGTCCTCTTCCGCGCGGGAAAGCCGCGCGGGGCATTCCTTTTCCACCGTGGGGAAATAGGTGTCGCGCAGCGGCCAGCGCCGGCCCTCCACCTGCACGGTGAAGGTTTGAAAATCGATGTGCTGCAAAAGCGCGCGCCCCTCCATGCCGAACTCGGGGTTGCGGGCAATGACGGCGCATTCCAGCTTGAACAGAATGACGGCAATGGCCTTGTGCATGCGCGCGGTGCGCCACAAATCTTCCTGCGAATCTTCACAGCCGGGCTGCGCGCGCGGCAGAAAGCGCGACACGTCGCTGTTGGCGTACGTCTGCTCGGCAAACAGCGAAAGGGGCCGCAGGCTGATGCCATAGCCGTCCTCCAGCGTTTCGAGGTTGTTGTAGGCCAGCGATGTGCGAATGACGCTGGCCACGCACACCTCGCTGCCCGCGGCCGCGCCCATCCACTGCACGTCGTGGTTGCCCCACTGCACGTCCACCGAGTGGTGGGCAATCAGCTGGTCTAAAATGACGTCCGGCCTTGCGCCGCGGTCGAACAAATCGCCCACAATGTGCAGGCGGAACACCGCCAGCCGCCGGATGAGCGTGCACATGGCCTCGATGAAGGCGTCGGCGCGGCCCGTATCCACAATGGCGGTGAGGATGCGGCCGTAGTAGCGGTCTTTGTCGTGGTCTTCAAAATGGGCGTGCAGCAGCTCGTCTATAATATAGCGAAAGCCCTTTGGCATGCGCTTGCGCACAAAGCTGCGCGTGTATTTGGACGACATAAAGCGGCACACGTCAATCAGCCGGTAAAGCGTCTGGCGGTACCACGCGCCCAAATCGCTTTGCCGGGGCTTCAGCTGTGCCAGCTTGCGCTCGGGGTAATAAATCAGCGCGGCAAACTCGGCGCGCTCGCGCTCGGGCACGCCGGGGCCCAGCACCCTGTCCACCTTTTCGCGGATGACGCCCGACGCGCTGGATAAAATGTGCCCAAACGCCTCGGCCTCGCCGTGCACGTCGCTCATGAAATGCTCGGTGGGCTTGGGCAGCTTCAGAATGGCGTTCAGGTTGATAATCTCTTCCGTGGCGGCCGCCACGGTGGGGTAATCTTTCGAAAGGCTTTGCAAAAACTTGCGCTCGTAGCTTTGCGGCAAGGCCGGCGCCCCCTTTTCTGCGCCCGGCGCGGCGGCCC
>UREN01000112.1 GCA_900546885.1 uncultured Oscillospiraceae bacterium
CGTGCGGGGCAGGGCACACAGCGCGCGCCGCCCCCCGGCGGGGGTGCGGGCCGGCACGCTGCGCCCCTGGCGGGCAAGCCGCCTTTGGCCAAAAGCGCGGTGTTTCAGCGGAAAAGGCTGTGTTGGGGCGGGCGGCGGGCCCGCTTTAAAAACTGTGCCGGGCGAAAAAGCCGCCCTGCCGGAATGGCCGCGCCCTGCACGCAGGGCGTGTTGGCACAAAATGCCGCGGCAGGGCACAAAAGCGTGCCCGTGCCGTTGTGCTGGCGAAAAAAAGCATGTATAATAGAAAAAACGGGCAGGTGCGGCGCCTGCCCCCGCACCCGGGCGCACACAGGCGCCGGGCGGCCCGGCCGCAGAGATGAAAAGGGAGCGTGCATGTTATGACACAGGATATGGCCGTCATTCTGGACCTTGGCAGCGAAGAGAGCGCCCGCGTGGCGCGCGAGGTGCGCAGCCTTGGCGTATACAGCGAGATACACCCGCACGACATCACCCTGCAGCAGCTTTCTGCGCTGGGCAATGTGCGTGCGCTCATCCTGAACGGCGGGCCCAACCGCATGCTGGGCGGCACGGCCGTGGCACCGCTGCCCGAGGTGCTGGCCTGCGGGCTGCCCATGCTGGCCATCGATTTCGACGGCGCGCCGGCCGCGCGGCACATCGGCGCCCTGCCGGCGGACGAACAGGCCAGCACGGCGCTTTTGCACGGCTTTTTGTTCGATGAATGCCATGTGCGCGGCGAATGGGACATGGAGAATTTCATCGAAAGCCAGGTGCAGCACATCCGCAGCCAGGTGGGCGGCAAAAAGGTGCTGCTGGCGCTTTCCGGCGGGGTAGATTCCTCTGTGGTGGCGGCGCTGCTTTTAAAGGCCATTGGCCCGCAGCTTACCTGCGTGCATGTGAACCACGGCCTGCTGCGCAAGGGCGAGCCCGAGCAGGTGGTGCGCGTGTTCCGCGACCATTTGGGCGCAAACCTGGTGTATGTGGACGCGCAGGAGCGCTTTTTAAGCAAGCTGGCCGGCGTGGCCGACCCCGAGCAGAAGCGCAAAATAATTGGCGCCGAGTTCATTCGCGTGTTTGAAGAAGAGGCCCGCAAGCTGGACGGCATCGAGTTTCTGGCACAGGGCACCATCTACCCGGACATCATCGAAAGCGGCACCAAAACCAACAAGGTGGTGAAAAGCCACCACAACGTGGGCGGCCTGCCGGACGATTTGAAGTTCGAGCTGGTAGAGCCCGTGCGCCAGCTGTTTAAAGACGAGGTGCGCGCGTGCGGCGCGGCGCTGGGCCTGCCGTACGACATGGTGTACCGTCAGCCGTTCCCCGGCCCGGGCCTTGGCGTGCGCTGCCTGGGGGCCATCACCAAGCCGCGGCTGGAGGCGCTGCGCGAAAGCGACGCCATTCTGCGCGAAGAGTTTGCCGCCGCAGGGCTGGATAAAAAGGTGTGGCAGTATTTCACCATTGTGCCGGACCTGAAAAGCGTGGGCGTGCGCAACAACGCCCGCTGCGAAGAGTGGCCCGCCATCATCCGCGCCGTGAACACCGTGGACGCCATGACGGCCGAAATAGAAGAAATTCCCTACGAGGTGCTGCACCGCGTTACAAAGCGCATCATCACCGAGGTGCCCGGCATCAACCGCGTGTGCTACGACCTCACCCCCAAGCCCACCGGCACCATTGAGTGGGAATAAATTGAACCGCTGTAAAAACCCAGTGTTTCTACGGGTTTGCGGCGATTCAAGAGGCTTTTTGATAACAATTTGATAACAGCCATACAAGTGCCATTATTCTTGCAATCCAGTAGTTTATGGGTTACAGAATGATTGACAAGTGGTTGTATGGTGGAAGAAATCCATATTAGAAAGCCCTTAGCTATGGGTATTCACTCATAGCTAAGGGCTTTTTGTCGCTGTTTTTGAAACAGTTTTGCTAAACACATAGATAGTAAATTAAGCTTCGTATTGTCATTTTGAAGTTGTAATTACTGACACGTATATTCCCCGTTTTTCCGCTGGAATATAATTCAAAAGTTACTTTGGTGTAATCCATTCTTTCAATGGTTATTTGCGTTGTTGGAATACATTCTCCTAAATCGCACCTGACATATAGGGCGTCATTGATATTTAAGTCTTTATAAGTGGATTTAAGTTCCTTGGAAATTAAAGAGATTGAGCCGCTATCACCAAATTCATAATTTACTTTATATATTTCGATATTTCTAATTCCATAAGTTGAAGATATGGAGAATTCTTCACCAATATCATCAATAATGACTACATTATCATTGCCATCAATATCGAAATCCGAGTTGTATGGTACTACTTTGAATTTTTCATACCTTGTGTTTTGGGTTACAACAACTTTCCAAATGTGCCCAATAACATAAAGAACAAACAGTATACAAGTAACAATTGAAGATATATTTGAAACAATTTGCCACATACA
>UREN01000113.1 GCA_900546885.1 uncultured Oscillospiraceae bacterium
AGGCGGGGCTGTGCCGCTGCGCGCCGGCAGAGGCCGGGCGCGTGTATGTGCCGCGGCGGCAAAGGCGCCCAAGACGTCAGCCCAATGGGGTTAAGAATAGATACTTTCCAAATTGTCCGCAAGCCCGTATTGGGCTAGGTCATAATCTTCATATTCCACTAATAGATTGTCTTTTATGGTGTCAAGTACTTCGCAATACGCCTGAACCTTCCCTGTTGAAAAGTCATCTTGTTTCAAGGCCTTTTCGCTTTGTGCAAGGTTGGCCTGCTCAACCAGACGCACTACAATTTCATGAAAAACTTTTTTTGTCATTCGCTGGTCCTTTCCGGTTGCTTCAGCATCACATCCAGAGCGTTGCCAAGGGCTACGAGTAGTTGTCTTCAATATCTATGTCAAGCCCACAGCGGGATAAATCGTACGAATGCTCTGACAGCGTGTGCTTGACCGTGCAAAGAGCATCGCGGTAACCCTGAAGCACTCCTTCTGAAAAATCGGTAGGGTTTCGGTCTCTTTGTTCGCGGGCATCCGCGGCAAAGGCGAGCAGAATGTGGATTACATGGTCGAACCAGGCATTGCGCATTTCGTTCGTATCTCCTTTCTGCGCACCCGGCTTTCGGCTTCAGGCGGCGGAAGAGGCCTCTTGCGGCGGGGCGGCGCTCTCTGCGGGCTGGCCGCCCTGGTACACCCACGTCACCTGATAGTCTGTGCCGGTAAGCTGGCCCAGCTGCCGGATGTAGTTTTCAATCAGAGATTTGGCGCGGTTCTGGGCGCTGGCCAGCAGCGCGGCGTTGCTTTGCACGGTTTCTTCCATTTGCAGCTGTGCCTGCTGGATGGCGGCCGTCTGCTCGGCCGCTGTGACGGGGTTTTTGTTCCAGCCGTCCTGGGAATAGACGAAAGATTCCTCGTTGAGGGTATCCTCATCAATGGAAATGTGCATCACCTGGGCCGGGGGCAGGCTGATGTGAACGTTCTGTCCGTCTAAGTCCATCTCTACCAGGGACATATCAATGCCCAGGGTGGCGATGCCGTCGTATTCAATCCAGAACGTTCTGTCCCGCTCGAAAATGCCGGTGATGCCGCCCCCGGCCGTCTTGGTGGATTTTGCCACATTGTGGTAATAACATTCCAGCGTGGCCAGGCTGCAGATGCTGCGCACCTGCCCAAGGTCCGGCACGGCCGCCTGTGTGCTTTGCACAGAGCACGCGGCCAGCATCACCGCCAGCACGGCGGCCAGAAGGGATGTTTTGAGCGCGGCTAGCTTTCTTTTCATTTTTTTCACCTCACTGAATGGTGACGGTGTATTGCCCGTCATACTGCTTCACCCACGGCGAAAGCAGGGCCTCCACGGCCGCCACGGCGTTTTCCCTGGCCGTTGCAAGCAGCTGGCCCTGCTGTGCGGCCTCGCGCTTCAAATCGGCAAGGCAGGCCTGATAGGCCTCCTGCGAGATGGTTTCGGTTTCATACCGGGCCTTGTGGAAGATGAACTCCATAGAGCCCATGTCTACCCGCACGCTTTGCACCTCTGCCTGTGGCAGGGTGATGCGGATGTGTTTTTCCGCCTCGTCTGCGTCCATGTCCAGCTTGGAAAAATCAACGCCCGCGGTGACGGCGCCCTGGTAAGCCACATAGTATTTCGGCGTTTCGCCGTCCTCTTCGCACACCTCTACAATGGCGTTGTAGGTATAATCCAGCGTAGAGAGCTCGCTGATGGCAAGCGCCTGTTTCAGCGAGGCCTGTGCGGTGGTTACCACCTTGTGGCCATTCCGCCGCCCCGGCAGAAAAAGCAGTGCCGCCAAAAACGCCGCCAGCAACCCTATAACGGCGACGACCAGGGCCATGCGCGGGCCCCTGCTCAGCCCGCGCCAGGCAAGCCATGCCCAGGCAATGCCTTTCGGCTTTTGTGTGGTGGTTTCAGTTTCCATTGTGTTCTCCTCCTGTTCAATTGGATGCGGCCGTTTGTGCGCCCGCCCGAAAACAGGCTGCAAATTTCGCGCACAAAGGGCCAACTTTGCGCAGATACCCCAAAATTCTGCACTTTCTGGTTTCATCTTAACAGGTGGTATTGTGCTTTTCAATCATTTTTTGCGGAAATATCCGCGAAAAATGCCGCGCACATCGGGTAGGCTTTTCTTGCGGGTATTTCCGCGAGAGGGGATGAAGCATGACCACGCAGCAGGCGGTGTGCCAGCGCATTCAAGAGCTGGCAAAACAAAAGGGCCTTTCCGTCAACCGGCTGGCAGAGCGCGCCGGCATCCATCACAGCACCCTGGACGCCATGCTTCGCGACGCCTCGCCCATCCGGAACACCGGGGTGACCACGCTGAAAAAGATATGCCAGGGGCTTGGGGTGCCGTTTGCCGATTTTTGGGCCAGCCCGCTTTTTCAAAACCTGGATTATGAGGAATAGCCCTGCGCAAAGCAAAGGGCCCGGCAATCC
>UREN01000114.1 GCA_900546885.1 uncultured Oscillospiraceae bacterium
TATACTATCCTATCGTTAATCACTCACTCCTTCCTCCTCTTATTTCATTCTCTTTCCTCTCCTCTTGCTCTTCGCTTTTTTCTTTTTTGTCGCGCTCTATTGCGCGCGCAAAGGCCTCGCGCCTGTTCCAAAAATCGCTTTTTCCCCTTTTTTTCATCGCGCGGTTTCCTTCCTTTCTTCTGTGCGCTTTCTTTGTGCGCGGGCCGGGGCCCGCGCACAAAGAAAACGGCCGCCGGGTGCGCCCCCCGGCGGCCATGCCGCGCATGCTGCGCGCTGTGTCAGGCCGTAACGGCCTTGGTGGGCACGGGCTCGCTTTCGCTGTTCACCACTTTCACGTTGCGGCTTTTCACCGGCGCGGTGATGGCCGTGCCCGTGATGCCCTCGCCGCAGATGGAAATGCAGCGCCAGTTGTTGAAGCCCGCCATAAAGCGCGCGCGGCCCTTGAACACGTTGGCGTCGGTGTTCGGGTCTATGTCGCTTTTCACCGTCAGGGGCAGGCGGTCCAAAAACGGCAGGCACATGTAGTCGTCTTTGAACTTCGAATCCATCATGATGAAATAGGGCTTGCCGCCAATGGCCTTGGGCAGGTAGTTCCACACCAGCACGTTCCACAGCCCGGCCTGGAAGTTGATGGCGTTGTTGCTGGTTTCGGGGTCCAGCTCGCTGCCCACGGCCGCCAGCACGGCGCGCTTCAGCTCGCCCACGTTGGGGATGAGGATGGTATCCGGCGTCACGTTCAGCAGATGGCCGTCGTCGTCTGTGAAGCTCTGCATGGAATCCTGCACTTTATCCAGCACATAGGTGGAAAAGGCCCCCTGAAAGGCGTTGCACTGGGCGCCCGTGCCGCCCGTGATGGACGGGTGCGCCGTGGAAAACAGCGCCGCGCCGTCCGCCGAGGCGGTGGAGTATTCGCGCCCGCCAATGGTGGTTTTTTCGGCCACGCCGCCCGCCAGAAGCCCCGCGGCAAACTCTTCGCGCGTGCGGTTGAAGCTGGTGGCAAAGATGTTGGCGCGGCTTTTAATTTTGCCGTACTTTGCGTCCTCCACCATCTCCTGCGTCACCTCAAACGAGCTTTTCCAGGTGGTGGGCTCCAGCACTTTGGCATAGCCCTCCTGCATGCTGGTTTTGGGGTAGGCGCCGTTCTCGCCCACGTCCTCGAAGTTGCCAAGGCTTGTCTCCTGCGTGTATTTTTCGGCGTAGTTGCGGGTGCTGTCCATGAAAAACACGTTTTTGATTTGGCTTTGCTGCTCAAACGCCTCCACGTTTTTCTCAATCACAGCGCGGATGGGCTCCTGGCTTTTGCCGTAGATGCTTTCGTTCAAACCCGAGCCCTTGGAAAAAATAATGCCTGCCATGCTCGTCTCTCCTCTCTGTCTCTCATTCGAAATGGCCGCGCACGCGGCTGTTGGTTGCGGTGCCGTCCGTCCAATCTATGGTGAACACGCCGCTATCGGTGGTGGCGGTGACGCTTGCGGCGTCGGCGCCCAGCGTCACCTTGCTGCCCACCAGGGTGGCCGCCACAGTGGCGCTGCTTTGCGTTTCAAACACGGTGGTGGGCAGCACGCGCAGGGCCGGGTACAGCCCGTCTGCCGTCTTTTCGCCCATCACCATGTGCGTGGGGGCCGCGGTGGCCGTGGCCTGCGCCAGCTTGCCGCCGCTGCCCAGGGTGGCGGCGCTGCCCAGGGCCAGCTGTGCGTCGCTGGGCAGGTATTCAAAGGGTTCCACCGCGCCCAGGGCGCGCTTTGCAATTTTGAACATTCTGTTTTCTCCTCTCTTTGCGTTTGTGGTTTGCCGCGCAGGGCGGCCGGGGCGTGCCCGGCCGGCTACTGCCGGTATTTTTTGGCATAGTGTTCGGCCTCTTTGCGCGAAATGCCAAAGTTGGCCCATTCGGCATATTCCTCTTCCGTAAGGCCGCCGGGCGCGGGGCCTTCGCCGCCCGCCGGGGCCAGATGCCCCTTGCCGCGCGCCGCGTTGATGGCCGCCTGCCGGGCCGCCGCTGCCTGGCCGCGGGCCAGGCGCTCGAAGTTCACGGCCTTGTAGGCCACGTCCAGCGGCACGCCGCTGCGCACCAGCGCGTCGAACTGGGGGAAGGTGTCCATGCCTGCAATGTCGGCCAGCGTTTTTACGGCCGGGTCCAGCTCGCTGATGCGGCGTATCTGGCTGTTCAGCACGCGCTCGCCCTCGCTGCGCCGCGCCCGCTGCACCAGCTGCATGGCCTGCTGCACCACCGGGTTTTGCGCCGCGGCCTGCGCCGCAGCCTGTGCATCCACGGGCGCCGGGCCAGCGGCAGGCGTGCCGGGCCCCTGCGGCGCCCCCTGGCCCGCGGCCGGG
>UREN01000115.1 GCA_900546885.1 uncultured Oscillospiraceae bacterium
CGGAAGAGCGTCGTGTAGGGAAAGAGTGTAGATCTCGGTGGTCGCCGTATCATTAAAAAAAAAAAAAAAAAAATAAATAGGAAATCAAAAGAAGGTAGTAAACTAGGAAAAAATAACAAAATAGAGACAGGAGGGTAGGCTGCCCATGGGAAAGCGGGAATTGCGCATGAACCGCCTGGTGGACATCATCCACTCCTGCGGCTATATGCCCATTCGGGACATTGCGCAGATGCTGAAAGTTTCCGAGATGACGGTGCGAAGAGACCTTGCCGCCATTGAAAAAAGCGGCCTTATCAAAAATGTAAACGGCGTAGTGGTCTCTGGCGCGGGCCAGCAGGTAAACCGGGAATATGTATTTGAGAGCGAAACCCAGGTGCAGAACGAGGCGAAAGCGCTGATTGGTCATTTCGCAGCCGGGTTGATTTCCCCGGGGGACTGTGTTATTTTTGACACCGGCACCACAACGGAACAGATTGTGCGGAACATTTCCCCCTCGCTGGAGTTTGAGGCTGTGTGCTATACCCGCAACATTCTGATGCAGGTGGGCAGCCTGCCGCATGCCGCCCTTGCCATGGCCGGCGGGTTTTATCACCCGGGCACGCAGATGTTCACAAGCGATGAAGGCGTTGCCTTTATTCACAACATCCGGGCAAACAAGGTGTTTATCTCGGCGGCCGGCGTGCATGAAGAACTGGGCATCAGCTGTGCCAATTCCTACGAGGTTGCCACCAAACGGGCTATTTTGAAATCGGCACGCCAGCACATCCTGGTGGCAGATTCCAGCAAGTTCGGCGTGGTGCGCTCGGCCTATTTCTGTAATTTGACCGATATCGACACCGTAGTAACCGACAGCGGCCTTTCGCCCGAATGGGCCAACCTGCTTCGCCAGCTTGGCATTGTATTATATCAGGTATGATTGGTGTGGCGCGGCTGCGCCGCCGGCACATGCCCGCGGTGTCCGCCGTCCATCATCTTCAAAGGAGGTAAAACAGTTATGAGCAAACGCGTTTTTCTTGTTGTGCTGGATTCCTTCGGCGTAGGGGAAGAACCCGACGCCCACGCCTTTGGCGACTGGGGTGTGAACACGCTGGCCAGCATCCGCAAAAGCCCGAAATTCCACTGCCCCAATCTGGCGCGTCTGGGCCTGTTCCATTTGGACGGCGTGCAGCCGCAGCAGCCGCAGGCCGAGCCCATTGGCGCCTTCGCCCGCCTGCAAGAGCGCTCGATGGGCAAAGATACCACCATTGGCCACTGGGAGATTGCGGGGGTGGAAAGTCCCGCGCCGCTGCCCACCTATCCGGACGGCTTTCCGCCGGAGATTATTCAGGAATTTGAACAGCGCACCGGCCGTGCCGTGCTTTGCAACAAGCCCTATTCCGGCACCGAGGTACTGAAGGATTACGGCGAAGAACACCTGCGCACCGGGGCCCTTATCGTGTACACTTCGGCAGATTCCGTGTTTCAGATTGCCGCGCACGAGGACATTGTGCCGCCGCAGCAGCTTTATGAATATTGCCGCATCGCCCGCAGCATCCTGACAGGCAAGCACGGCGTGGGCCGTGTAATTGCACGGCCGTTTGAAGGCACCTGCCGGGATGATTTCCGCCGCACGCCGCGCCGCCATGATTTCTCGCTGCAGCCGCCGGCCAAAACCATGCTGGATGAGATTTCCGCATCGGGGCTGGATGTAATTGCCGTGGGCAAAATCAATGACATCTTTGCCGGGCAGGGCGTCACGCGGGCCATCCCCACTTCTGGCAACCCCGAGGGCCAGCAGGTGCTGCTTCGCCTGGCGCAGGAAGATTTCAACGGCCTTGCCTTTGTGAACCTGGTAGATTTTGACATGCTGTACGGCCACCGGCGCGATGTGGACGGCTATGCCGCCGCGGCTACCTCGTTTGACGAGACGCTGGCGCAATTGCTTCCCCTCCTGCGGGAAGACGATATGCTTATCGTCACAGCCGACCATGGCTGCGACCCCGCCTATACGCGCAGCACAGACCACACGCGCGAGTATGTCCCCTTCCTGGCCTTTGGCCAAAAGGTAAAGCCGGGCGTAAACCTTGGCACCATTGCAGGATTTGGCTGCATTGCCGCCACGGTGTGCAGTTACCTGCAGGTAAAAGCCGAAGTGACCGGGCAAGATGTTTGGCCGCAAATATGCAAAAAATAACGCCATGATTTTCAGGGCGGCGTCTGCCGGTAGTGATGTGCGAGCAGCAGCGCAATCGCACAGGATGCAATACGGGATTCGCGCGAATCCGCGCGGCTGGTCA
>UREN01000116.1 GCA_900546885.1 uncultured Oscillospiraceae bacterium
GCGTTCCCTTAATTTCTATTTCAACCATTTCGTCAATCAGCTTTGAAAAACGCGTCCCTTCCGAATGGCAAAGAATCAGCTTGAACACATTTAAATGCTGGTAGGCATACAAAAGCATTTCCTCCATGCAAGCGCCGGATATATCGCCCAGATGTTTCGGCTGCTCTTCCTGCGGGATATTGGCAAAATCTTGCTGTGCTTTTCGAAAAAGCGCAATGAAGTGCTCATATTGCTTACAAACCAGGGCCTCAAACAAGTTTTCTTTGCTGGCGTAATAGCCGTAAAATGCGCCCGTTGTAACGCCTGCTTTTTTTACAATATTTCGCAAGGAGGCAGAGGCGAAATCCTTCTCAAGAAATTCCTGCATCGCTGCTGAATGAATCAAGCGCAAAGTAGTTTTCTCTGCGTCTCCCACGCACATCCATCCTTTCATATAACGCTGCTATATAACACTGTTATTATGGCATCTCCGCAAAGATTTGTCAAGGGGAAACGCCGGGATAAAGTTTTCAGAAAGCCTTATAAACCAGCCGGCAAAATGTGTGCTGAAACAAAACGGATGTTCGCGCAATGGCCTGGTCAAAAATGGGCAGGCAGCAAATGGGCAGTTTTTATGAACCCCGGGGGCCTTTTGCATCTTTGCTGCATGCGATGCAAAAGAAAGGAACGGCATAGCCGGGGCCAGCCGTTCCCGAAAATGATTGTCATTTTGTTATATAGGTGCAGCCCCGCGGCCCGTTTTTGTGCGGGGAAAAGGAAACCCCTGCCGGCCCCCTGTGCCTTCAAAGCGTCACAGCCGGGCTCAGCTCGTCCACCACCTGCGGGGTCAGTGCGCGCAAAAGTGCGCCGGAAAGGGCCAGTGCGGCGTCATAGTCTGCCGCTGCGCTGTACCCATAATGCGTGTGCGCATAACGCACCGGAATGCCCAGCACCAGCGTTGGCACGCCGCCCGGCGCAAGGTGAATAGAACCGCCGTTCGTGCCGCCGCCCGTGCGCACAGCCAGCTGATGGGGGATGCCGCCTTTCTGGGCCACCGTGCGCGCAAACTCAACAAAGCCGGGGTGTGCTACCATGCTGCCGTCCCGGTGGCGTATCTGCACCCCCGCGCCCAGCACGCCCTGCGCCTCACCGGCCGGGGCGAAAGTGTCATCGGCGGGCGTGCCCTCCAGACAAATAGCAAGGCGGGGGCGCAGCCTTTCCGCCGTCACCTTGGCACCGCGCAGGCCTACTTCCTCCTGGGTGGAAAAGGCGGCCACGGCGTCCACCGCCAGGTTGGCGCCCTGCAGCGCACGGGCAAGCTCTACCAGGCAGGCACAGCCAAGGCGGCAATCGAACGCTTTGCCCAATGCAAAGCCAGTGGCCTCATTGTAAGAAAACGCTACTTCGGGCGCGGCGGGGCAGCCGGGCTCTATGCCAAGCGCCAGCGCCTGCTCGCGCGAAGAAACCCCGGCGTCCAGCAGAATGCTGTCCATGGAAAGCGGCGCCTGGCGCTCGGCCGCGCTCATGAAATGAGGCGGCTTAGAGGCTGTCACGGCGCGCACCATGCCGCCTTTGCGCGTGCGAATCTGGAAGATGTGCGCAGGCACATTGTGCTCTACCCAGCCGCCCAGCGGCACCAGCTTTGCCAGGCCATTTGCCGTGATGCTTTGCACCATAAAGCCCACTTCGTCCAGATGGGCATCCAGCAGAACAACGGGCTTGCCGCTCAGCGGGGCAAAGGGGGCATATACGTTTTGCATCGCATCACGCTGCGAGCCCGCGGGCAGCGCCGCCTGCACGGCTGCAGCCACATCGTTTTCAAAGCCGGAAGGGCCAAAGGCATTTGTAATGGTTTCGCAAAGTTTCAGGTCCATTTCTAAAGGTCAACTCCTTTTTGAATCAATAAGAAATCATGCCGAATCATTCTGCAGGCGGTACAGCAACGCCCCATTGGGCAAAGGGCGTCACCGCATAACCCTGGTTCGCATATTCGGCAACCTCCCATAACGGGCCCACATATACAGCACTCGCGGGGGCGTCTTTGGCAGGGCCGATAGAGATATCGGAAAAATGGTACGGGTCTGAAAGAGAAAACTCCTGAGGCGCCACCTGTGCAAATAAGAGCACTTGAGAGAAATATGCGTCCTGACTTATATGTAAAGGAGCATCCTCACGCACAGTTTGTGCATAGACAACAGAAGATCGGAAGAGCGTCGTGTAGGGAAAGAGTGTAGATCTCGGTGGTCGCCGTATCATTAAAAAAAAAAAAA